>NZ_JAUOPW010000007.1:0-148668 GCF_030547795.1 Colwellia sp. 5_MG-2023 | reverse complement strand
CCCGAGTGGCCAAAGGGATCAGACTGTAAATCTGACGGCTCCGCCTTCGGTGGTTCGAATCCACCTCCCTCCACCATCTTATTTGTATAAGAACTAAATACCAGCTAACTGCTGGTATTTTTGTATCTATCGCCCAGTAAATTCGTAGAGCGATCTAAATTTGAATACTATGTTACCTCATCTTTACACTAATATTGCGTGTTTGAATTATTTTAAGTACTTTATGGCGATATTAAAACTTCCTTGTCATAAAATCTTTATATCAAAAGGTAATTTATTACTAGCCTAGTGGCGATAATTTGATACACTAACCGTTCAAAAATCATACTGAAAAGTGTGCTGAAATTTTAACTAAGTTTAATGTATATCACGCATAGGAACATTGATGCCTACGAGGATTAAAAATAAAGAACCTACTGAGCTAGATAGCTCTGATGTTCACTATTTATTAGAAGCTTTAAACTTAGCAAACGAAAGCCTTAAAAAAGCTCAAGAAGAAAATATTGCTTTAAAACAGCACTATCACCTAGAACTGGATAATCTTGTAGCAGAAAAAACACAAGCATTAATTAGTGAAAATTTAAGCTTACATGAAAAACTCTCTGAAAAGAATAAGGCTGATCAGCAACTATACTTTGATGCCCATCATGATGTATTAACTAAATTGCCTAATCGTGCGATGTTTTCTGACCGACTTAGTTATGCACTTCGTCATTTGAAACGACATCCCGATCAACAATATGCTGTATTATTTATTGATTTAGATAGATTCAAAATTATCAATGATACCCTGGGTCATCATGCGGGTGATATATTCCTTGTTGAAATAGCTAAACGTCTTAGTGTATGTGTGCGCGAAAATGATGTTTTGGCACGTCTCGGTGGAGACGAGTTTGTTATTTTACTAGATTCCTTAACAGCAGATGATGCAGAAGAGGTTTCCACTAGAATTATAAACAGTATTGAACAGCCTTATATTATTGATAGTAATACTGTGTATTCTAGTGCAAGTATAGGTATTGCTTTATGCAATAGACATTATGACAGTGCGGTAGAAGTTTTACGTGATGCTGATGCGGCAATGTACCAAGCTAAAAGCTTAGGGCGAGGTCGCTATGTTTTTTATGATGAAAGTATGCGTGAAAAACTTATTGCTACTATGACGTTAGAGCAAGAGTTGCGTGTAGCCATTGTTGAGCAACAATTTGAGCTTCATTATCAAAAAATATCAGATTTAAATACTGGTCAAGTGATAGGTTTTGAAGGCTTATTACGTTGGAACCATCCTAAAAAAGGTCTACAAACACCAAGTGAATTTTTATACTTAGCCGAAGAAACGGGCATTATATTAGCAATTGAAACTTGGGTTGTTGAAGAAGTGGCAAGACAACTGAGTTTATTACAGGGTGATCTTGAGTACCAACATGCGTTTATCGCAATCAATTTATCTGGTCGACATTTAACTCAAACTAACCAATTGCATAAGCTGATAACTCTAATTAAGAATCAGTCGTTTGATCCACAGAGATTGATTTTAGAATTTAATGAAAAAGCATTTATTCACCATGAAGAGCTAGCCTTGAAGGGTTTAGGTAAATTAAAAAATATTGGTGTTAAGCTAGCACTAGATGATTATGCCTCAGGTGTGTCTTCGTTTAGTTTTTTACATAACTATCCTTTTGAATTCATTAAATTAGATAGAGGCTTTATCAGCACTTTAACAAATAGTAATAGAAATTTACCTTTGGTTAAGGCTTTACATGACTTAGGTGAAAAATATGGTTATCGATTAGTGGCGGAAGGTATAGAGACTGAATCGGTAATGTTAAAACTTCATGCTGCAGGTTGCGACTTTGGGCAAGGATATCATATTAATAAACCTGAAAAGATCCAAATTACCTCTCTTAAAAGTCAAGATAAAAACTGCGCATAAATTCCTATCTTATCTGAAAAACGACTGCATTTAACTTTGATCGTATTTTCTTGAATATTTTATTAAATCTTTATAGTCTTTTACTCGTTTAGTTAATGAGTTTCGGTGTATACTGCTGTTAAATAGATTATAGGAGTTTCTTATGGGTGGCATTAGTATTTGGCAATTATTAATTATTGCTGTGATCGTTGTTTTATTATTTGGTACTAAAAAATTACGTAATTTGGGTGGAGATTTAGGCTCTGCTATAAAAGGATTTAAAAATGCAGTAACAGATGAAAAGGATTCAACGGCTAAATCGGACAAAGAGGCAGATTCTTTAGCTGACAATACTGCAGCTAAAAGTGAAGCTGGCCAAAAAGATAGTAAAAAAGAAAACAGTCAGGCGTAACGCATGTTCGATATTGGCTTTTGGGAATTAATGCTTATTGGTATTATCGGACTTATTGTACTTGGTCCGGAACGTTTACCTGTGGCTATTCGAACCGTGAAAGGTTGGATAGCGGGGGTTCGTAATTTTAGCGATAGTGTGAAATCAGAGCTCACTGAAGAATTAAGAATTCATGAATTACATGCGAACTTAAAGAAAGCAGAACAGGGCGGCATGAAAAATTTGTCCCCTGAAATTGCTGAATCTGTTAAGTCGCTGCAAGAAGCAGCAGAAATGGTTAGAGAACCATTTAAAAACATGGATACGAAGAGTATAGATGAAAAAAATATAGCTTCATCGCCTTTAAATCCAACTTCTACTCAATCTACTTTAGCAGAAGACAATGAGGGGAATTTATCTATTAATAATGAATTGTCACCTCATAAAGAAAATAATACTTCTCCTATTGATACAGATAAAAAAGAATAATGAATACAGCTACTGATCAAGAACAATCAACACCATTAGAATCAGAAAAGAGTGTCACAATTTTCGATCATTTACTCGAATTAAGAACTCGATTACTTCATGCTGTTTTAGGGGTTATCGTCGTATTTTGTTGTTTGGTATATTTTGCTCAAGATATATACCAATATTTAGCTCAACCATTACTTCAAACTATGCCATCTGGATCACAGATGATTGCCACTGATGTTGCATCACCTTTTTTAGCACCATTTAAGTTAACAATTGTTTTATCTATATTTCTTGCTATGCCATATATTCTCTATCAAATGTGGTCTTTTATAGCCCCTGGGCTTTATCGAAATGAAAAGAGATTAATAGCCCCGTTGATGCTTGGCTCTACATTGCTTTTTTATAGCGGTATAGCTTTTGCGTATTTTGCTGTTTTTCCGGTGATATTCGCTTTTTTTACGTCAGTTGCTCCAGACGGTGTTGTTATTGCAACTGATATTAGTAGTTACTTAGACTTTGTCTTGAAGCTATTTTTTGCGTTTGGTGCGGCATTTGAAATACCTGTTGCTATTATACTAATGTGTTGGACAGGTGTTACCTCTCCTAATAGTTTACGAAAAAAGCGCCCCTATGTTGTTGTAGGTGCATTTGTTATAGGTATGTTATTAACACCACCAGATATTATTTCTCAGTCGATGTTGGCTATACCTATGCTACTGTTATTTGAAGTTGGTATTATTATAGCTTCGTTGTATCACAAAGAAGATGAAGATCTCGATAAGGATGATTCATGAAAGTAAATATTACAGCACTATTTGGTTTATTATGTACCATAATATCAACAGGTGTATTGGCTAATAATAATAGTATTTTAGTTGAGGGGTTATCACACTGTATGCACGTCTCTAATGATCAAGAGCGATTAGCATGCTTTGATAAGCTATCAGAGAAAAATTTAGCCCCCTTAAGCACTACTTCCGTACCAGAAGTTAAAGAAGTTAAAGAAGTAGTAGCGGCAGTTGAAAACACAGAACTAGCAGAAGCAAAGAGAATAGATGATTTTGCTAAAGAAACGTTGAAAAAACCTAAAGAAGAAATTGAAGGTATTACTGCAACTGTCAGTGGTTTGAAAAAGTTGATTCGTGGTCAGTGGGTTATTGATTTAGAAAACGGTCAAAGATGGCAACAAACAGACACAACTATTTTAAAATTAGCTGTGGGTGATCGTATCAATTTGGAAAAAGGTAGCTTTGGCTCTGTGTATTTATTTAAAGAAGGTCTTAATCGAAATATACGAGTTAAGCGACTTAAATAATGATTGATATTGGTGTTAACTTAACCAACAAACGTTTCGATAAAGATTTAACTGAAGTCATTGTTCGTGCTAAGAATAAAGGCGTACATCAGTTAATTATTACAGGAACTAATGTTGATGAGAGTAAAAAAGGAGTAGCACTATGTCAACATTATCAACAGCAATTTCCGAATACTTTATATACTACTGTTGGTGTACATCCACACGATGCTGATGCAGTAAATGAAGGTTATTTAAATGATTTATCAAAGTTGGCAGAGCAACCCTGTGTTAAAGCGATAGGTGAATGTGGTTTAGACTTTAATCGAAATTTTTCTACTCCTGAAAAACAGTTAGTAGTATTCAAAGAACAAATTCAGTTAGCTAAGCAGCTTAATAAGCCGTTGTTTTTGCATCAAAGAGATGCTTTTCAAGCTTGGTTCAATGCATTAAGTCCTTTTATTGATCAAGTACCCGCTATGGTTGCTCATTGTTTTACTGGCAATAAAGAAGAATTGGTAAAGTGTGTTGATGCTGGTATGTATATTGGTATAACGGGCTGGCTTTGTGATGAAAGAAGAGGTAGCTCTTTACAGGAAATTATTAATTTAATTCCGTTAGATAAACTGCTTGTTGAAACCGATGCTCCTTACTTAATTCCAAGAACGATTCGCCCAAAACCGAAAAGTAATCGTAATGAACCAAGTTACTTACCTTTTATAATTGATAAAATTGCTCATATTCTAGCGCTTGACCCTGAAGAATTAGTTAGTCAAACAAGTATAAATGCACAACAAGTGTTCGATTTACCTTCTTAGCTGTTGAACTTTGAAATAAACGTCAATTATGCCAATACTTTCTCATCCAATATTTAAAATTATGAAGATTTTACTGATGGTAATTTCTGTCTTTTTGATGATGTTATCCGTACAAGTAAAAGCTGAGATTCCTCGATATAGCCTTGATCAAGATAAACATCTTGTTGTCGACTATTTATATCGACTTATTCAGCAATCGGAACAACATCAGTTGCATGAAGTAATTACATTAGAGAATAGCGAATGGCAAAAAATCCACCTTAATAACGGTGATTTACTAATAATGCCAGGGGAAAACTGGATTGCTTTTGAGTTAGTAAATAATACTAACAAAGTAAAGCAAGTTTATCTCGATATGGCCAACCAAGTACGAATAAACGAGGTTGAATTATTTATTCAAGATCAATATAAAAATATTGATAAGAAAAAGATGATGTTGCAACGAAGTAATAATCGCAGCGTTAAAGTGAATGCGGATCCTCACTCACAAATGACAATTTATTTAGCGATTAAAAGCTCTGCTCAACTCCGTTCTTCATTGAAGGTATATTCTACAGAATCTTATATTGCGGCTAATAGTGATTTACAGTTTCAGCAAGGGATTGTTATAGGTGGCTTACTTTGCTTATCTATTGCATGTATGCTGCTATTTTTTAGTACAGGTAGTAAAGCTATCATTGCTTTATTTGGCTATCTCTTGAGTAATAGCCTAATGCTCGCAGCAATGCTGGGTTTTAACTTGTCTTATCTTTTTCCTGCTTTTACTTGGTTGGTAGGGGTTGAACTTCCTTTATTATCAGCGTCATCAGCAATATGTTTATTGGCTTTCAGTACACAATTTTTTCACTTAAAAAATAAGTTTTACAATATTCACCGGAGTATTCGAGCAGTCTGTTGGGCATTATTAATTTATATGCCTGTGAGTATTCAGCTATCTATTGCTGATAACGTTAATATTAGTATGGCAATTTATATATTGTTAGAGCTTTCTTTAGTTATTCTTGGTATTTATTTATATAAATCAGCATCTCGTTTAGCCTTATTATTTACCTTTGTGATGCTCATTCAGTTGATTTTTGTAGTCATTGTTATTGTTTCCGTAAACTGGTTTGATATGGGCTTTGTTTCTTACCGTAGTTCATTTTATGGCATGCTCTTCTGGCTTAATGCTTTAATGATTACTTTTATATTGAGCTATCAGTACCGATATCAATTAGTTGATAAACACTTAGCGCAACGGCAAGCATTAACTAGTGAGCTTAATTCGGAACGTGCGCAAGAAGAGCTACTTACTTTACAATCACAAACCCAAGAAGATTTAGAAAACCGTGTGCAAGAGCGAACTTTAGAGCTTAATATTGCCTTACAGGAATTAGAAGAAGTTAATCGAGAATTAGAAAAAAAGAATACACTTGATGAATTAACTGGCTTATATAACCGACGTTTTTATGATCAAAGAATCCTTGCTGAATATCGTCGAAGTAAGCGTAATTTAACCCCATTAAGTATTATTTTAATAGATATAGATCATTTTAAAGGTGTTAATGATACTTATGGACATTTAGCAGGAGATCAGTGTCTTGCGTGGGTGAGTAAGCATATTAACAAGAGTTTAAAAAGAAGTAGTGATATGGCTTTTCGCTATGGTGGAGAGGAGTTTTGCTTAATTCTACCAGATACGGATGCTAAGGGTGCTTTAGCTCTTGCTGAAACATTAAGAGAAAATATTGCTGAACGGCCTTTTATATATGACGAAAAAAGTATTTCACTAACGGTGAGTAATGGTCTTTTTACCTATGTTCAACAAGAAAATATCACACCGGAGCAGATATTTTCTTTTGCAGATAAAGCGCTTTATCAGGCAAAAAATCATGGTCGAAACCAAACGCAAGAATATACAACGCAATAAACGTGTTTGCAGAAGATAAAAATTTAGGAGAATGGTAATGAATAACAATAGTAATATGTTTGGTCAATATCCAGCTCGTCGTATGCGTCGTATGCGTAAAGATGAGTATACTCGACGGTTAATGGCAGAGAATCAAGTCACTGTAAATGATTTAATCTACCCTGTATTTGTTTTAGAAGGTGATAATAGACGAGAAGCTATTCTATCTATGCCAGGTGTTGAACGTAAGAGTATTGACCTGTTATTAGAAGAAGCTCAAGAGTTAGTAGATTTAGGTATTCCTGCGATTGCAATTTTTCCTGTTACGCCAGATGATATCAAATCTTTGATGGCTGAAGAATCATACAACCCTGAGGGGTTAACGCAGCGTACTGTTCGTGCTTTAAAAGCTAAATTTCCTCAGTTAGCAGTAATTACTGATGTAGCACTTGACCCGTTCACTACACATGGCCAAGATGGTATTTTAAGTGAAAGTGATGAGAATAAAGCAGGACCAGAGGGTTATGTATTAAATGAAGTTACTAAAGATACTTTAGTGAAACAAGCATTATCTCATGCCGAAGCTGGGGCTGATATTGTTGCACCATCAGATATGATGGATGGACGTGTCGGTGCTATTAGAATGGCGCTTGAAGAGCATGGCTTTGTTAATACTAAGATTCTCGCTTATTCTGCTAAGTATGCATCTAATTATTATGGTCCATTTCGTGATGCGGTTGGTTCATCCAGTAATATCAAAGGAGGCAATAAGCACACTTATCAGATGGATCCTGCTAATAGTAATGAAGCTTTGCATGAAGTCGCACAAGATATAGCCGAAGGCGCAGATATGGTAATGGTGAAGCCAGGTATGCCATATTTAGATGTAGTACGTCGTGTTAAAGATACCTTTCAAGTCCCAACTTATGCCTATCAAGTCAGCGGGGAATATGCCATGCTGAAGGCTGCAATTCAAAATGGCTGGTTGGCAGAAAAGCCTTGTATTATGGAAGGTTTATTATGCTTTAAACGTGCCGGTGCTGATGGAATTTTGACTTACTTCGCTAAGCAAGTAGCAGGATGGTTGAAAGAAGAGAGCTAATTTAAGCTTGGGGAAACTCAGCCTTATTTATTAGGCTTTATCAGATAATAGTTCAAATAATAAACCTTCTCGCAGGGCACCAGTGGATAATGTTAGCTCTTTAATTTGTAAACAATTAAAGAGCGCTATTAATATACATAATCCGCTCGCTAATACCGCAGCTCTATCCGCGCGTAAACCGTCGAAGCTAATATTATCAATAGATTTAAGTTCAATCAGTTTTTGTTTGATCTCTTGTAAGAAAGTAGGGGTGATGATTATTTCTTGTTGACGATAAGATAATATTTCAGCTAATGCCTGTATCGTGCCTGAATTACCGGAAACAGATTGCCAGCCTAGTTGAATAAACCCAGTACTGATGGGAGTGATAATATCACTGGCAGCATGAATGGCAGCAGTAATATTTTGCTCAGTTAACTGTCCATTGGTAAAAAATTGCTCTCTAAAACTAACACAACCTAAATTTAAACTAACGACCTTACTTGTGCTAAAGTCTTTGCCTATAATTAATTCTGTGCTGGCGCCGCCGATATCAATTACTAATCGTTTTTTCTCAAGCTCATTAGTACAAGAGTAAGCTGCGCCTTTATAGATAGTTTCTGCTTCTTGAACACCACTTAATAACTTAATATTTAAAGGCAAAATTTTGTTGGCTTGACTTATAAATTTATCCTTATTAGTCGCTATTCTCAAGGTTGCGGTAGCAACAATGCTGATATTACTTACAGGTATAGTCGAGAGATGTTTAGCGAATAATTTTAAGCAATCAAGACCAGAAGCGATCGTTTCTGGGTTAAGCGCTAATTGTTGATTAAGGCCAGCAGCTAAACGTACTTTACGTTTAACCTTGTTTACCTCTATCCGTTGGTTATTATGCATACGGATAATTAATAAATGAAAGCTGTTAGAGCCTAAGTCAACCACAGCGTAATGGCTGGCATCGTACTGTGGTATTGTGTTGGAAGTTTCCATGTTCTTACTATATTTGACTAACGACGGCCACGATAATTACTATTACCACCTTGCCTGTTGCCACCAGGGCGACCTGAATTTGGTCGAGGGCGACGTTGACGAGGTTTTGGTTGAGGTAAATCATCAATTAATGCATCTGAATCGTATTTTGTTACCGGAAGTTCATGTTCGATATAGTTTTCAATATCAGGTAAATTAAATACATATTGTTCACAAGCTAAACTGATAGCATGGCCAGTTGCGCCAGCACGACCAGTTCGGCCAATACGATGTACATAATCTTCACAATCATCAGGTAAATCGAAATTAAATACGTGTGTTACTTCTGGAATGTGTAAGCCTCGCGCGGCAACATCAGTTGCTACTAAGAAATCTACACTACCTTCACTAAATTGCTCTAATATTTTTAGGCGTTTTTTCTGTGGAACATCACCTGTTAATAAACCAACGCGAAGACCATCGGCAACCAAGTGATCATAAACTTTTTCACAAACGTGTTTAGTGTTCGCAAAAATAATCGCTTTTTCAGGCCAATCTTCTTCAATCAGCGTTTGTAAAAGAGACATTTTATCTTCATTTGAAGGGTAAAATAACTCTTCACTAATGCGCACGTTAGTTTTTTGTTCAGGTTCAACCTCAACACTTGTTGGGTCATTCATGTGATCAAAAGCAAGCTCTTTGACTCTAAATGATAACGTCGCCGAAAATAACATGCTTAGACGTTGTTTAGCGGGAGGCATTTTATTGAACATATAGCGAATATCTTTAATAAAGCCTAAATCGAACATTCTGTCGGCTTCATCTAAAACGATTACTTCAATATTTGTTAAGTTGTATACGCCTTGCTTCATGTAATCAATTAATCGGCCACAGGTACCAATTAAAATATCGACACCTTGTTCTAGTGCCAAACGTTGACTTTCATAACCTTCACCACCATATACAATACCAAGGCGTAACCCTGTACTTTTAGAGAGTTCAATGGCGTCACGGTGAATTTGAATTGCTAATTCACGTGTTGGTGCCATAATCAATGCTCTAGGCTGATTATGTGTTGGTGCTTCTTTTTGTAATAAATGATGGAAAGTTGCAGCTAAGAAGGCGATAGTTTTACCTTCTCCTGTTTGCGCTTGACCAGCAATATCAGTACTTTGAAGTAGCACGGGTAAAGATTTCGCCTGAATAGACGTACAATATTCGAAGCCCATAGCTTCTAATCCAGTGACGACTTGCGGAGCAAGATTTAAGTCAGCGAATTTTGTTTCTGTTAAGTGTGTTTTTTTCATGGCGCTAGCTTAACACCTAACTTAGTTAATGACTAATTTTAGCGCTGATAAGTGAAGATTAAAGAAAACGAACTTGATATTTAAACAATAAAGCCCCATAAAGGTTTTATAGACACATTTAATATTGTAATTAATAGATTGGCGTAAGCGCCATAACTAACGGAGAACAAGATGAACGAGAAAATTATTCAGCTAACTGATGATAGTTTCGAAGCCGATGTTTTAAAAGCACCTGGTTTAGTATTGGTTGATTTCTGGGCTGAATGGTGTGGCCCTTGTAAGATGATAGCCCCAGTGCTTGATGATATTGCTAATGAATATGACGGCAAGGTCACGATAGGTAAACTAAACATAGACCAAAACTCTGGAACACCACCAAAGTATGGTGTAAGAGGTATTCCAACGCTATTATTATTTAAAGATGGTGAAATTGCGGATACTAAAGTAGGTGCCCTATCAAAAACTCAATTAAAAGAATTTTTAGATAAAAATCTTTAAGTTTCTGAGTTAGTATCGTTTAAATTTATCTAATGCCGCTCGTATGTAAGCGGTATTTTTTTGCCTAGTGTAGCGAGCTAATTCAGTTGAATAGGGTGCTGAAATTAAATTGGCCTTATTAACAATATTAAGACTCTATTAAGGCTTCTTAATTATTTGTTTGGTTGTGCTATGCTATTTTATAATGGAATCATTAGGAATAAATAACATTTGACCCTGCTTTTCATCTATCTCGCCATTGCTATTGGTGTGTCATTTTTCTGTTCTGTACTCGAGGCAGTTTTACTGTCTGTGACTCCTAGTTTTGTGGAGCAAACCCAAACTGAAAAGCCAGAGGCCGGTGCAGTATTAGCGCGTGCTAAAAGTAATTTAGATGAGTCACTTTCTAGTATATTAATTTTAAATACTTTCGCCCATACCATGGGAGCTGCAGGTGTTGGAGCCCAAGCTATTAGTATTTTTGGTGAGCGCTGGGAAACCTTAATTGCGCTATTACTGACATTGGCCATTTTATATTTGTCAGAAATTATACCAAAAACCTTAGGGGCTACCTTTTGGCGTAGCTTATCAATTCCTTCGGCATATATGATTGTTTGGTTAGTTAGAATTGTTTATCCATTGGTGTGGATTGCAACGCGTTTAACGCGCTTATTCAAACAAAATAAAGAAAATGAAATTACCCGCGAAGAAATTATTGCGCTTGCCTCGTTAGGCCATAAAGATGGTAGTTTGTTTGCCCAGGAAAATGAATATTTATCTAATATTTTATCATTACGTGAATTACGTACCGGGCAGATATCAACGCCGCGTACAGTAGTACATATGTTACATCAAGATGTGACGGTAACTGAGGCGCTAAATCATGAATTAACCCCTCAATTTACCCGTATTCCTATTTACGGAACAACAATTGATGATATAAAAGGCAAAGTGATGAAAGGGGATTTATATCAAGCAGAGCGCAATGGCTATGGTGACAGGCCGCTTATTGATTTTGTGCTGCCATTAAGTTCGGTGTCTGAGAAGTTACCTGTTCAGCAGTTATTGGATATGTTTATTAAAAATCATATACATTTATACTTGGTTGAAGATATATATGGACAAACTTCTGGGGTGGTAACTTTGGAGGATGCAATTGAGACCTTGCTTGGACGAGAAATTATTGATGAAAGTGATACGGTAACTGATATGCAAGAATTTGCTAGAAATAAATACCGTGAGCGTTTAAGAGAAATGAAGCAGCAAAAGAATGATAATGAGTAATGTTAAATTGTCTTTTTATGCAGAAAAATATAGTTATGTCGTTATATTTTGCTTACATTTTAACTAGTGCCTTTACCTAGATGGTTTTTAATGCTAAATTTAGATTCTGAGTAAAGATTAACGCCCCACTATCCCAATTCTATTATCTAAATTTGCTACATTATAAGTGCTATTATTAGATAAGAAGATTATAAAAATACATTGAACATATACTGTTGTCGGCAATCGCCCCAGACATAAACACTTAAAATAATTTAAGAAACCCCCTATGAACCTTACCGAATTAAAAGAAAAATCCATTAATGACTTGGTTGAACTAGCTGAAACGATGAAGCTGGAAAACCTGGCTAGAACACGCAAGCAAGATATAATTTTTGCTATATTAAAAAAACATGCTGAAAACGACAACGATATTTTCGGTGGTGGTGTTTTAGAGATCCTACAAGATGGCTTTGGTTTTTTACGCTCCGCAGACTCTTCTTATTTAGCTGGACCAGATGATATTTATGTATCACCTAGTCAAATCCGTCGATTTAGTATGCGTACGGGTGATACTATTCAAGGAAAGATTCGCTCACCTAAAAAAGGCGAACGTTATTTTGCCTTATTAAAGGTTACTGAAGTAAACTTTGACCGCCCAGAAAACTCTCGTAATAAAATTTTATTTGAAAATTTAACTCCTATTCATCCAAATGAACGATTTACCATGGAACGTGGTAATGGTTCAACGGAAGATATAACGGCTCGTATATTAGATTTAGCCTCGCCAATTGGTAAAGGTCAACGTGGCTTAATTGTTGCGCCACCAAAGGCCGGTAAAACATTACTATTACAGAATATTGCCCAAAGTATTGCGCATAATCATCCTGATGCTGAGTTAATGGTTCTATTAATTGATGAACGTCCAGAAGAAGTAACTGAGATGCAACGTCTAGTAAAAGGCGAAGTTATTGCTTCAACGTTTGATGAGCCAGCAAGTCGCCATGTACAAGTAGCCGAAATGGTTATTGAAAAAGCAAAGCGCTTGGTTGAGCATAAAAAAGACGTTGTTATTTTACTTGATTCAATTACCCGTTTAGCACGTGCTTATAACACGGTAATCCCATCGTCAGGTAAAATACTAACCGGTGGTGTTGATGCTAACGCATTACATCGTCCAAAACGCTTCTTTGGTGCAGCACGTAATATTGAAGAAGGTGGTAGTTTGACTATTATCGCTACAGCGCTTGTTGATACGGGTTCTAAAATGGATGAAGTTATCTATGAAGAATTCAAAGGCACGGGTAATATGGAATTACATTTATCGCGTAAAGTGTCAGAGAAACGTGTTTTCCCTGCTATTCATATTAATCGTAGTGGTACACGTCGTGAAGAGTTAATAACTAAACCTGACGAGCTACAAAAAATGTGGATTTTACGTAAAATAGTGCATGAAATGGATGAAGTTGGCGCTATTGAATTCCTCATCGATAAGTTGGCGATGAGTAAAACCAATAACGAATTCTTTGATTCTATGAAACGTAAATAAACACGGTACAAGCCATATTATAAAACCAGTCATCATGACTGGTTTTTTATTATGTTTAGCATTATTAATGCTTTGGGATAGATACTATGAAGTTGTATTTTTCATTAGTTTTATATTTTTGTATTTTTTCGTTATCGGCACAAGAAGCCATTCTTGAAGTATATACGGAAGATGCTTATCCCTTACAATATGAAGAAGATGGTAAAATTGTTGGGCCTGCTACTGCGTTAATTGAAAAAGTATTAAAAGAAGCAAATATTAATTATGAAATAATAATACAGCCATGGGCAAGAGTTTATAATACAGCTCTTTTACAGCCCAATGTACTTATTTATTCATTAGCAAGAACGAAAGAGCGTGAAGATTTATTTTCATGGTTAGGTCCAATACAAAAAGTGAATTATGCTTTGTATGGGTTTGAGGGCATAAAATTAACAGCAACGGACTCCTTTGAAACCATTAATAATTTTAGTTTGGCGGTAGGGCGAAATTCAGCATTTCACCATTATTTAGCTAATAAAAATCTAACCAATATTCATCTTATCAATAACAGTGAACAATCTGTAAGAATGTTATTGGCCAATCGCGTTGATTTAGTAACAGGTAGCGATTTATATTTCTATGAAGCTTGCCAAAAACAAAATTTAGATTGCAGTCAAATTAAGCCCATCTTCCCATTAAAAGATCTTGAAGTAACATTATATTTAGCAGCAAGTAAAAAAACGGATATTGAAATAATAAAGCGTATTCAAGTTGCATTTGACAAAATTAAAAGTCAAGCTATGAGTGATCCGTTACTTCGATAAATTATGCCTTACCTTTGTAGCAAGGTATAATTAATTCAATTCTATTAATACCATTGAAAATTTCCGATTATATAATTATGAAATATAGTGACTTACGAGATTTTATTGCTCAATTAGAAAAAATTGGTCAACTTAAACGTATTACTCAGCCTGTTTCTACTCATTTAACAATGACTGAAATTAGCGACCGTACTTTACGTGCTAAAGGGCCCGCACTATTATTTGAAAACGCCATTGATGAGCATGGCCAGTCTTTCAATGTACCAGTATTAACTAATTTATTTGGCACCCCAGAGCGTGTAGCATTAGCTATGGGGCAAACCGATGTAAACGCCTTGCGTGATGTTGGTAAACTGCTAGCCATGCTTAAAGAGCCTGAGCCGCCAACTGGTTTTCGTGATGCTTTAGGAAAAATACCTGTATATAAACAGGTGCTTAATATGCCAACCAAGCTCATAAAAAAAGCACTATGCCAGCAAGTGGTTTTAACCGGTGATGAGGTTGATTTATCCAAATTACCTATTCAAAGCTGTTGGCCAGGTGATGTTGCACCATTAATAACATGGGGATTAACCGTCACTAAAGGGCCGCATAAAGAACGACAAAATTTAGGTATTTACCGGCAACAAGTTTTATCTAAAAACAAAGTGATTATGCGCTGGTTATCTCATCGTGGTGGTGCGTTAGATTTTCAAGAGTTTAAAAAAACTAATCCTGGCGAGAAATATCCTGTTTCTGTTGCTTTAGGTGCTGATCCTGCCACTATTTTAGGCGCAGTTACACCAGTACCAGATACGCTATCTGAATATGCTTTTGCAGGTTTGTTGCGTGGCGCTAAAACTGAAGTAACTAAGTCGATTAGTAATGACTTAGAGGTACCAGCAACAGCAGAAATTATTTTAGAGGGGTACTTAGATCCTGATGAAACGGCACCTGAAGGGCCTTATGGCGATCACACCGGTTACTATAATGAAGTAGATGATTTCCCTGTTTTTACCGTCACACACATCACTATGCGTAAAGATCCTATTTATCATAGTACCTACACAGGTAGACCGCCTGACGAACCAGCCATTTTAGGTGTGGCGTTAAATGAAGTATTCGTGCCTATTTTACAAAAACAGTTCCCCGAGATTCAAGACTTCTATTTACCGCCTGAAGGTTGTTCATACCGTTTAGCCGTTGTAACAATCAAAAAGCAATATGCAGGACATGCAAAGCGTGTAATGATGGGTGTTTGGTCGTTTTTACGCCAGTTTATGTACACAAAATTTGTTATTGTATGTGATGATGATGTGGATGCTAGAAATTGGGAAGATGTGATTTGGGCGATGACTACACGCATGGATCCAAGTCGAGACACTGTCTTAATTGAAAATACCCCTATTGATTATTTAGATTTTGCTTCGCCAGTATCGGGCTTAGGCTCAAAAATGGGCTTAGATGCTACCAATAAGTGGCCAGGCGAAACTAATAGAGAATGGGGTGAACCCATAGTTATGGATGAAAATATTAAACAGCAAGTTGATGAAATCTGGGAAGAACTCAATATTTTATCAGAAGATATTAATTAGGAAGAAGGTTTAAAATGAAGACTGTTGATTGTCAAATCGTATCGTTAACATCGTTAACGCCACATGTATTTAAAGTGTTATTAAAACCGAACGAAAAAGTGAATTTTATTGCGGGCCAGTATTTAAATTTTGTTATGAGTCATGAGGATAAACGTCCTTTTTCTATTGCGAGCTCACCTAACAATGAATTGATAGAATTACAAATAGGGGCATTTATTGCCGATAGCTACCCAATGCAAGTGATCGAACGCCTTCAAGCTGCGCAAGCTGCTAATGAGCCAGTAAGTATCGAAATTCCACTAGGTAATGCTGAATTACGTCTTGATAGTGAGCGACCTTTATTATTGTTAGCAGGTGGTACGGGCTTTTCTTATATTAAATCAATGTTTGAATATTTAGCGGAAGAAAAATCACAACGCCCGGTTATTGTTTACTGGGGATTGCGTGAACTAGCAGCGGCATACGAATTAGATGAAACAGCGGCAATAATTGCTAAATTACCACAAGCGCAGTTTATTCCTGTTATTGAAAATGTTGGTGAAAGTGAAATCTGGCAAGGTAAAACGGGGTTAGTGCATAATGCAGCGATGGACGATATTGCTAACTTAGAAGATTATGATATTTACCTGGCAGGGCGCTTTGAAATGGTTGGTATTATTCGTGATGATTTTGTTAAACGTGGTGCTTTATTAGCGCATATGCATGCTGATGCATTTGCTTTTATTTAAATAACGCAACTACCTGTTAGCTGTAAGCGCAGTACTAAGATGTACTGCGTATCAACAATTTGATTCAATTTATTCCTTCCTAAAACTACCCAAAATACTTCATCATATGTTCTAAATTTTCAATTTTACACAATCATTCAATAGCTATGTTACTTTAACCTTTGCTTTATGTTGTTTTATTAATAAAGCGTTCTGAAGACTAATAATCGCCCTAGTCAACCAGATGTAATGGTCTACTATTGATTTACATTGAATTTCACTTTTTTTGTTGGATTGTCTTTGTGTCGCCTTTGTAGTAAGGTTCTTTGATGCTCTATTTAAAATGGGGTATCTAAATTCAAAGTTAAACTAAAAATAGCGACATTTTAAGGAATGAATATGTTGAAAAAACTACTTTTTATTATCAGTATCTCTTTTTTATTTACACCTCATTTTGCACAAGCCAATAATTGTTTAGATAGCTTGCAAAGTAATAATCGAATTTGTCAGCAAAGTTACGCTTATGATGTTTTGGCTATGTATTTTAAGGATGCTAGTAACAAAGAGCATAAGGTTCATGTAAAACGAGTGCGTGAAAAATTAACAGGGACTTTAGTGCATGCAGATTATGATTTTGTGTCAAACTGCACAAATAATTGTCTTTCATTAGATGAACAAGCCAATGATATTCTCTGGGCATTCCGTAATGCTTACATTGAAAACAAATTTTATGAAAAAATTATTTATCAATGTGATCCTACAGAAGAACGTTGTTGTGATAATACCGGATGTAATCAAATATTGGCTGTGGAGCCATTAAACGATAACGTTTTAATTGAAGATGTTAATACCGGCACTGACAATCAGTTCATTCTAAATAAAGGCGGTAAGCATAAAGATGGAGACATTATTGATAAAGGGATCAATCGAATTGAGGGTATTACAAACATAATAGCCAATATATTGGGTTATAGCGATAATGGCCAGCAAGTTAAGCAAGATATGGAAACCGCCACGGCTCAGCCATTACAATTTCAGATTATCAATACCGTTAGTGGAACCACTCTGGTTTGCGCAGTCTCGGGAACAACTTGCAACCAAATAGCCGGTTCAGCAACAACAAGCAATAGCATGGCAAATTTTGATTTACATCATAATAACGGTGCTGCATTTAATAAGAATTTACGAAATTTTTTAGAAACTGTCTATGAAAGAGATAATGGAATGTCTTGCTACCAAGCTACATCGTGTAATGTAGATAGTACTATGTGTACTGTTACGCTTAGATGTAGTCGTTACTAATTTTTATGGTTTCAATACATCAATGTATTTAATTGGGTTACAGAGCATTATAATAAGATAATTGAATAGTGAAATCTGTAGCGTGCCATCATTTGAATGGTAACCTGAAAGCTAGAAAATAAGTGTTATTGTGTTACTTATAGATCAAGCTTTCAGGTTATTTAAACAAAGTTAAAAAGGTTTAAAAAGAGGCTTTAACTTCAAAGCGTGCGGTTCTGCCATCGCCCACGGTAACAGAGCTTACGCCACCACCAGCAAGGTAGTCAGTATCCAGTAAGTTTTCAATGTTAAAACGGAAGTCTAAACCAACATCTGATACCTTAGTACTGTAAGTTGCACCTACATCAAGACGCGTATAAGCATCTTTTTCTACTTCATTATCGCTGTCAGCAAAGCGCTTACCTTGGAAGAAAATACCACCATTTAGTGCTAATGACTCAGTCAACTCATAACGAGACCATAAACTTGCAGACCACTTAGGCGCGTCAACAGGAGCTTTACCTTCGTAGTTATCGTCTTTTTCATATTCAGCATCAAGGTACATGGTTGAGGCCATTACGAATAATGTGTCTGTAACCGCACCTTGTGCTGATAACTCAATACCTTTGTGACGTTGTAAGCCAGCTTGAGTGGTTATCGAGTTATAATCAGGGTTACCAGTAATTGTTTCAGTAATTGAAGCTCCACGTTTTTTAATATCAAAGATAGCGCTTTCAACAAGTAGGCGCTCAGATATTTGCCACTTACCTCCTAATTCGATTTGCTCTGATGTCACAGCATCAAGTTTCATGCCGTGGTTTAAATCGTCTTCATTATCAAGAGTCTCACTAGACGCTGGCTCAAAACCTTCAGAATAATTCACATATACAGTTGCATCGGCAATTGGATGATATAAAACACCAAACTTAGGAACAAATGAGTCACTGTCAGCGCCTTCACTTCTCTGTTGATCAAAACGACCACCAAAAGTCACTTGCCAATGTTCATTAAGTGTTACTAAATCTTGGAAGTAAAAACCGTAATAATCATATTCGGTAACAGATAAGGTATCATCTGTCTTATAGCTTACGTCGGGTATCATAGGCTCTGCTTGGCCTATAATATAATCAGCATAACCAACGTAAGGAGAATCTACCGCTACACGAAGTTGATCATAATAATAATCAAGCTTATTCATACCAACTAATATTTGATGATCAGTAGAGCCAATAGAAAACTCACCCGTTAGATCAACAAAAGCGGTTTTAAACTGCCAATCATCAAATCTATCATAAGGTCTTGATTCATAACTATCGCCTACAACATAATCATCCGGTTTTATTGGTGTTGACTCAAAACGTTGACGTTCAAAGGTTTGCTCATTATAGCCAGCTTTTATCGACCATTGAGGAGTGAAGAAGTAAGTAACCTTTCCCCCAATATTGTTTACAGTAATATCCGTAAATGCCCATGAAAAATCATAAATAGTTTTTTCAGCACCAATTAAATCGCCATTACTGTCTAACCAAGCGCCAGTATCTAAACCAGCTTTGTCATCAGTTTGGTCGTAATATACATTTACTGATAAGTTATCAGTGACAGCGTAATCAAGTACTAATGACCCAAGAAAACGGTCACGTTCACGTTCTTCACCATTTTGGTATTCACGTTCAAATTTAACATCTTGCTTTACCAGTACCGCACGATAACCTAATTCTTCAGTAAGTTTGCCACCTGCATCTAACATGAATCGTGTTGAGCCATGTTGATCAGTGTCAGCGCTAATATCGATAGAAAATGTTGGTGAAAATGACAGCTGGGAAGGTAAAAAAGGCCTAGTACATCAAGTAGTTATGGACGATATTATTAATCTAGAGTCTTATGATATTTATCTTGCTGGGCGCTTTGAAATGGTCGGTGTTATTCGTGATGATTTTGTTAAACGCGGTGCATTATTAGCGCATATGCATGCTGATGCATTTGCTTTTATTTAAATAACGCAACTACCTGTTAGCTGTAAGCGCAGTACTAAGATGTACTGCGTATCAACAATTTGATTCAATTTATTCCTTCCTAAAACTACCCAAAATACTTCATCAAATGTTCTAACTCTTTAATTTCATGCGATTATTAAATAACCGTGTCATTTTAGTCTTTGCTTTCTGTAGCTGTGTTATAAATGTTATTCATTCTTTGATAAAACTCACTCAAAATAAGAAAAATAACCTCACAATGATTACAAGTTGATTAAGGTGTTTTTATTACTTTTAAAATCTAATTAGGCATTAACTCCAATTAAAGTTATAGATGTAATATAGGTTATTTAGTGAATGTAAATGGTAATAGTTATCATTGACATTGCTCTTGTTGTTTTGTACAGTGCCCCGCAATAAAAACATATAAAAAAATACCAACATAAAACACAACTTATAAAACAAGGGTCTCAAATGAATAATAAATTCAAGTATCAAACCTTGGCAGCATGTATCGCTATGGTTTGTGGTGCAAATGCTTACGGACAAGAAGATAATACGAAAAATACTAAAGCAGTGGAGCCAGTGGAACGCATGGTTGTTACTGCAACAGGTTTTGAGCAGAAACTTACCGCGGCACCAGCAAGTATTTCAATTATTACTGCAGAAGATATTCAATCTCGTCCATTTACAACATTACTTGATGCAGTTAAGTACCAAGAAGGTGTTGATATTGGTACAAGCCGTGACAAAAGTGGTCAAGGCTCAATTAGTATGCGTGGTTTAACTAGTGAGTACACCTTAATATTGGTTGATGGCAAACGTCAAAATAACCATGGTGATATTTATCCTAATAACTTTGGCGGTAATGCGTTTGGACATATTCCTCCATTAGATTCTATTGAACGTGTTGAAGTGATTCGTGGTCCAGCATCAACCCTTTACGGTGCCGATGCTTTAGGTGGCGCAATTAATATCATTACTAAAAAATCACAAGGAAAATGGTCAGGCTCGCTAAGTTTTGGGCGTAGCATGCAAAGTGACGATCAATTTGGTGATGATATTACAACTGATTTTTCAGTGATGGGTCCATTAATTAAAGACCTATTGGACTTAAGCTTACGCGGTAGTATTTATGAACGTTTAGCTTCTTCACCAGAATTTGAACCGGCAACTGATTCAAATGGTGACGTACATTACCGTTCATTAGGTTTTGGTAGTGGTGGTAAAACCGTTGATAATACGAATCAACAATATGGATTTTCACTCTCGTTGACACCAGGTGAAAATCATCGAGTGCGTTTTGATTATGACAACTCTCACCAAGAATATGACAACACCCCAACTTACGATATTGAGAGTGGCGAAATTAGCTACCCATTAGGTACTAAAGATAATATCGAATCAATTTGGGCAGAGAGAAATGGCCAAGTAAACCCACGTGCGGGCTATGCAGCTGAACAAGAATTTGATCGCCAGTGGTGGTCATTAACATATAATGGTGATTTTGACTTTGGTCGTGCATTTGTTTCTTTAGCGTATGTAGATACTCAGAATAATGGCCGTACTATGCCGTTAAGTGTATCTGAACGTGAATTGTTAGGCGAAATGTTTTATGCCACTGGTGATTACGCTGGTATGGCTGAAGAGGATCGAAAAGCATTAGCCGCAGAAACATTTTTACCAAGAAATCAACGCCCTTTAGAAAGTAGTCAATATACCTTAGATGCACGTTTAGATATTCCTGTAGAAAACCTGGCAGGCTACCACACTTTTGTTATTGGTACTCAAGTTACACAAGGCGAGCTACTTGATGGTGTATTTGGTCTGGAAGATGACCAAGTTAATGGTGTACAAGAACAAGATATGTATGCATTATTTATTGAAGATAACTGGACTATTATTGAGCCGTTAACCATCACAGCAGGTATTCGTTACGATAATCATGATGTATTTGGTAGTAATGTGTCACCACGTTTATATTCTGTTTATACATTATCAGATAATTGGACAATTAAAGGTGGTGTGAGTACTGGTTTTAAAACACCGCAAACAACTGATCTTTATGATGGTATTACTGGTTTTGGCGGTCAAGGAACATCGCCATTTGCCGGAAATCCAGAGTTAACACCTGAAACGAGTGTAAATAGTGAAATAGCGTTATATTGGAGTGATAGCGATAAAGGCCATAATTTCAATATTACTTATTTCAATACTAAATTTGAAGATAAAATTGCTCGAGGTGATACCATTCAAAGTTGTGTAACGACTAATAATGTACGTCCTTGTGTGAATTTAGGTGCCTATGATTCATTAGGTTACACTACTTACAGTCAAAAAATTAATATCGACAAAGTGGATATCCAAGGTGTTGAAGTTGCGGGTCGAGTTTCAATTACTGATGATTGGAATGTTAGTGCCAACTACACATGGACAGATAGTGAACAAAAAAGTGGTTCAAATGCTGGTCAGCCTTTAACGAATACTGCTGAACATATGGCTAATATTAGTACCGACTGGTCAATTACTGAAAAACTGAATACGTACCTTCAAATTGAAATACGTTCAGATCGTTACAGAGATTGGAATAGCATTTTAGATAAACCACTTTATTATAAAAACTATAGCGCAATAAATCTTGGCGCTCGTTATAAAATATCGGATAACTTAACCGTTAATTTACGTGTAAATAATCTACTTGATGAAGATTTTACGTCGTATACGACAAGTTATGTTGATTTAGATAACGACGGCTTATATTCGTATGACGATGATGAAGTTATCTTTACAGATGATTATAACATTAAGGATAAAGCACGTAGTTTTTGGGTTAGTGTTAACGCATCTTTCTAAATACATACGTATAATACCAAGCTAATATGATTTTAAGGTTAGTCAAAATAGTGAAGTACAGCATATGAAAATAGCATTAGGTAGCGCACGTCAGTGGCATTGGATAAGTGCAGCTATTTGTAGTATTGGTATGTTGTTTTTTTCATGGACGGGAATCACATTGAATCACGCAGGAGATATTCCTGCGAATTCAGATATCACGACTATTGAGACTGAGCTACCAGAGTCTATATTACAAGCTTGGCGCTCTCTTGAAAAACACCAAAATGTGTTACCAGATGATGTTCGTGAATATTTAGCTGGTGAGCATAATTTAACGATTAAAGGCGGCTTACAAGGTGAGCTTAGTGATGGAGAGTTCTATTTAGCTATGCCAAATCCTGGTGTAGATGCGTGGCTTTCAGTTGATATTGAAAGTGGTGAATTAATTTATGAACGTACTGATCGAGGCTGGATTTCTTTCTTTAATGATTTACATAAAGGACGTTATACCAATGAAGCTTGGCGTTGGTTTATCGATATATTCGCTGTTATTTCTATTGTTTTTTGTTTAAGTGGCTTGTGGTTGCTTTATAAACAATCAGGATTTCGTTTGTCTACTTGGCCCATGGTGTCGTTAGGCGTACTTTTACCACTCATTATTATTTTAATGAGTTTACACTAATCATCGTATTTAAAAGGAAAATCAATGAATCGTAATATTTTATTTAGCATAGCGCTTTTGTTAACGCTTGCTTTAAGTACTGTTTTTAGTGGTGTTTCAAATGCAGCAAGTAATCAATTGCTAATAGAAGTTGAAATACCACGTATGAATGTTGCTGAATACCACAGACCTTATGTTGCTATATGGTTAGAAGATAGCAACCGTAAAGCGACTCAGATCGCCTTATGGTATGACCTAGACATGAAAGATAATGAAGGCGCAAAGTGGTTAAAAGATATTCGTCAGTGGTGGAGACGTATTGGCAGAAAAGCAGAACAACCATTTGATGGTTTAACCTCTGCAACTAAAGGTGCGGGTAAACACACTATTTCGGTTGATTTGAATGCGAAAGAGCTAAAAGCGTTAGCGGCTGGTGATTATCAATTACGTATTGAAGCCTCTAGGGAAGTTGGCGGTAAAGAAGTGGTAAATATTCCACTAACTTGGCCAATAAAGGCCAGTGATTATCCATTGAAAGCCTCTGGTAATTCAGAGTTAGGCGATGTTCTTATTCAAGTAAATTAACGTCAGTTTATATAATCCACAGTAATACACCGTAATTATTAAAGGAAGAAAACAATGAAAATATATACACCATTAAAAGCGCTATTGTCGATTGGTATGATAGTAGGGTTAAGTTTTAGCGCCAATGCTCACCGAGCGTGGATCGTACCAAGCACAACTAATTTATCAGGTGACGCACCTTGGGTAACATTTGACGCGGCAGTTTCAAATTCTTTATTTGTACCTGAGCATGTACCGCTACGTATGAAAGGGTTAATGGTTCAAGATCCTACAGGTAAATTAATTGAGGCTGTTAATGCACATACAGGAAAATACCGCTCAACGTTTGATTTGAACTTAGTAACCGAAGGTACTTATAAAATTGGTTATGCTTCGGGCGGATTACGTGCTTCATGGAAAGATAAAGAAGGTAAACGTAAAAGATGGCCAGCTCGTGGTAAAGAGGCTAATGCAGCTGATTTTGCCACGGAAGTACCTAAAAGTGCTGATTCATTAAAAGTATCTGATAGCTACCGTCGTTTGGAAACATTTGTTACTTCAGGTGAGCCAACGGATAAAGTATTCGAACCGACTAATTCAGGCCTAGAGCTAATACCTGTTACTCACCCAAATGACTTATTTGTGGGCGAAGCGGCTAAGTTTAAGTTCTTATTTCATGGTGAACCAGCAGCTGGCGTTAAACTCGCTATTGTTAAGGGTGATACCCGTTACCGTAATGACCAGAATCAAATAGATGTTGTTACTGATGCTAAAGGTTATGTCAGCATTACATGGCCAGAAGCAGGAATGTATTTAATTGAAGCTGAATATGAAGACGATAAAGCAAAAGCTCCTGCGACTATGCGTACGGGTAGCTACGGTGCAACATTTGCTGTGTTACCTTTGTAATTAAGTATTTGTTGATTTAACGTTTTTTTAAATTATAACCAAAGCGCGATCGAAGTTTATCTATGCAGAGTTTGTATTTAATTGTTGTTTTAAGTGTTACATGGCTAGCATTGTGTTTTGCCATGTGGCGTTTACATCGTGCACGGCTTTATCGCAAGCTAGAGCCCGACGCATCAATATTAATTACTTATGCAAGTCAAACAGGTAATGCGCAAGCAATTGCAAAGCGATGTGCAACGGCGTTAAATTTATC
Source organism: Colwellia sp. 5_MG-2023 (assembly GCF_030547795.1). Lineage (NCBI taxonomy): Bacteria > Pseudomonadati > Pseudomonadota > Gammaproteobacteria > Alteromonadales > Colwelliaceae > Colwellia > Colwellia sp. 5_MG-2023. Next base: position 123,676 of record NZ_JAUOPW010000007.1, on the reverse strand, counting down.
TGAAAATTCAAGTGTTATTGCCCTAAATGCATTAACACTTGAACATTTATGTAATATTGAAAAAATACTGTTTGTGGTCAGTACTTATGGAAATGGTGAAGCACCTGATAACGGCAGTTTATTTACTAAACTAGCCAAGGCTTTAGCAAATAATCCATTAAACCATTTAGAGTATTCTGTTATCGCTTTAGGTGATAGGGCATACCCTGAATTCTGTGCTTTTGGTTATCAAATAAATCAAACCATGTTAAGTGCAGGCGCCCAATCATTGGGTGATGTTATCACGGTTGATAATTATAACGAACAAACCACAAAACTTGCTGATATCACACCTAGCTGGATAAAAATAGATCATGAGTTAACCTTAAATCCAGCAATAAAGTCACTGCAATATTGGCAATTAACCCAACGTATATTACTTAACCCAGATTGTAATGATGAAAAGTTATTTCAATTAAGCTTTAAAAGTATTGGCCCGTTTCCTACGTGGCAAGCAGGTGATCTGATTGATATACAACCACATCAATCAGCAGATATTGTAGAGCGTTGGCTACTTAAAAATAAGTTTAATGGTAATACCTGGTTAACACATCAAGGGCATCAGCAACCTCTGAGATCTTGGCTGCTTACCAGGGAATTACCAAAAAATTGTTCATATACACTTGATCAATTACTTATTAAATTACCTTATTTACACAAGCGGAGTTATTCCATAGCTTCTGTCTCACAAGAAGGTGAATTGCAGCTTATTGTGCGTCTTGTAGAAAAAGATGAGCCAGCAAATACATTTGGCTTAGCCTCTGGATTTTTAAGTCATGATTGTGAGATTGGTCATATTATTGAAGGCCAAATTAGAGATGTTAGTTCACATCATAATATTGACCAAAGCCAGCCAATTATACTAATTGGTGCTGGTAGTGGTTTAGCTGGATTAAAAGCACAATTAGCAGCGCGTACTTTTTCTAAACATAAGAAAACAGGTGACAGTTGGTTGATTTTTGGGGAGCGAAACAGTAATCCTGTATTACCGATTAATCAGCAATTATTCACCTTACAAGAATCACAATTAACTAAACTTGATTGTGCTTACTCTCAGGTGAGCTCAGAGGATGCTCATCAGAGGGGGTTAACCCATAGAAAATACCCTAAGTATGTACAAGATATATTATTACATGAGCAGCATACTTTAAAAGAATGGGTTGAAGAGGGTGCTGTGATTTATGTTTGCGGATGTTTATCAGGAATGGGAGAAGGGGTTCACCAAGCATTGATTGAAATTCTCGGTCAATCAATGCTTGAAACACTGCAATTGCAACAGCGCTATATCAGAGACGTTTATTAATTATTATCATTCTGCCAATCGTTAACCTTAACCCACACTTCATTTGCTGCTTTATGTTGTCCTTCTTCCATCAATGCTTTAGCAAATGCTTGCAAGTCTTGTTTGTCGTATTGTTTTACTTGATGATTAGCTTCAAGTTTTAGTAAGCTCCTAAATGCTTTTTCTGCCATTGACCATTGTTCACACATTACTGCGAGATGGCCTAAACAACTTAACCACTGTGCATTATGCTTATCACTATGTAGATGCTTCTGCGCGATAGCAAGAAGTGATTCGCTTTGCTTTATAGGTAGAGTACGTAAATATTTTAAAAAGCGGATACTGGGCTTTTTATTGAGTATTGGTGTTACTATATTAATTAACGGGTCAGTAATGTTTTGCTCAGCTAAAACCTGACAATAGGAAAATAACACCGCTTCACGTTGTTTGGTTTTCCGATCAAGCGCTTGCCAATATGTTTGTAAACTTGTCTGGTTTTGCTTGGTAATAATATCGTTAAAGGCACCGTAATATGCTTGTTCTTCCCAAGCTTGAAGTACATCATTGGCGATACTTTTCTGCTTACGGGCTGATGTTAACCAATTTACGGCGGCTTCAAAACGTTTCTCAATTAAGCATAAATCAATTTCTAAGGCGAGTAGTCGTACATCGTGGCCAATTTGTTTATGGTTTTCATCAATTAAAGCGCGTGCTTTCGCATAAGCTTCGCTACGATCTTGGTTCATGAGTAGTTTGATTTTTACAATAACACTGGCAAGATCTGAATCACTATTTTTAGCCGATACCGTTTCGAGCAGAGCTAAATAATGATTAGTATTAGCATCTAATTGTTGTTTTGCCGAGGCGGCCGCGGCAAGTAAATAAGCACTTTGTTGGCGTTTGGCAGGCTCTGCACTTTTGGCAAACAGCTGTTCCGCATTTTGATAATCTTCCAGCATGTAGGCGGTTAAACCTTTATTGAAGTTAGCAATACCACGTTTACGGCCAGCGAAAGCAACGGTACGCCATGCTTTAAAACTGATGTTAAATCCACCGCGTAGCATTTTGAAAATAACAAAAGCGCTAATAGCGAACAGCATAAACAAGATAGAAGCTGAAAGTACGGTTAACTCAATGATGGTTTCACCCATAGCAATTAGAATGTAACCTTTTTCATCAATTAAAAGAGGGCTTAAGGCCAACATTGCAAAGAAAAGTACAATGATGATGATAAAACGGATCATATGCTGCCCTCGCTTTGTGGTTCTTGCTGTTGCTTAGCAGGTGTTGGTGCTTTTGCCGGCGCGGTTTCTATTTCTGCTTGAGGCTCAGTTTCCGTATCGTCTTGTTGTGCTTTTGCAGGCATTGATGGTTTATTTTGCTGACTTCTTAGTGTGGCTCTAATCGCTGTTAATGAGCCTAATTCACTTGGATAATCATAAGACACTTGTTTGTTTTTTAAATTTTTCAACGAAGCTAAAAAATGTTGGTTAATAGTATTTTCCATATCGAAAAACTCATTAAGCCATTGTTGAATATCAACTAATGCTTGTTGATAAACATCACCTTTACGTTCACTGGCTGCCCATAATGCGAATTGAATTTTTAAACTTAAATTTTGCTGTAGGTTTTCTTGTTGGTTAGGTGATATTAATGCTTCTACAGTGCCTGTTCTTTGACGAACTCTGATAAAGTCATTTAAAAATTTTTGCCACGTTTTGGCTAAATTAGTTTGCCAGTCATTGATATTATCCGACAGGTCAATATCTGTTGCTTTTTCTTCTTTACCTAAATCTACGATAGCTAATGGCAGCTGAGATACTTCTTTGTTCATTGCCATTAAGGTTAATATTACTTCATCGGTGTCTAGAGTCGGCATTAACTCTAAAGCATTAATATCTTGACGAATTACTTCACGTACAGGTAAAAAAGCCGGATCATTTAACTCGGTTAAACGAGCGTCAGCATCTTTTAATAAACCAATAGCGGCTCGAGTATCATGTTCTAACCATAAGGTACGTGAAGAAATACGAATTAAATACTCGGCTTCATGTAATAACCAATCACTAGGTTGACGTTCTTTAATGCCTGCTTCAAGTTGTTGTATTTTTGTACTGAGCTCTGCGATTGTGGCTTGATTGGCGCTATTAATGTTTGCCGCAACCTGCTGTAATTGCTTGGTGAAGCTTCGCTCTTGACTGGTTAATGCTTGCTGCGTTTTATTCTGATAACGTGTTAACGCGGCACTATTTTCTTGAACGACTTTATTGGTAAGTGTTTGAGTTAATTCTTCTGTTTGTAATTGTTGCCAATAATAATGCGCTGCTGGCGCTGTAATGGCGATAAGCAGAGCAAATATTGCTAATTTAGATACTTTAGATGCATTGTTATTTGGTGGTGATTTCTTTGTATCACTTTTGTTTACTTTGTTTTGCTTCGTAGTATCTTTGTCTAAACTGACTTTAGTGGTGGTTTCGTTTACTTTATCTGAAGTTAACGGCGTTTTTGATTCAGTCATTATTTATCCCACTTGCTAAAATAAGCCTAATATAGGCCTAATCTAATCCATTACTTAATAATTACAGCGTTATTTAGCATTTTCGACTTGCTTTAACGTGTTGATGATTGCGTCTTTATTCGCACCATTGCTTATTATAACGTGAGTTAAACCAAATTGCCTTGCTGTGTTAGCAATACGTTGGCTAGCGACAACCCACACACATTGACTACGCCAATATGCTGCTAACTGTTGTGCTTCAAGATGCTCTTGTTGAACAATAGTTAACTGAATAAGTTTTTCTAATATAGCGTTACTGGTAACGACAATACAATTTATTTGCTGTTTAAACCACTGTTTACTTATGTCTTCGGTAAATGTTCGCCATACACATTGATAGCTTTCTAAATAGGTGACTATTGCACCTTGTTTAGTTAATTGCTCTGCCAAATGCTCTCTACCGCTGGCGCCTCGTACTATGGTTATAGGTTCGTGATGAAATTTCTTACTTAACACTGGCAGCGTCAATAAACCTTCGCTGTTTTCTTGTTCTGGGCACAGAATATTGTTGATGCCAAGCTGCTGTAAAGCTTCTTTTGTTGCTCGACCAACCGCGATAATTTTTTTATATTTCCATTGATTTACTGAAATCATTTTTGTCGCAAATTCAACAGCAGAAACACTAACAAAAATAATAATATTATTATTTGTTAATAAGCGTTTACTTGTTTGATGATCAGCTAAGGGCTGATAATCAAACAAGGGTTGGTTTACGCAGGCAATATTAATATTAGCAAGCGACTTAGCAAGTGCTTGCGCTTTCTGTGTTGGCCGCGTTATTAAAACGTTCAGCGTATTATTTTTATTGGGTATAGCGTTATTAAACATGGCTTTTATTGAGCAGTGTTTTATGAGTTACAGGTTTAAGTACAGGTTAGTTATTGCTATTTGTTGCATAAACTTCTTTTAGGATTCTATCTGCACCACGGCTTAATAACTCTTGCGCTAAGGTATTTCCTAGTGTTTCGCCTTGCGCTACAGGCCCTGTAATCTCACTTTCAATTATTTCACTGCCATCTATAGCGCCAACTAAACCACGTAAGTAGACTTCTTTACCGTCTTCAGAAATTACGCTGTAACTAGCAATGGGTACCTGACAACCACCCTCTAATGCTTTATTCATTGCACGTTCGGTTAATACTCGTGTACGAGTAGTAGAACATTCAAGCGGTGCTAATAACGTTTTAATGGTGTCGTCATTAATGCGACATTCAATACCTACAGCACCTTGACCATTGGCGGGTAACATTTCTTCAGGTTCTATATATTGAGCAATGCGGTCACTCATTTTTAAACGAATTAATCCAGCAGCCGCTAAAATAATTGCGTCGTACTGTCCTTCATCAAGTTTTTTAAGGCGTGTATTAACATTACCGCGTAAATCGTGAATTTCTAAATCAGGACGTTTGGCTTTTAGTTGACATTGACGGCGTAAACTTGATGTGCCAACAACTGAACCTTGTGGTAATTCACTTAGCGTAGAAAAGGTATTAGAAACAAAAGCATCTCGTGGATCTTCTCGTGGGCAAATTACTTCTAACCCTAAGCCTTCTGGGAAGTCGACTGGAACGTCTTTCATTGAATGTACAGCAATGTCTGCTCTGTTTTCTAGTATAGCAACTTCTAATTCTTTAACGAAAAGCCCTTTGCCGCCAACTTTTGCCAATGGAGTATCTAGCAGAATATCGCCCTTAGTTGTCATAGGGACAAGTTCAACATTAATGTCTTGATGAAAATGTTCTAATTGTGCTTTTACATATTCGGCTTGCCATAAAGCTAGGGCGCTATTTCGTGTTGCTATTCTTACTGTTGTCATTTTTTCTTGTTCCCAAGGGCTAAATTATTCTGAGGAAAGGGTTACTTCAGTTTCGGCTTGTATACTGACCGCGTTTGACAAAAATTGCCAAAACTCATCACCACCACGTTTATCTACCCATATTTCTTCGCTGTCAGAATAGGTGAAATGATGGCCATTAAATTTTGTGGCGATCCAGATCTCATGCAAAGGAGCCTGTTTATTAATAATGATTTTGGTACTATTTTTAAAGGTCAGTGTTAACAAACCACCAACACCTTCATAGTCTATATCAACGCCACTTTCTTCAATGGCTTCTTCAACAGCAAGTAACAAATCTTCTGCGATTAAATTATATTGGCTATCGTTCATTAGCTTTCTTTTGTTGTTTGGTGAATCAGCATATGAGTATAATAGCAATACGATAAAATAAATACCCATTAAGTTAAGTCGAAAAGCTTGATTTAAACGACTTTCATGGCAAATACTGGTACTCATGCATCTAATTAAACATTTTTCTTTTTTCTTTCTCGGTTTTTTACTAAGCATAACCCTTGCTGCGTGTGGTTCAAAAGGTGCTTTATATCAAGTTGAAGCAGCCGATGTAGAAGTAAAATCAGTTGTAGAAGAATCATCTACGCCGGTAACTGAAAAACTTGAGAAACAGCCATAATGTTAGTGAATTTTTCTAAAATGCATGGTTTAGGCAACGACTTTTTGGTGTTAGACAATGTTACGCAAAATGCTTATTTGTCTAATGAGCAAATAGCAAAATTAGCGGACAGAAATTTTGGTGTAGGTTTTGACCAATTATTGATAGTTGAACCACCTTATGATCCCGATTTAGACTTTCATTATCGAATTTTTAATGCGGATGGTAGTGAGGTGAACCAATGTGGAAATGGCGCCCGTTGTTTTGCGCGATTTGTCCGTATGAAAGGCTTATGTAATAAAAATAAAATTCGAGTTTCAACGGCGTCGGGTAAACTCACATTGTTTGTAGAGCGTGATGGCAATATCTCTGTGACTATGCCAGTACCACAATTTGAACCTGCCAAAATTCCATTTACGGCACAAAAAGCTGAGGGCACCTACATTCTACGTAGTGCATCTGAAACAGTACTTTGCGGGGCGGTTTCGTTAGGCAATCCTCATTGTGTTGTTACGGTAGATGATGTGCTTTCAGCTCCGGTGGAGCGTTTAGGTAAAGAGTTGTCATTACATGAACGTTTTCCTGAGCAAGCTAATGTTGGCTTTATGGAAGTAGTTGCGGCTAATCAAATCAAATTGCGTGTCTATGAGCGAGGCGCAGCAGAAACACTGGCTTGTGGTAGCGGCGCTTGTGCAGCTGTTGTGATCGGGCAAATGCAAAATAAATTAAGTAAACAAGTGACTGTTGAATTACCGGGTGGCAAATTAAGAATTTACTGGAAGGGGCCAGGACATCCCGTAAAAATGTCTGGACCAGCAGTACACGTGTTTGACGGGCAACTGTCGATATAATCATCTATCTTTTACGTTTTTTCACTTTCGTTATTGAAGGATCGCAGGTTCATTTATACGCTGTGTACTTTCAATGAAGAGAATAAAACGTGAGTAAGCTGAATAATGAATAATATGAATAATATGAATAATATGAATAATATGAATAATATGAATAATATGAATAAGATATTAATATGAAAAATGAACCAACAATGACCAATGTCGATGACCTGCCGCTTACTGATGAGTTAGTTAGTGCTTACCTGCAAGATAATCCTGATTTTTTCAATCGTAATAATGATTTGATGACCGGGTTAAGACTAAATGATTCACATCGAGGTACTGTTTCACTAGTGGAAAGGCAACAGCAGCAGTTAAGACAGAAAGTACATAATTTAGAAGACGAAATTACTCAGTTACTATCAGTAGCAAATCATAATGAAGGTTTATTTATGCTTTATAGTGACTTGTATCTGCGCTTGATTGACTGCCAATCTGCGAGTGAATTGCTAGACTGTTTAGCACAAACAACAACGGAATTGTTATCTTTATCAGCCTTTAAATTATATTTACTTGATGCGACAACAATTAAACATGAAACCTTGTCTAAAAATGATTGTACAGGTGTAATGCAAAATCGTTTAAGTAATAGCGATTATTATTTTGGTCGTTTACAGCAAAGTGAGCAAGCGTTAATTTTCTCGCAAAACTGTGCGGGTTCAGTTGTGTTAGTCAAGCTGGCTTATGAAGAAAAAGAGTTAGGATTCTTAGCTATTAGTAGTAATGATGCCCATCATTTTGATCCACGAATGGATACTTTATTATTAAGTCAATTCAAGCGATTAGTCGCTAAGTTATTAACACAGCATTTAGCAATTTAAGAGACTTACGCGCAGATCTTATATTAGATTTACTGCCTATGGAAAAGCATGAAGTTTTATCGACGTTTAACTAACATAAAAGCGATCAGTTTTGATTTAGACGATACTCTCTACAGTAATAAGCCAGTGATGGTGGCGATTGAAAAGAAAATGATTGCCTATTTTGCTAATTTAGCTGTCCTTAGTAAAGCAGTAGTAAGTCAGCATCTAGTGTTAGATCACCGGTTTTGGAACACATTTCGTCAGCAAGCGGTGTTAGCGCAGCCTAATTTAGTCCATGACGTAGTTCGAATTAGGTTGGTGACTTATCGCCTTGGTTTTATGGCACTTGGTTTAACTGAAAACGCTGCTGAGCAAGAGGCACAAACGGCGTTAGATTACTTTGTGGCGTTGCGTAGCGATTTTATTGTACCGGAAGCAAGTAAGGCACTCTTGGCGAGTTTAAGTGAACAATATCCTCTTGTTGCTATTAGTAATGGTAATGTCGATACCAAGGCATTAGGTATAGCTGACTATTTTCAACATATTTATCATGCGGGCTGGCAAGCTGACGGCACTTTATTAAGACAAAAACCGATGAGTGATATGTTTGAGCTAGCTTGTCATAAACTCGCTATTAAATCATCTCAGTTGCTGCATGTAGGTGATTGTGGTCGTGCTGATATTCAAGGAGCACTTCAGGCCGGTTGTCAAGCAGCTTGGTTATCTTGTTATGATGTTGGTAAGCCTATTACCGTATTACCCCATATTGAATTGAGTAAAATTACTCAACTTAATCAAATATAGACGTTGCTAGTCACGTAAATATTTAACTGACTGTATATAAGTCCAGTGCTATACTGTTGTTATTTTTATTATTACTCTTCAAAAGTGAAAGGTTTCCTCGATGGATGTTTCAGAATTACTCGACTCTTTAAACGATAAACAGCGTGAAGTAGTTGCAGCGCCAAAACAAAATATGTTGGTGTTAGCGGGAGCTGGTTCGGGTAAAACACGGGTATTAGTACAGCGTATAGCTTGGTTGATGCAAGTTGAGCAAGCAGCCCCACATTCTATTTTAGCAGTAACTTTCACCAATAAAGCTGCAGCAGAAATGCGTGCTAGGGTAGAAGAGGTCACTGGTGGTAATACCCACGGTATGTGGATAGGCACTTTTCATGGTTTAGCCCATCGATTATTGCGTATGCATTTTCAAGAAGCAAAGTTACCACAAAGCTTTCAAGTATTAGATAGTGACGACCAACTGCGATTGATTAAACGTATTATTCGCTCTTTAGAATTGGATGAAAAAAAATGGCCAGCTAAACAATTTGTTTGGTATATCAATGGAAAAAAAGACGAAGGGTTAAGACCACAACATATTGATGCACAATTTGACCCTAGTGAAGAGCTTTTTGTTAAAGTATATAAAGCTTATCAAGAGACTTGTGATCGTGCGGGCCTTGTTGATTTTGCTGAATTATTACTACGCGCCCATGAACTTTGGCTTAATAATCCAGAACTATTATCTCACTATCAACAACGTTTTAGCCATGTATTAGTTGATGAATTTCAAGATACCAATGCTATTCAATATGCATGGTTAACTATGTTAGGTCGTGCGACATCTAAAGTAATGATTGTTGGTGATGATGATCAATCTATCTATGGCTGGCGCGGTGCACGTATTGAAAATATTGAGCGCTTTACGAATGAGTTTGATGATGTTCAAACCATTCGTTTGGAGCAAAACTATCGTTCTACGGCGAATATTCTTAATGCGGCGAATCAGTTAATTAGTAACAATAATAATCGCCTAGGCAAAGAGTTATGGACTGATGATAAAGCTGGAGAAAAGATCTCTGTTTATACCGCTTTTAATGAAATAGATGAAGCACGCTTTATTGTTGGCTGTATCAAAAAATGGCGTGATGATGGCGGTAAGCTTGACGAGGTTGCCATTTTATACCGTTCTAATGCGCAATCACGTTTGATGGAAGAAGCGTTATTACAAAGACAGTTGCCGTATCGTATTTATGGCGGACAACGCTTTTTCGAACGTCAAGAAATCAAAGATGCTTTAGCTTATCTGCGATTAATTAATAATAGAGATGATGATGCGGCCTTTGAACGTATTATTAACACCCCTACTCGAGGGATTGGTAATCAAACAGTGGCGTTAATTCGTGATGCGGCAAGAAGCCAAGCAGTGACCTTGTGGCAAGCGTGTCAACAAATGCTGCAAGCTGAGCAGCTGAAAGGTCGTAGTGCTAAAACTATCACTCATTTTATTCAGTTAATCAATCAACTTGAAGATGATTCGACCGATTTAGACTTAGATCAGCAGGCTAATTTTGTTGTTCAGCATTCAGGGTTGAAAGCAATGTACCAAGCTGAAAAAGGCGAACGTGCAGAACAACGTATTGAAAACTTAAATGAATTAGTTACGGCTTGCCAAACATTTAATAGTGATCCAGAATTAACTGAAGAGCTAACGCCATTAACCGCATTCTTAACGCATGCAGCGTTAGAGTCTGGCGAATCTCAGGCTGATGAATTTGAAGCCGCTGTACAATTAATGACAATGCATTCTGCGAAAGGATTAGAATTTCCGTTGGTATTTATCGCCGGTCTTGAAGAAGGCATGTTTCCATCACAGCAATCAGTGGAAGAAATTGGGCGCTTAGAAGAAGAGCGACGTTTATGCTATGTTGGCATGACAAGGGCCATGAGTAAGCTATACTTATGTCATGCAGAAAGTCGTCGGATTTACGGACAAGAAAAATTTCATAAAGCCAGTCGTTTTTTACGTGAACTACCTGAAGATTGTATTGACGAAATTCGTTTACAAAACCAAGTGGTTAAACCCAAAGCCGTTGGTAAATTTTCTAATACTTTTACCTTAGAAACATTTGCGAATACTGGGTTTAAATTAGGGCAACAAGTTAAACATGCGAAGTTTGGTGAAGGTGTTGTGCTAAATTATGAAGGAAGTGGAGCGCAATCTCGAATTCAGGTTAACTTTACTGATGTTGGGAGTAAGTGGCTAGTCGTTGAGTATGCTAATTTACAAGCAGTTTAGTAGGGTGTATCAAGAGCTAAAAATAACTAGGAAGGGCGTTAGAATGTCACAAAGATTATTGGTAGTAGAAGACAGTAAACCTATTGCAACCGTTATTAAACAAATAGCGCAATCGTTAAACTATGAAGTTGTTATGGCTACGACGTTAGCCCAAGTTGAAGAGATTCTATCGGGTGATACCGATTTTTTTGCAGCGACAATTGACTTTTCTTTACCTGATGCGCTAGACGGTGAAGCTATCGCCTATGTGCTATCTCACAAGATTCCTAGCGTTGTCATGACTGGTAAAATGGATGATGCTACAAGACAAAAAATCTTAGCTCAACCTGTTATTGATTATATTACTAAAGAAAATAGCCAAGCATTTTTATACTTAAAGCGCATACTGCATTGGCAACAGACTAATAGTGATAATGAAATTCTAGTGGTGGATGATTCCTCCTCTGCCCGCACTCACATTGTAGAGTTATTAAAACGTCGTAATTTTACCGTGTACACTGCAAATAATGGCGTAGAAGCCTTAGAAAAGTTAGCCGAGCATAAACATATTAAATTGGTGGTGACCGATTTAGAAATGCCAGTTATGAATGGTATTACCTTAACCAATGAAATACGCAAAAAGTATACGAGAGAGCAACTAGCAATTGTTGGTATTTCAGGAGCAGAAAACGGGAGTCATTCAGCACGATTTATTAAAAATGGTGCCGATGACTTTTTACGAAAGCCTTTTTGTCCAGAAGAGTTTTATTGTCGGATAACTCAAAATATTGAGAGTTTGAACAATATTGCAAAAATTCAACATACAGCAAATACAGACTATTTAACTGAATTATCGAACCGCAGAACATTCATTAAAAATTCAGAGCAGCGTATCGTTGAATACGCTAAGCGAAACGTTCCTTATTGCTTAGCGGTATTTGACATCGATCACTTCAAAAAAGTTAACGACACTTACGGCCATGACACGGGTGATCAAGTGTTAAAAGTATTAGCTTTATATATGCGTAAATATTTTGGTGGCGGTTTAACTACCCGTTTAGGTGGAGGTACGTTTGGTATTTTATTGCATGGTTTAGACTCTGATCAACTGTACAATAAGTTAGATGACTTTCGTCGTGAAGTAGCAGTATCTAGTATACCAGCAGGCGATGCTGAAATATCGATTAGTGTTAGTTTTGGTGTCGTTTTTGATAGCCAAGATAGTTTTTCAAAACAAATGAGTGATGCAGATAATGCACTTTATTTGGCTAAGGATCGCGGGCGAAATCAAATTGTTGTTTCAGGTAGTGAAGATTACGATTAATTGTTGTTGTCTGAGTGTCTTTACAATTAACTATTTAAACAACATATTATTTGTTAGTAAATATACCTAATAATGAAAATATTTGTTTATAATCAATTATGTCATTTTAAATAAAAGAATCAATTTAATGAAAAAAACAATCGGTTTAACTTTACTTGTTTCTGCTGTAATAAGTGGTTGTGTTACTAATAATATTGCAACAACTAATACGGCGGCGGATGTCACTGCTAGTTATAATAGTATTAATAAAGAGCAATTAATTGAGCACATTAAAGTGCTTTCTTCTGATGAGTTTGAGGGCAGAGCTCCTTCTACTAAAGGTGAAGCGTTAACGCTTGATTATTTAACAAAGCAATTGACGGCCATTGGCTTTCAACCGGGTAATGGCGATAGCTTCTTACAAGAAGTGCCTATGGTATCTATTGAAGCTTCACCAGATATGACTTTATCAATCAATGGTAAAGATTATCAGTATGGTGAAGAAATGGTAATGGGTACTAGCCGTATTAGTGACTTTGAGCAGCTTAAAAATTCAGAATTAGTTTTTGTTGGTTATGGTGTTAATGCTCCTGAATATAACTGGAATGATTACAAAGGTTTAGATGTAAAAGGTAAAACAGTTGTTATTTTAGTGAATGACCCTGGGTTTGCGACTCAAGACCCTGATTTATTTAATGGCAATGCTATGACTTATTATGGTCGTTGGACTTATAAATACGAGGAAGCTAGCCGTCAAGGTGCTGAAGGAGCAATTATTATTCATGAAACTGCACCGGCATCATATGGTTGGTCAGTAGTGGAGCATTCATGGAGTGGGCCACAATTTGGTTTTGTGCGTGAAGACCTAAATAAAGGACGTGTAGCCGTTGAAGGTTGGATTAACAGTGAAGTTGCTACCGAGTTATTTGAACGTGCCGGTTTAAATTTTGAGCAAGCTAAAATAGAAGCTGCAAAGGGTAGTTACCATGTTGATATGGGCGATCTATCGGCATCAGTTAGCGTAAAGAATACAGTGAAACAGTCGGTTTCATATAACTTTATCGCGACTTTACCGGGGAGTAGTACCCCAGATGAACACATTATTTATACAGCACACTGGGATCATTTAGGTAAAGATGAAAGTTTAGTCGGTGACCAAGTTTATAATGGTGCCGTTGATAATGCCTCAGGAACAGGGGCGCTTATTGAAGTAGCTGAAGCTTTTGCTAAACTTCCTGTTGCACCCGAACGTTCAATTACTATTATGGCTGTAACAGCAGAAGAACAAGGCTTATTAGGTTCTAAATACTATGCGGCAAATCCAGTTATTCCAGCAGCTAAAACAGTAGCTAATATTAATATGGACGCTTTGGGTGTTGATGGACGAAGTAGTGATGTGTCTGTTTATGGTTTAGGGCAATCAGAATTAGACAACTTCCTTACGGTTGCAGCCAAGAAACAAGGGCGCACCATTGCAGGCGATCCACGCCCAGCCGCGGGGATTTACTATCGTTCAGACCACTTTGCTTTTGCTAATATAGGTATTCCTGCTCTTTATGCAAAAACAGGTAAAACACCAGTAGATGAAGCAACTAAAGCCTTGCGTGCTGAACTGAGCGAGAGCTTAAGTAAGTGCTATCATAATTTATGTGATGAATATAGCGACGCTTGGGATCTGTCTGGCGCGGTAGAAGACATGCAAGCATTCTTTGAAGTTGGTTATGAATTATCGAAAGAAAATGTTTGGCCTCAGTGGAGCAAAACATCAGAGTTTAAACGTTAAGCTCAACAGCTCAACAGAGCAAGTGTACTGATAAATTAAATGAACCTAGGTGGTTCATTTAATTTTAATAACATAATATATCGCTATAGCAGTGATATTGTTGAATCACTGCTAATATCATTTTTTGGTGAGGGGATAACTATTCAGCATACGTTATTAACTGATAGCGAACTAATCTATTATCCTCGAATACTTTGCTTCACCAGCCTAATTACCACTGAAATTCTGTAGTTTAGTTGAATAAGTAAGCTATTTATACTGTAGTAATGACTTAGGTAAGTCCCAGCTAGCGATAATGACCTCACCTTGCCAATCTTCAATGGTTAACCAAGCTTTATCCTCAGCGGTTAATTTTTTAGGGCTAATAGCATGTACTTCTTGTCCATGTATACTACCGTGTAATATTCCTTCGTCACCCATTTCAAGCTTTGCTAACGAAAGAGGCTCCTTTCCTAAGGTAAAATAAGCTTGGCGAATATTATTGATATCTCCTTTAGTAAATATCAGAAAGAAATCTTTAGTATAGGTGTCATGATGCAAATAGGGAGCATCAAGGTTGTAAGGCATTGGAGTAACCGAAAAGCTGCCTACGTCTTTAGGTTGCCAAGTTGGTGGAAATTTAGGTGTTAATGATTGATAAAGAAAAATAAAAGGCAAAATTAAGACTAAGCCATTCAATTTATATTTATAGCGATTCCAAATAGTATTGTTAACTCTTGCCATTATTGTATTTCCTGAGCTGTTATTTTCTTATGGTGTATGGTTACTTGCTCCGTTTTACTGGCTTTAATGGTACGGCTTCCCCACATTAAAAATCCTGTAATTGACATGCCTGTTAATATCATGCCAAAAATAAACCAGATTATTTTTGTCCATATTCCACCAATAGTACCGTAATGAAGAGGATCAGCAATATGAGATAAGGTTTGTAATAACGTCATTTTATCGGGTGCTCTTTCACTTTCAATGGCACCTGTCCATGGATTGATCACAAGCCCATAAGAATATTGATCATAGAAAATAAAGTCTCCGCTACCATAAACTTTAAAAGTATCTCGATTATGCTCGGGTAACATTACATAAGTAGTATGAAAATCAGGAAATTGTTGCTTGGCTATTTCTACCGCATTATCTAAAGTGTAATTTGGACGAGGAATATCGTTAATGGCAAGCTTAGCAGCAGACTCTACTGTATTTAACGGTAACTGTGACACCTGTGCAATAGGAGCATGTGGTTCAATATCATAATCGGCATGCCATAAAATAGCTTGTACCAAATACCATAAGCCGGTGAGGCTCATTAGCATTAAAAACCATATTGACCAAACTCCAGCTAAACGATGTAAATCAGCGAGTAGTGTTTTTTTTCCTTGAGTAAATCGAAGTTTAGGCTGAGTGAATGCACGCCAAAAGTTTTTATAAATAATTAGCCCTGTTACTAATGCACCTAACATAACTATCGCCATAGCACAGACCAAATAATATCCAACACTATAGCTGCCATGCCATGGAAAGAGTAACCAGCCATGTAATGAACGCATAAAGTCTGTAAAGATTAAGCCTTCATTGATTGATTGAATGTCGCCAGTATATTGATTTACATAGGCAATAGCATAAGGTTTATCTTTATCGGTAAAAATTACAGCATTTACTAAATAGGGTTCAAAAGTCATCACCGTTGTAATTTTCGCGCTGGGGTAGGCTTTTTGTACTATTGAAATAAGCTCAGCAGTAGGTTTCTCGACAAGATTTTCAGGGTTAGTCGCACGGGCATTATTATTTGTAAGCCATGTTATTTCATGACTAAGCACAGAAATAGTACCAGTAAGGCATACAAAGCAGAAGATGATCCAAACGGGTAATGAAAACCAGCCGTGAAGCTGAAACCAAAAACGATTACTTATTTTAGCCATAAAATATTAAGCTTATAAAGGACAATAAACGCGCATAATAAAGCTTAAAACTATCATTATCAATTTAATTTGACTGATAATGATTTTTATTTGCAAAAATAATTATTCTATAAAAAATATAAAATTTATGCCAGTTTAGTTTCATGATTACATTGCTTTACTATATCTGCTGGGAGAGAGCTGTTGAAAAGGTTGGATAAATTAGCATGGCTTATGACAAAGTTTAAGCAGGTACTGTATTTTAATTATCGAGGGATTATCGATAGTGATGCTTGTTTATCAACAAACAGTCGACCTTCTAATTTATTATAAATGAGAATTATTATCAATTAATGTTGATCTCAGTACTTTTTCTGATTTATATTAGTGGTCACTTTCATTGTAGTTATTTAGTCGTTAATTAGGGAGTTATTTTGAGCTTTTACAAGTTGTTTTGGTGTTACCTTATACTTTTTTTTAGTATTTTTTCAGCAAACGCAAACCAAAAAGTAAATGTCGTTATAGATCAAGTTAAACAACAACAACTTGCTCCTACCGTTACATTAACTGGCTCATTAAAAGCGCAGCGTCATGCTAATCTTTCCGTGCTAACTGATGGAGTTGTGACCCAAATTCATCGAGAAACAGGTGATCAAATTGAACAAGGTGCGCCATTATTAGCTTTAGATTCAGCGTTAGTAAAAGCACAACTACAAGCTAATAAAGCTACATTAGCACGAGCACAAGTTGCTGTTGACGACGCATTTCGCCGCTACACTGAAGCAAGATCTTTATCGGAACAAAACCTATTTGCCCAAACTGAGCTTGCTGATCGAGAAGCCACTTTAAAAAGCGCAGAAGCAACGTTGCTTGAAGAGCAAGCAAATCAATATTATCAACAGCAATTATTAAATCGTCATCAACTAATAGCACCTTTTAGCGGGGTTATTGCGCAGCGAATGGTAGATGTGGGTGAATGGGTTACTCGAGGACAAAGTGTTTTTGAACTAGTTAATAATAAGCAATTATGGCTTGATTTGTATATGCCTCAAGAGCATTTCAATGCGATTGATATAAACAATAGCGTTAATGTGTACTTAGCTTCCCAACCGGAAAAAATATTTAATGCGACAGTAATTACTAAAGTTCCCGTGATTAACACCAGTAATCGCAGCTTTTTAGTGCGTTTAGCATTAGAGAGTACTACTGATTTGCAAGTTGGTTTATCAGCTAATGCCGATATTGCTTTAAAAGCAACAACTAAGGAAAGTATTGTGATTGATCGGGATGCTTTATTACGCCACCCGGACGGTGGCTTTAGCGTGTTTATAATTCGAGACGGTATTGCCTATAGACAAAGTGTAACTCTTGGTACACGAATTAATAGTAAGATTGAAATCACTCAAGGCTTGCAAGCAGGCCAGTGGGTAGTCACCCAAGGAAACGAATTACTTCAAGACAAACAAGTCGTTAATGTAGTTTCTCAAATAGGTATTAAATAATGTTACAAGGTGCTGTTAAGCAAGGTATTTTAGTTGCCGTAGTTGTTATGATTTCCTGTATTTTAGGTATTGTGGCGGCCTTTAAAATACCAGTACAAATGATTCCAGATCTTGACGTACGAACTATTACGGTAGTAACAGAATGGCCAGGTGCAACACCACAAGATGTCGAAAAGGAAATACTGATAGAACAAGAGCGTTATTTACGTTCGTTACCTAATTTAAAACGAATGTCGAGTTATGCCAATACTGGCGAAGCAGAAGTTGAACTTGAATTTCCCTTTGGTGCAGATGTGAATGAAGCGCTGATCAATGTTAGTAACGCTCTAGCGCAAGTACCTAACTATCCTGATAACGTTGATCAACCTGTACTGTATAGTAGCTCTTTTTCATCTAATGCTTTTATGTTTTTCACGTTAAAACCTTTAGCAGGTAATCCATTAAACCTAGATATTGATATGTTGCGTGATTTTACGCAAGACAATGTTAGACCAGAAATGGAGCGTGTTACAGGTGTATCACAAGTGAGTATTCGAGGTGGTGCGTTATATCAAGTGCAAATATTGGTTGATCAACAAAAACTAGCTAGCAGAAATATCAGCTTAACCGACGTCAGAGATGCCATTAAAAGTCGTAATTTAGATGCTTCTGCTGGTGATATCGATAGCGGTAAAAGACGTTATTTATTACGTATGGTTGGTCGTTTTCAATCAGCACAGGCACTTGAAGAATTAGTTATTGCACAAGATCAAGATAGTACAGTTAAACTTAAAGATATAGCGACAGTTACCTTAGATCATTATGAATTACGTGACGTAGCGTACAATGATGGTGAACGTAACTTGATGCTTATGGTTCGTCGAGAAAGTGGCTCAAATGTTATTGCGATCAAAGATGAAATGTTACAGGTCGTTGAAAGACTAAATCATGATTTATTAGAAAAAAATGGCTTACAACTAACTTTGCTTAGTGACGATGTTAGGTATGTAAAAGGATCGATTGAAAATGTTTGGACTAACTTAGCATTAGGTGCCTTATTAGCAACCTTGGTAATGTTTTGGTTTTTGAAAAGCCCTCGCTCTACTATTATAGGAGTTATGGGGGTACCTATTTGTACCATTGCCGCTTTTCTAGGCTTACTTTTGTTTAATCGAACCATTAATGTTATCTCATTGGCAGGGGTGGCTTTTGCTATTGGTATGACAGTTGATAACACAATTGTTGTACTGGAAAATATTGAACAAGCTAAGCGACGAGGATTATCGAAATTTAAAGCTGCTATTACCGGAGTACAAGAAGTTTGGCCGGCAGTATTAGCCTCTACATTAACGACAGTATTGGTATTTGCTCCCATCTTATTTATTGTTCAAGAAGCAGGGCAGCTATACTCAGACGTTGCTATTGCTATTTCTGCAGCAATTATTGCCTCAATGTTAGTCGCGTTGTTAGTTGTGCCAGCAGCCTTCGCTAAATTTTCAACTAAAGACTCGCAAACATCAGCAATGACTACACAAATGCACTTGCCTGCATTTATTAAAAAATTCTTAGCTTCTACACGTCAACGATTTGTTTGTGTGGTTTTTGCTATTGTTGGTTTAATTGGTGGCGCTTGGTTATTTATGCCTGAGGCAGAGTATTTACCTGAAGGTGAGGAACCTAAAGCCTTTTCGATGATGATTGCACCACCAGGGTATAATTTAACTTATATGGAAAAAATTGGAGATGAATTATTACCTTATTTTAATAAGCATTTAAATGCGCCCAGTAGTGATTTTGAACAAGGAAAAACCGATCTACCTTCCTTAAAGTATTACTCTATGTCAATTGGGGTAGGAAGTATTTGGTTTTTAAGTGAGCCTAGCAATACTGAACACATCGATGCCATGATGAAGGCTATCACTCAAAAATTTAAGAGTTATCCAGGGATGCGCGCTTTCTCTTCTCGTGGCTCTATTATCTCAAGTAATGATGGGGGAACACGAGCCGTTGCTATTGATATAAGTGGCCCTGAGCAGGTTAACTTATATCGTGCGGCCGATGCTATTTACAGGCTTGCAAGTGATGTATTTGATAATCCTCAAGTGGACTCTGAGCCTTCTTCACTAACACTAGATCAACCGTTAATTGAAATTCAACCTCGCTGGCAACGTCTTGCTGAAGTTGGTATGTCGGCTGATGAGCTAGGTTATACCATTGCCGCACTGAGTGATGGAGCCTATGTTGATGAGCTAATTATTAATGATGATAAAGTCGATATTTTTATTTTCTCAGAAGCAGGTAATAAACAATCTTTGTCAGGCTTAGAACAAGCACCTGTTGTTACTAAACAAGGATTATTACCATTAAATGCGTTAGCAAACTTAAATGAAAAAGCAGATAGTGATAGCTTGCGCCGTGTTGATGGACGTAGAACAGTTACCGTATATATTATTCCACCGCGTGATGTGGCATTAGAGCGAGCACAGCAAATTGTTCGAGAGGAGCTATTACCTCAGCTACAAAAACAAGGCGATTTACTTCCAGATGTTAATATTACTATCGGTGGTGCAGCCGATCAGCTCGAAAAAACCCGTGATGCACTAAGTGGCAACTTTATTGTCGCTTTAGCATTATGCTATTTACTATTGGTTGCTATTTTTAAGCATTGGGGACAGCCGCTATTCATTATGGCAACAGTACCTTTGGGCATGGCAGGCGGGTTGCTTGGTTTAGTAATTACTAATAGTGTTGGCTCTGTTGTTGGTGGTTTCCATCAACCATTCGATATGATTACCATGTTAGGTTTCTTAATTTTATTAGGCACTGTAGTCAATAATCCAATCTTGATCGTTGATCAAAGTCGTCGCAATTTAGCCTCAGGACTTAAGCCATATAAAGCTGTTATTAATGCACTAGAAACACGATTAAAACCTATTGTGATGTCGACTATGACTACCTTATGTGGTTTAGCGCCTTTAGTCTTTTTACCAGGGGAGGGCTCTGAGCTTTATCGTGGAGTGGGGATTATAGTATTAGGTGGTATTACCGTATCAACCTTAGTGAGTTTAACAGTATTGCCTGCCATGCTACTTATGTTTTATAAACAGGAAGAGTTGAGGTAGGTATAAAAGGAAGTCAGCTAAGATTTCGAGTTTTGTATTTGATATGCTTTTGGATATGAAAGGTGGACTTCAGAGTTAGATTATTACATAAGATAGGTAATGGCGCGCCATGCAGGAGTCGAACCTGCGACCTTTGCCTCCGGAGGGCAACGCTCTATCCAGCTGAGCTAATGGCGCATATTGTTAGTTTTGACTATTTCTTCTAAGTTTCACATCTTAATATAGTTGTAAACACTAAAGGAAAGGTTATCGCGCTAGGCTTTTGATAGCATACGATAAGCGCGGAAATACTATAGCTAATAAGGGAGTTTGTCTAGAGATGAACATGAATATTTCTGTATTACACGCAATACTGTTTTATCTAGCGAGTATAAGGCAACGATATTGATGTACTTTAATGGTAAAAATGCCTAAAGTAGTCACTATATTTACAATACACTATTGAATAGTTACTATTTTATGATGATGAAAATGTACATATCTTATTTCTTCCAACGTAGGTTATTAAAAGCGTTGAATAACAAGATCTTTGGTCTTTTTTTATTTTCTTGCTGTATTACTGCTGCGTATGCTTCACCCTCAGAAGGTTATCAAGTAGCAACAATTGAAGCAGAGCCTTACACCCAAGTAATACAACGAACAGGTAAGGTTGATTTTGCCCGAGTGGTGAATCTTTCTTTTAAAACAGCGGGTTTTTTAACTGAATTAAATGTTGATGAAGGAGAAGTTTTTAAAAAAAATCAATTGCTTGCTGCCTTAGATACCTCAGAATTATTAGCAGAAAAAAACGCAACGTATTCACGTTTGTTGCAAGCTAAACGTAATATCGATCGTGTAAAAGTTTTACTAGAAAAAAATCTTAGTTCCCAACGCGATTTAGATGATGCTTTAACTGCCGTGGAAACCACCAGAGCAGCCTACAAAGTCGCTTCTTATAACTTAAATAAAGCACAAATATTAGCCCCCTTCGATGGGGTTGTAATTCAACGTAGTACCGATTTAGGTGAGTTACAAGCTCCTGGCGCAGGCGCATTACAAGTGGCAACCTTATCTAAAAATCTTATTGCGAGTGTATCTTTAACGGGTGAGGAAATATCTTTAGTACATTTAAATCAAGAGGTCAAAGTTAATTTAGCTTATGCAGGGTTAGTGAATGGTAGGATAAGTAAAATCCCTGCCATAGCCGATAGTCGAAATCATTTATTTACTATCGAGGTATCTTTAGAAGAGACAAATCTAACGAAGCCTTTGATTGTAGGGCAAATAGCTAAAATACTTATTTATGCACAAAGTGAAAATTATATTTATCGTTTACCTATAGAAGCTCTAAATTCAGTTAATGAGCAAGGACAAGCGTTGATTACTATTGAAAAGGATAACGCTCCTGTGCAGCAGGCTTTTGTTATTTATAAATTAGACAATGATTTTATTTACTTAACAGCGCAAGAAAATTCACCAGCATTAGATGTTATTACTCAAGGGTGGAATAATTTCCCCCTGATTTCTACTAAAAAGTAAGCATAATGAAGTTACCTAATCTAGCAATTAAAAATGCACAGTTTACCTTAACTATAGTGGTATTACTGGTACTTGTTGGCATTGTGTCATATTTGAATATGCCTCGCAGTGAAGATCCACAATTTGATATTCCGATTACCCTAATTGAAGTGATTTATCCCGGTGCATCGCCAACGGATATTGAAACTTTAGTGGTAGATCCACTCGAAGAAGAATTTGCCGATATTGAGAATATCAAACAAGTTGAAGCACAAATAAAAAATGATGGGGCTCGTATTGAAGTTAAATTTCAGTATGGAGCCGATCCTGAATTGGCCTTCAATAAAATACAACTTGCGGTTTCTTCGGTTAAACCGTCGTTGCCTGCGGGAGTACAAGATTTACTGGTATTAAAGGCAACGCCCACTGCAGTTGCTGTTGTACAGCTTGCTTTGTGGACAGAGCCAGCTGATTATAAGCAAATGGAGTTTTATGCAAAATTATTAGAAAAGCGCTTAGAAACAATAAGTAGTGTGAAAAAAGCCGATATATGGGGATATCCCCAGCAAATTATGGCTGTTGATCTTAATTTAGATCTTCTTTTACATCATAAAATCTCTACCACGCAAGTCATGCAAGTATTGCAAGGGCGAGCAATTAATATTACCCCTGGCTTTGTTGATGCTAATACGCGTCGATTTAATGTGAAAACCAGTGGTAATTTTGAAAAAATATCTCAACTAGAAGACACTATTATTCTTTCTAATGATGATTTTGTGTTACGTCTTAAAGATATTGCTAAGATTAGCTTTGGTAGTCAAGATCCAAGTTACTTAGCGTATTATGATAATAAACCGGTAATTTTTGTTACCGTTGAACAACGTATGAACACGAATATTTTTTCGTTAACACAAGCCATACAACAAGAAATTGCATTATTTAAAGAAACAGTTCCGCCAGAATTGAAAATGGAAGTGTTATTTGAGCAAGCCCATAGTGTTGAAAATAGAGTTAACGGCTTTTTTGAAAATTTGTGGCAAGGGCTTGTGCTGGTCGGTATTTTATCATTGTTGTTTCTGGGATTAAGAGAGGCACTCGTGGTGATGATTGCTATCCCGCTTTCGTTTGTTATTGCTATTGGCTGGTTGGATTTTGCTGGTTTTGGATTACAGCAAATGTCGATTGTTGGGCTTATCATTGCGTTAGGGCTTTTGGTTGATAACGCCATTGTTGTAACAGAAAGTATTCACCGGGAAAGAAAAAAACATACATCACTAACCCAAGCTGCTGCAGCGGGCGCAAGCAAAGTGGGATGGGCAGTTTCAAGCGGTACTATTACTACTATGTTAGCGTTTTTACCTATGTTAATGCTCGCAAGTGATACCGGTGATTTTATCCGTTCTATGCCTGTAACAGTAGTGCTAGTTTTATTGGCTTCATTGTTAATTGCACTCACGTTTACCCCGCTCCTAGCAAGTAAGTTTTTATTACCTCATGAAGATGAAACTGCTAGTGAAAATACAAAAAGAAAAATTAAAACACTACAACATTATATAAATAATTTTGCTGAAAACTTTTATGTGACTTGGTTGCAAAAACTTTTCCACTTGAAGGTAGTCGTTATTGCAGTTGCTATCGCAAGCTTAATCGCTATGTTGTCACTTTTTTCTGAGGTCGGTTTAAGTTTATTTCCAAAAGCAGAAAAGCCGATGATTTTAATCGATGTGGAAACACCGCCTAACTCATCATTAGAACATACCAATAACGTGATGCAAAAAATGACGCACTTTATTGAAGATCAAGAGTTAGTTGAAAAAGTAGCATTGAATGTCGGTAGCTCTAATCCACGCATTTATTATAATGAAATTCCTAAACGAGGTGTGGTTAAATATGGGCAAATATTGGTTGTATTAACTGAATTTGATCCTGATGCAGTTGAAGACCTTGTTAGCACATTACGTACTGAGTTTGATCGCTGGCAACAGGCAAAAATCACCATAAAAGAATTTACTCAAGGGCCGGTGACAGATCAACCTATTGCTATTCGTTTGATTTCTGAATCTCTAGCCGACTTAGAGCGTGTCGCCAAAGATTTAGAAAGTAAAATGGCGAAAACCGAAGGTACTATTAATATTGATAATCCAATTGGTGTAGCAAATACCGAGCTTAATTTACAAATTGATTATGAAAAAGCAGGATTATCAAATATCGATGTTAATACGCTAGATAATACCCTGCAATCTGTATTGTCAGGTACTTATGTTGGTCGTTTTAATGATGATAATGGTGAAAATTACCCTATTTTAGTGCGTAATAAAAACCCTGATATCAACACTTTGTCAGATGTCTATGTCACTAGCTTAACAGGACAACAGATACCATTAATGCAGGTGGTTGATGCCAAGTTACAAAAAGGGCAAACAGATTATTTTCATTATCAAAAATTACGTATGGCAAAAGTATCTGCTGATGCTGCGCCTGGTTACTCAGTTAACGCCCTTACCGAAGAGTTTGTGCAATACATCGAGCAATATGATTTGCCGCTAGGTATGTATTACATCTTAGGTGGCGAAGAAGAGTCTAGACAAGAATCTTTTTCGGGATTAACACAAATCATGTTAATCACTGCTATTGGTATTTTTGCAGTGTTAGTGCTGCAATTTAAATCTTTTTTACAACCATTAATTATTTTTAGTTCAATTCCGTTTGCGATGGCAGGCTCTGTTATTGGCTTGTACCTAACCGGGTTATCTTTTTCTATGATGGCTTTTATTGGTCTCATTAGTTTATTTGGTATTGTGGTCAATAATGCCATTATCTTAATTGATAGTGCTAATAGAAACTTAGCAGAGGGGTTAAATAAACAAGAGTCTGTACTCAAAGCTAGCGCTACCCGTTTTACCCCCATATTACTTACCACATTAACGACTATTGGAGGATTAATTCCACTAACATTATATGGTGGTGGATTATGGCAACCATTGGGCGTTGTCCTTATTTCGGGGCTTTGTGTATCTGCTATTTCAAGTTTTATATTAGTACCCGTGTTAACAGAGTTATTTACTCGCTCAAACGTATCATCATTTATTGATCAGGAAATAAAAAACTAACTTATGGAAATGTATACGGTAGGTATATGGGGCTATAGTTTTGCGAGCATTGCTTATGTTCTTTTTTCTTTGCTTATTCTCGCAGCTCATAATAAGTCAAGTATCGCTAAATGGTTATTATTTAGTGCGTTAATGGCTGCAACAGCTAATATTATTGGTGCGCTGCAGGTTAGCTTGGGTTTTTCGTTGCAATGGGCAATGTTAGCTGACGCTATTAAAATCGCCGCTTTTTCTGTTTTTATCCTTAGCTTTAATATTGAAAAAGGAAATGTTAAAGATGTTTTACATAATGAAACAGTACGTAAATATCTACTGTTTTGGTTTGGCTCATCTATTGTTTGTTGGGGATTAAGCTACACCTTAGATTACTCTTATGAATATTTATTTTTGCTTTTTGTCATACTAAATTTATTGAGTTTAGTATTACTTGAGCAAATATATAGGGGAGCGAATGATGAGGCAAAAGAATCTGTTACACCGCTAGTTCTTGCTTTAGGGGGGATAGCTGTATTTGATTTTGTGCTTTTTGCTCAAGCGACCATGGTTGGTGGAATTGAGTTTCAATTTTGGTACATAAGAGGGTATTTGTCCGCTTTAGCCGTACCATTGTTATTAGTCAGTGTGAGGCGCTTTAAAGCCGGCACAGTACGAGTATTTGTGTCGCGTAATGTCGTTTTCTATAGTTCAATGTTAATGATTGCAGGATTGTATTTATTAGCAATGGCTGTCGCAGGTTATTTGATAAACTATTTTGGTGGAAAGTGGGGAGAATTGGTTAGTTTCGGTTTCTTCATCCTCGGCAGTATTGTGCTTGCAGTATTACTCATTACAGAAAGTGTACGTCGTCGAGTGAAGGTTTTTATTTCAAAACATTTTTTTGCGAATAAATATGAATATCGAGAAGAATGGTTAGAGTTAATTGAGAAAATTGAAACGGCTACAGCTGAAAACTACTATCAAATGTCATTACAAATTATGATGTCTAAAGTAGATGCGACGGGTGGGGTTATCTTAAAAGCGATGGAGAATAATCGTTTTGTTGTGCCTCATAGTGATGGAATTGAATTAGATGAATCGTTCGACAAAGATCTAGAGCTACTTGAAAATTTTACTAAACGTCAAGGATGGATTATCGATATTAATGAATACAGCGAAAATCCATTGTCATATCCTGGGTTATTTATTCAGCCTAAAATTTGGCATGCTGTGGGGGTAAATATCCTAGTACCTATCCTTATCGGAAAAACTTTTTATGGTTTTTTTGTGTTATCAAATAGCAATGAAGAAAATAAACTTAATTGGGAAGACCGAGATTTATTGTTTGCTATTTCGAAACAATTAGGTAATTTTATTTCTTTAAATGAGGCCAATGATAAACTAGCCGAAGCTAAACAATTTGATGCATTTAATCAAATGTCAGCTTTTCTCGTGCATGATCTCAAAAACATTCAAGCCCAATTAGCGTTAATTACCTCTAATGCGATACAGCATCGGGATAACCCTGAGTTTGTGGATGATGTCTTTGAAACAGTAGAGTCAGCAACAGAGAGGTTAGCGAAGGTATTAACACAACTGAGAAATAAGCAAGTCGCACAATCAACAAGTAGAAAAGTTGATCTGGGTGACATTATCGAGCGTGTTATAGAGCAGCGAAATGTAATACAACCGCGAGTTTACTTGCAAAAAATTGACAACTGTTTAGCAACACTTGATGACGAGCGATTCTTTTCAGTGATGAATCATTTAATTCAAAATGCACAAGAAGCAAGTGCTGCAGATGGCAGGGTAGACGTTATTCTAGAGAAGCAGGGAGAGAGAATAAATATAGCCGTGAGCGATAATGGCTGTGGTATGTCTGCAACTTTCATAAAAACTCGATTGTTTAAACCTTTCGATACCACCAAAGGGAATGCTGGTATGGGGATAGGTGTTTTTGATGCAAAACAATTTTTTGAAAGTGTAGCAGGTAGCTTAACGGTTGAAAGTATTGAAGGGCAAGGAACCAAAATGATGATTTCTTTACCTATATAAATAAAGCATATTTACACTACAGGCTTTACTTTAGTGCTGTATGCGTTAGGGTAATTGCATTCTATGATGAAACACAAATATGTGATTTGATTAGTATATTAGTAAAAATAATTGGGAAAGGAACTAATGGAAAAAGTATTAATTGTTGATGACGATAAAGGCATTCAAAAACAGCTGAAATGGAGTTTGTCTGATTATAGCCCTATTTTAGCCGGAGATAGAGAATCTGCAATTGCTGCCGTAAGACGCCATGAGCCTAAAGTAGTTACTTTAGATTTAGGCTTACCACCAGATGAAACCAATGCAAGCGAAGGCTTGAAAGCGTTAGAAGAAATTCTTGCTATTGCTCCTCATACCAAAGTTATTGTTATTACAGGCAATGAAGATAGAGTTAATGCCCTAGAAGCGATTGCTGCAGGCGCTTATGATTTTTATCAAAAACCCATTGATGCTGAAGTTATTAATGTCATTATTTCTCGAGCTTTCACGTTAGCTAATATTGAAAGTGAAAACCGCTCTATGCGGGCGGTTACCGATAGTAATATTGGTATTATTGGTAATAGTGAGGCGATTGATCGTTTATGTACTATGGTCAAACGGATTGCACCAACGAATATCACCGCCTTATTATTAGGTGAAAGCGGTACTGGTAAAGAAGTCACGGCAAAAGCAGTACACTTGGCTAGTGATCGTGCAGATAAGCCTTTTATAGCTATTAACTGTGCTTCTATTCCTGAAACATTATTAGAAAGTGAATTATTTGGTTTTGAGAAAGGGGCATTTACTGGCGCCCATAAAACCACGAAAGGTAAAATAGAATGTGCAGAAGGCGGCACCTTATTTCTAGATGAAATTGGCGATATGCCATTTAATTTACAAGCTAAATTACTGCGTTTTTTACAAGAAAAAATTATTGAACGTTTAGGCGGTAGAGAAGAGATTCCGGTTAATGTTAGGGTGGTTTGTGCAACGAACCAAAACTTAGAAGAGATGGTTGCCAATAAAGAATTTAGAGAAGATTTATTTTATCGTGTGAGTGAAATAACGTTAAATATTCCGCCATTACGTGATCGCGATGAAGACGTTTTAATTCTCGCTAAATATTTTCTACAGCTTTATGCTACTGAGTATAAACGTAATGCCAAATCTTTCTCTGAAGACGCTATTGGTGCTATTAACACACATAAATGGCCGGGAAATATTCGAGAATTACAAAATAAAGTTAAATCCGCCGTGGTCATGAGTACCGGCGTGCAGGTCACTGCTTTTGATTTAGGCTTCTTCGACCACAGTGATACCAATTATGAGCTTTCATTGAATTTACGTACGGTAAGAGAGCAAGCAGAATCTTTGGCTATTCAAAAGGCATATGCGCTGTCTGAGGGGAATATGTCTAAAACATCAGAACTTTTGGGGGTTACTAGGCCTACACTGTATTCATTAATTGAAAAATATGAGCTGAGCATTAACAGTTAATTTACTAATAATTGCGGGTTATCAATAACACTTTAACCCGCAATAGCTTTTACAGTCACAACATAAAAGCATTGTAAGTACTGGCTATATATCTTTTTCTATTTGCTCTTGAGCGTATTGGCGATTTTTCTGCTTAAGTAGTTTATCAACATAACGCGCCATTTTTATCTTTTGTTTAATGTTAGCTTCTAAGATCTCTTCTACTTCTCTTAAAACTTCTTTTATATTTTCAACATTTTCACTCGAGTTAACGACAAATTGTTGAGTGGTGGATTGGTTTGGTGATTGAGTATTCTCAAGAGTCTTTGAGCTTAATGAACCGGTTAGTTCAACCGACATTTCCTGCGCAACTTCATTAATATTATCAACTGTAAAATGAGATACTTCTTCTAAAAAACCAAACAATAACAAACGGTCGACAAAAATATTAATTTTACGTGGTACACCTAATGTTTTTTGGTGAATTAATTCAAACGCATCATCAGAAAAAAGTGCTTCTTTTTTACAACCCGCTTGTTGTAATCGGTGATTAATATAACTTTTTACTTCTTCAATGCTTAATGGTTTTAAGTGTGCAGAGGCAATAATACGCTGTCTGAATTGCTCCATATTAGGCGCTTGAATAATATCTTTAAGCTCTTCTTGACCGAGTAAAAAACTTTGAATAAGCGGTTTATCATCAAGTTGAAAATTTGAAAGCATTCTCAATTCTTCAACCGTTTCAGAAGGTAGGTTTTGTGCTTCATCCACTAACAGTAAGGCGCGCTTTCCTTGCTTATTAAGTTGAATTAAAAAAGCTTCTATATTGCGTAATACTTCCGCCTTGCTACTGTTGCTTTTTAAAGGAATTTTAAACTCGGCAGCGACTAGTTCAAGTAATTCATCCGGTGATAGCTTTGTTGTCACAAGTTGTGCAGCAACAATATTTTCATCGCCTATAGAAGCCAATAAATTTCGAGCAATGGTCGTTTTTCCTGTGCCAATAGGACCTGTAATAACAATAAAGCCTTCACCTTGATCTAAGCCATACTGTAAATAAGATAATGCACGTTGATGATGGCTGGTTGCAAAGAAGAAACGAGGATCAGGACTTAACTGGAAAGGTTTTTCTTTAAAACCATAGTAACTTTCATACATATTAAAATTCTTTGGTTACGTTAATTATTGCGCGTAATTCATCGTAGGTATACTGCTCAACCGTTGAGTCTCTATTGACTTGTTGAAGCGTAAAATGAGTTGATAAAGATGATGCTAAATTTTTAGTGTAAGTGGCAGATAATGTTCTGTAATCATCTTCTTGTCTACTCCCTGCGGGATTATTTTTGTCATAAATATTGTTGTCGTACTTAGCTAATAGCGTTAACTTACTTTTACCACTAATTCTACGATTTATTGTGAACGAGGCTGACAAGGTATCGTCTACTATTTCAGATTCAATACTTTCACGTCTAGTACCTGAGGCGCTAAAAGTAAAAGAGGTTCTAGCAAGTTGTAATGTTGAATTCCAAGAAAAGCGTTTATTTAACGAAAATTCGTTACTCTCAACTGGCTCTAAGTAAAAAAAGTTTGTTAATTGAAATTGACTATCGTCTGGTTGCTCTGATTGGGCAAAACAGTTAGCAATATTTGCGATGGTAGAGCCTGTTGGGCACCAGAATGCACCTAGATCTATTTGTTGGAAACTATTTCGATCAAACACTTCTAGAGTTTCATCATAAGAAATAGTGTTGGTTAAACGTTTTGTTCTATGTTGAAAACTGAGGTCATATGAATCGCCGAAAAAACGTTGGCTGTAGCCTGCTGTTAATGAAGTTCTTGCTGAAGGATCCCATTGAATTGATGCGGCGACATAATCATCACTAACTTCATCATCGGTAACATAGTTATAAGACAAATCTAATTGTAAGTGTTGTGAAACTAACCAGCGGAAACCAGGGCCCCATGAAGACGTCGTCGGTTGGCTTTGATTGCCAAAAGTACCTGAGAAATCCTCATCATAGAAACGAATAAAAGGATTGAGATCTATCGGAGTTATTAAGCCTAATTTTGCATCGACACTATATTGCTTTCCATCTCTAGTAATACCTAAAGAGTTCTGTTCTCTTTTTGAATAACTACTATTTAGCTGCCAAAAAACGAGACGTGCATTGTTATTATTGTTGGTATTTATATAAATAGATTCACTATCATAATCACCAATATTATCTTCAAACCTACTGGTACTATATGTAACTGCAGATTGTAGAGCGAAACTGCTGTTATTGACGTTATAACGTAGACCTGTAGCATAACTTTCAGACTGGACTGTATCGCCAGAGACTAAATCAGCAAGGCTATTGCTAGCTGAGTTTCTACTGGTATTATCGACGACAGCTGTCGCAAAAATCTCTGGTCCATCAGACCAGAGGTATAAACTTCCCTGACTATTCAGCGTTAAATAATTGTCATCAATACTACTATCATGACTAAAGAAGAGGTTATTGTTCTCGCCAGTAAAAGAAAAGTTAGCAAAGCGAGATTGGTAATCTACCCCCACTCCTAAAATCGCTTGAGATACTAGGCTAGAAGTGGGGTCAGTAATCGTTAATTCTACATTATCGGTATAGGTTTCTTCTATCCCAAAAGTGGGCACAAACTGCCACTCTCCGGCCATGGTCGGAGTTACGAAAATTGAGCATGTTAATAATGTTAAAACATTGGCTAAGTGATAATTATTAGCTTTTCTTACCGTAGCCATAGCCATAATAGCCATACTCATCCTTTTTAGATCTGATTGTTTTATTCATTACGAAGCCGACAGCGATATCTTCGTTAAGTTGAGCAACCGCTTTTTTTACACTATCTAATTTTGTTTTGGACTCTTCAACCACAACAACTGCTTGTCCCACTAAGCTTGATAATACAGGGGTCTCAGTAACACCTAGTATAGGTGGACAATCAAATATAACAATACGGTCTGGATAGCGTTGAGCAAGCTCTTCTGCTAATGAAGCCATTTTAGCACTAGCTAGTAACTCATTGGTTAAATGATGTGGCTTACCGGCAGGGATTAATTTTAAATTATCAATGCTGGTATTATAAATAACATCAGATAATGATGGTACTTCGTCAAGTAGATATTCAAGTAAACCCTGCTTACTTTCAAATTCTAACTCTCTGTGTATGCTTGGTCTTAATACATCAGCATCAACTAATAAAACAGTTTTATCTTGTTCAAGTGCAATACTTAAAGCAAGGTTAATTGAGATAAAAGTTTTACCTTCATTAGGGTTAGAGCTGCTCACCATAATTAAGTTACTGTGCTTTAATGTTTTCGAGGTAGGCCCAAAAGCATTGTTGATTAACTTACGTTTAATATGGCGGAATTCTTCTTGTATATGATGAGCACTGTTAGCACTGAAAATAAATCCACGCTCAGTTAGGTGCTCACCATTTAAAGTGATTACTTCTTTATTTGCTCTTGATGTTTTAGTAGACGTAGAGCTTTTCAAAGCAGTTTGGGTATCTATTATTTGGTGCGATATTTCAGCACTTGTTGCATCATTACTTTCTTTCAAGCTGATATCTTGCGCTTCAATATTACTCTTATTGTCTTGCGCCGCTTTTTTTTGTTTGGCCAATGCCTTTTCTATAGTGCTCATGGCTTATAATATCCTTTTCAATGGGGCTTGAATGGCATCAGGAAATAAAAAATAACTCATAAACATCATCAGAATAATTAGTAGACAAAGATTGGATATAATAAAAAGAATTGTCTTCTTTTTATGCCATTTTTGTAGGCCCAAATTTTCATTAGCTGATACCACACCAAATATAGGTACGCCGGTTGCTTTTGATAATTGAGCAGTAGATGTTGCTACCGGTGATAATTGACTGAATAATAATGATAAACCAATTCCTGCACCAAAGCCGATAATTGTTACGGCAATAAATAACAATATGCGTTTAGGCCCTGAAGGTTTATCCGCTGCTCTAGGGGGATCGATCACTTTAAATTGAATGTTATTGGTTGTCTCATCAGCTTGTTGAGCTAGCTGAGCGGTTTCTTGTCGATTCAATAATTGTTCATATTTATCTTTGGTGATTTCATAACCGCGATTCAGTGCGACGAGTTCCGCTTCAATTTCAGGTAATACGTGGATTTTACTTTCAAGCTCACTCACTTTATTTTGGTAATCATTAGCTCTAACTTTCATTGAAGCTACTTGATTTTCAAATTGATTAACTTGAATTTGCAACTCTTGAATAACAGGATTTTGGCTTGTAACTAATGAGTTACTATCATTATTACTAGTTTCATTTAAATACTCTTCAATTTCATTACTGCGTTCTTTTTCTAAGTGCTCTAAACGTCTCTTGGCTTCGACTACATCAGGGTGCTTGTCGGTATACCTTAATTGCAAAGCATCTAATGATAATTCTAATTCAGCAATACGATCATCAAAATTAGTTTTAATAGAGTTGGCTGTTTTTATTTTATTTTGGCTTGCGCTTGACTCGCTAGGTACTGTGCCTAATTGAGCTCTAGCAGATGCTAATTGTGTCTCAGCTTCTTTTAATTCAAGTTTAATGTTTTCTAAATTTTCTTTGGCAAGATTAAGCCTAGTATAATAACCACCATTTTGGTCGGGTAGCATGGTACTATATTTTTGTTTGAAATCTGTTAAACGTCCCTCTGCAGTTATTAGCCTACTTTCATAATCGGCTATTTGGCTTTTTAAAAATTTTTGTGCAGAGTCTGAATCCGTTCTATTTTGCCCAAGAGTATTTTCTATAAATACGGTTAATGCTGATTGTACAACATTTTTAGCCATTTCAGGGTTTGTATCAGCAAAAGAAATGGTGAAGATATTATCTTTCCCACGGGTTTTTACTATTTTTATATCCTCTCGTAAGCGTTGTATAATATCTTCATATTGTTGCGGTGTTTCAGCTTGAATGTCTAAATCAGTCATTCGTGAAATACGTTCTAAATTAGGACGGCTAAGTAATGTTTTAATCATTAAATTGATTTGAATGTCTGGATTGGTTTGTACCGTTAGTCCTTTTAATAAAGGCGCTAAAATTGATTGAGTGTCGGCAAAAACACGCGCTTCAGATTCATAAACGTCTGGCATTACTGAAACAACACCCCAACCGATCGGGCAGATAAGCCAAGTCGATATAATAATATACCGACGTTTAATCCAAATACCTTTTAAATAATCGAGTAGATCATTAAATATTTCTTGCATTCTAATTACTAACCTTCATTAATTATATTTTTCCGTTGTCAGACATAAGTCCAACCTACATTAAGCTCAATCTGTTTAGAAGATAAATTAGTATTCTCTAATCAGACTAAAAGGCTACTTGATTAAAACCAAGCTTCAGGAATAATGATAATATCACCAGGTAACATATCCACGTTGGCGCTAATATCTCCATCTTTTAATAATCCATCAATCATGATGTCGTATTGTTGTTGCTTACCATCTTCAATTCTAACTAATACAGCACCATTACCATTAGCAAATTCCGTTAAGCCACCAACTTGTATCATTACATCTAATAATGTCATGTGTTGAGTATAATTGATCGCTTGTGGTTGTGCTGCCTCACCAATAACACGGATTTGTTCGCTAAATGGGCCAACAAAACTATTTACTGTAACAGTCACAATAGGGTCTCTTAGATAAGTTCCTAATATTTCTTCAATTGAACGAGCTAGTTCAGTTGGTGTTTTACCTGATACTTTTATATCTTCTACCAGTGAAGTAGTAATCATGCCGTCTGGACGTACAACAAATGATCCTGAAACCTCAGGGTTACGCCAAACAAATATATTCAGTACATCTCCAGCACCAATAAGATATTTATAAGAGTTAATATCGTCGGTATTTGAAGAGTGGAGTGTAGCTGTTGGTAATTGATTAGTAGAACAGGCTGAAATGATTTGAGCTAAAAGTAAAACAACGATTACTTTAAGTGACTTGGTAAATTTTTTATCCATGGTATATACCTTCAACATCAAAAATTATTTGTAATTCGATTATTGATTGTATGGTATTTTTTTCATAGATGCCACATTTTAACAACGGTAAATAAAACCTTAACTTTAGCTACATTTTTGATAGAATCATTTCCTTTAGATTTGTAGTGTAAGTTTTTTGTACGAATTAGATAAAAGTTTTTCATAGAAATTTAATATATCTATCAAAAATTAACCTTATCCTAATAGTTAAAATAAATTTAAAACTACATTTATTTATGCCCCCTAATTTTGGGGTGGAATTCATCCCGACAAATATATAATTCATCAAGGAATCTAGTCTATTATGTCTAGCCCCAAATTTCGAGATTTATCAATCGCAAGTAAATCATTAATATTAATAGAATTTTTTTTATTTTTAGGTGCATTACCTTTTGTCACATATGGTAGTAGCTTTATTATGGAAAGTCAGTTTTCTGCTATACCTGATAATTACTTACTGATTTATTCGGTTGTTTTTGCCCTACTTAACCAACTAACCTCACTCGCGTTAGGTTTATATAACTCTAAGTTACGAGTTAACTTTCGAGGCGTTATTCGCCGAGTATTAATGTGTGTTGCAGTTGCCTTTTTTATTCTTACTATCATTAACCCTCTTTATGGTACTTATGCGCTACCAATAGAAGTATTAGCGATAGCGTCATTAGTTAGCTTTATATTGATTAGCTTCTTTAGATACTTAACGGTTCAAATAGACTTTTTTGGTTTTAATAAACGTATTGTTTTAGTACTTGGTGCAGGTGAAAGGGCATCGATAATAGAAAGGCGAATGC
This sequence comes from Colwellia sp. 5_MG-2023, assembly GCF_030547795.1. Classification (NCBI taxonomy): domain Bacteria; kingdom Pseudomonadati; phylum Pseudomonadota; class Gammaproteobacteria; order Alteromonadales; family Colwelliaceae; genus Colwellia; species Colwellia sp. 5_MG-2023. The sequence goes on along the minus strand of NZ_JAUOPW010000007.1, from coordinate 88,098 downwards.
GCAGAGATGTCGATAGACAAAGTTTTTCAGTGCATGGTTATATTGTTATGAATGGCGATGCTGAAGAAGGTATAAAACAAGAAACAAGAATCGAACTTAAGGGTTCACTAGTGAATTATGCGTTAAATAATCAAATTGATGAAATCGTTGTGGCGAGTGATGAACGCCGTAATAATATTCCTATTGATGAGCTTTTTGCTTGTAAAATTCGTGGTATTGAAATTACTGAAATTTTAGACTTTATTGAACGAGAAACAGGACAAATAGCAGTAAATCTTATTTATCCGAGTTGGGTTATTTATTCGAACGGTTTTGCTTCAGCAAATCATTTGCGTAATACGTTAGATTGGATATTTAATGCGGCAATGGCTTCTATACTATTATTTGTTACTTGGCCAATAATGCTGTTAACTGCTGTGTTAATTAAATTAGATGAAGGGTTGAAAGCGCCTGTTTTTTACTTCCAAGAACGTGTTGGTTTAGACGGTGAACCTTTTAATATAATTAAATTCAGAAGTATGCGTTTAGATGCCGAAAAATTTGGTGCTCAAATGGCTTCGGAAGATGACCCTCGTATCACCAAAATAGGTAATATTTTACGTAAATATCGTATTGATGAATTACCACAAATTTATAACGTTATTCGTGGTGATATGGGGTTTGTTGGCCCTAGGCCTGAAAGGCCAGAATTTGTACAAAGTTTAATTAAAAATATTCCTTATTATAATGAACGTCATAATGTTAAACCTGGATTAACAGGCTGGGCGCAACTGAAGTATCCTTATGGTGCTACGGAAGCGGATTCATTAGAAAAGCTTAAATATGATTTGTATTACATTAAGCATCGTAGTTTTATGCTCGATTTATTGATATTAATTAGAACAGTAGAAATTGTCTTGTTTGGTAAAGGGCGATAGTTCTTGGCTGCTATACCTAATTATCGTTTAGTTGAATTATGAGAGAAAAGGACGTTTAGTTGAAAATTTTACATGTATTGGAATACTCTAGACCTAATATAAGTGGCTATTCTTTAAGATCTGATGCGATCATTCGTCATCAGAGAAAAGTTGGTATAACGACTAACCAACTAACAAGTCAGCGTTATCAAGAATTTTCTACATTAGAGGAAGATGTTGATGGTGTTATTTATCAACGTACAGAAAAATCCACTTCACTCTTAAGTAAAATCCCCTTTGTGAATTATTTGGCTCATATTAATCACCTTGCGAAGCGTATTGAAAAAGCAATATTGAGTGACAAACCGGATCTAATTCAAACACATTCTCCTATGTTTAATGCGTTAGCGGCGATTAAAGTGGGGAAAAAATATAACATCCCTGTTACTTATGAAGTAAGGGCGTTATGGGAGGATGCTGCAGTTGATACTGGAAAAACCAAAGAAGGTTCACTTAAATACAAAATAATTAAAGCGATAGAACAGCGAGCATTTGAACAGGCAGACGCAGTAAGCTGTATTTGTCAGGGGCTTAAACAAGATTTAATTAAACGTGGCATTCCAGAAGATAAACTTTATGTAACACCAAATGCGGTAGATATTGATAATTTTCACCCATCAATGCAGCGTGATACGGAGCTTGAACAATCGTTAAACTTATCAGGTAAAAAAGTTGTCGCTTTTGTTGGTACCTTTTTTAAATATGAAGGTTTGCATTATGCGGTAACAGCAATGAAAAAAATTGCAAAATCAAGGGATGATATTCACCTCGTATTAGTGGGTGCGGGTAATGAGCTCGATAATTTAAAGCAGCAAGTTAAGGAGCTAAATCTTAGTAGTTTTGTTACTTTTGTTGGCCGCGTACCTTTTGCTGAAGTGAATCGTTATTATAGCCTCGCGGATGTTATGGTTTTTCCACGAGAGAGTATTCGTTTAACTGAGTTAGTTACTCCGCTTAAACCGCTTGAATCTATGGCACAATTTAAACCAGTAATTGCTTCTGATATTGGTGGACATAGAGAGTTAATTGAAGACGGAAAAACAGGCTTCTTATTTCCTGCTGATGATGCCAATGCACTTGCTGATAAAATAGTTGCTATTATTGATGATAATAAACTATTAACACAAGTGAGTGAGCAGGGGTTGACCTTTGTTCGAGAGGAACGTAACTGGTTAAATACGGCCAAACAATACTTGCCAGTATACCAAAGGCTAATTAAGTAAATGCAGGATAAAAAAAAATCACTGTTGATTATCACTAATTTATATCCTGTACCTTGGGGCCCAAATCGAGCTAGTTTTAACAAACAGCAGTTTGATTTAATCGCCCAGGATATCCCCGTAAAAATTGTGATTTTACTTACGTGGAAAGAATGGTTGAGTCATCGTAAGCTTTGTCATTCAACCAATGAAATTAAATACTGTCCTTATTTTTATATTCCTAAAATAGGTCGTCGATTTGTTCCATTTTTTCAATTTTTTTCGCTAATGTTTTTAATACCTTGGATGAAAAAACAGCAAGTGTCAGCGCTAATGGCATCGTGGGGCTTCCCAGATGCGGTAGCGGCCTCTATGGTAAATAAATTTTTACACTTACCTTTTTTTGTTAAAGTACATGGCACAGATGTTAATGAAAATATAAAATTTAGTGGGCGTACTAGACTCATGCGCTACTGGTTGAATAAAGCAGAGCGAATTTTCTGTGCAAGTAAAGCGCTTGCTGATGAACTGAGTCAGAGAGGTATTGATAAAAGTAAATTACGGGTTAATTATAATGGCGTCAATCCTAAAATATTTTATCCAACTGAAACTAAATCGCCGCGTCAATCGTTTGTTTTTGTTGGTAGTTTAATTACTACAAAAGGGGTAAATGAATTACTTTCAGCTATTATCATCTGCAAACAGACGTGTCCTGACATAACCTTAGATATATTAGGTGAAGGTCCGATGAAAAGCGCTTTAATCGATAAAATTAATGAGCATAATTTGAATGACACAATAAAGTTATATGGTTCAGTTCCTTTACCTCGTGTAGCCGACTTTATACGTAACGCTAGCGTTTTGGTGTTACCAAGTTATCGAGAAGGTGTACCTAATGTTTTACTTGAATCATTTGCTTGTGGCACACCTGTTATAGCAACACGTGTAGGTGGCATTCCTGAAGTCGTTAATAACAATGTTGGAATTTTAGTTGATGAAAAAAACAGTAAACAGTTGGCTAATGCAATGATCTCGGCATTGAATAAAGACTGGTGTAGTGAAAAAATATTAGCACATGCGGCGCAATTTGATTGGCATATAAATGTACAACGAGTAATGGACGAAATATAGAAACTGTGAAATATCTAAAAAGTGATTTTAAGCAAAAACAGCAAGTGTTGACTGATGAAGGATATAAGGTATCGATGTTGCGTGTGCTATTGAGTGATGGCAGTTCTGCAAACGTGCTATATCGATTAACTCAATGGTTGATTACTTACAAGTTAACACCTTTCGCAATTATTACCTTGTGGCTTAATCGGGTAATTAATGGTTGCGTAATTGGTGCTGCAGCATGTTTTAGCTACGGATTTGTTATTATGCATCCTGTTGGTGTCGTGATTAATTCAAAAGTACGTGGTGGAAAAAATATTATTGTTGAAAGTGGTGTGGTTATTGGTGATGAAAAAGGCCAAGCTCCAGTATTAGGTGATAATATATTTATTGGTGCAGGTGCAAAAATTATCGGCGGAATAAGTGTGGGTAGTAATGTAAAAATAGGCGCTAATGCCGTAGTTGTAAAAGATGTGCCTAACGATGTAACCGTTGTCGGCATTCCAGCTAAAATAATAAACAAAGGTATAAAAGAATGCTAATTATTTTTTGGGTTTCATTAAGCCTTCTAGTGTATTCATACTTTGTTTATCCACTATTATTAAAATTACTGGTCAAACCTAAAAAAATCACATTACAAACACTAAGTGAATACCCAAGTGTTGATATCATTATTGCAGCATACAATGAAGAATCATGTATTAAAGCGCGTATTGAAAATGCTTTACAGCAAAATTATCAAGGTGAAATTAATATTTTTGTTGCTTCAGATGGAAGTGCAGATAAAACAGGTGAAATCATCACTAAGTTCACGGATCCACGTGTTAAAGCATTCGACTTCCCAGAAAATAGAGGTAAAATTTCTGTTTTAAATGATCTTATTTCACAATCCACAGCCGATTATTTAGTACTAACTGATGCAAATACTGAATTTAAAGAAGATGCTGTCGATATATTAATACGTAGCTTTAACGGTAAAGTAGGTGCAGTTTCAGGTGAATTAGTCTTAGAAACCGATGATGGTAATCAAAATCAAGACGGATTATATTGGCGATATGAACAATTACTTAAAAAATATGAATCGTCACTTGGTGGCTTGTTAGGTGCTAATGGTGCAATTTATGCTATAAAGCGAGAGTTATATATACCTTTGTCAAAAGATACTGTTGTTGATGACTTTTGTATTGTCATGAATGTTAAAAAACAAGGTTACAAAGTACTGTATAACGATTTAGCAATAGCAACAGAAGAAATTGCTCCTTCCCTTAAAGAAGAATATGGGCGTCGTGTAAGAATAGGAGTTGGTAATTACAAAGCTTTTATGGTTAATTTATGGGCATTATCTCCATTTCAAGGATGGTTTAGTTTATGTTATTGGTCGCATAAAGTCTTGCGTTGGTTTGCTCCACATTTATTGTTAATTATATTATTTACAAACTTGATGTTAATAAAAACACCATTCTATTTGTTGTTATTTATAGGGCAAATTATTTTTTATGCTATTGGCTTACATGGTCAACGAAAAATTGATAAAGGCGAACAAGTAAATAAAATTGTGGCCATCGTTAGTTTCTTTTTATCGATGAATATAGCACTAGGAGAAGGCTTTTTGAAATTTTTAAAAGGCCATAAAAGTGGTGGTTGGCAACGAACTGCTCGCTCAGGAGACACAAAATAATGTACTTAATTCTTATTCTACTATTTTTAGGCATATTTGCTTTTTGGCTTGTGCTAAAAAAGAAAAATATGGAAATGTGGTTTTTCTCTTATATTAAAAGTGTATTTAATCGTCCTAAAGTTAAAGGTCCAGTACATGTGATGTTTTGCTTTGTTGATCACTTTGAACCGCAATGGAAAAATCGAGATAATATTAAATTAGAACGTGCGCGGGTTGATCGATGGTTTAAAGACTACCCATTAATGGCGGAACAGCATAAAGATGCAGATGGTCATATGCCAAAGCATTGTTTCTTCTATCCTGAAGAAGAATACAGATACGAGCATTTAGCTAAAGTATCAGATATGTGTTATCGCGGTTTTGGTGAAATTGAAATTCATCTTCATCATGATAAAGATACCCCCGAAAACTTTACCAAGGTAATGACAAACTTTGCTAAAACATTACATGAAGACCATGGTGCGTTACCTGTTCACCCTGAAACTGGACAAATAATGTATGCCTTTATTCATGGTAATTGGGCGTTAGATAATTCATTACCAGATGGATATATGTGTGGTATAGATAATGAGATATCTCTGCTTAAGGAGACTGGCTGTTATGTTGATATGACATTACCATCGGCACCTAGCCCTGCACAAACAACTAAAGTGAATTCAATTTACTATGCCACAGGTAAACCTGGTGGCTGTAAAGCACATAATGACGGTGTTGATGTTGAAGTTGGTAAAGCTGCTTCGGGTGACTTAATGTTAATACAAGGGCCGTTAGGAGTTGCATTAAAGTGGCGAACGCCTAAAGGTTTACCTCGAATAGAGAATTCAGATGTCCGTAACACTATGCCACCATTAAAGTCGAGAGTCGACCAATGGGTTAATTCTCATATTCATGTAAAAGGTCGCCCTGAATGGATATTTATTAAAGTGCATACGCATGGGACGCAAGAAGACAGTATGGATACATTATTGGGACAACCCCGACATGATATGCATGATTATTTAGAATCAAAATACAATGACGGTACTAATTATGTTTTGCATTATGTTTCTGCACGAGAAATGTATAACATAACTAAAGCGGCTGAAGCAGGTAAAAGTGGCGATCCTCATCTATATCGAGACTTTTTGCTGTCAAAACCTGAATTCCGTCAATTATAGTTAAGGTATATCCGATGTCGCATGATTTTAAAAATATACTTTGCCGGAATTTTTCTAAAATTATCTTACCTAATGGGCTCTATTGTTTTAATTATCATAGAGTAGGTGACCCTGAACTAACGCAATATGACCCTAATGTATTTAGTTGTGATGAGCAAAATTTCAAGCAGCAAATAGAATACATTAAAGAAAATTTTCATGTAATAGCACTTGATGACATTGATACAATTATAAAAGCAAAACTAGAAAGTCAGAAGTATGCCTTAATTACTTTCGACGATGGTTATATTGACAACTATACAACCGCATTCCCAATACTAAAAACGTATAATGTTCCTGCAACATTTTTTTTAGCGACAAACTTTATCAATGACTTAACTATTCCATGGTGGGATAAAATAGCTTATTTAGTTCGACATACAAAAGAGTGCGAAGTGAAATTATCCAGCTGGAGCGAAACAATCGACTTACATCAATCGAATGTTACCTCAAGTATTAGACAAGTTCTAAAAATGGTGAAAAAGAACAAAAACCAATGTATTGAGGAAGTTTTATTTGAACTAGAGCAGAAATTAAATGTAAAACACTCTGATAATATTGAGCATCCACCTCTTTTTATGACATGGAAAATGCTTAGAGAAATGAATGACGCAGGCATGACTTTTGGCTCTCAAACTTGTAGCCATAGAATCATGTCTCATTTATCTATAGCAGAACAAGATTATGAGGCTAAAGAGTCAATAAGAATTCTGCGTGAAAAATTAAATATCCAAGTGAATGCATTTGCATACCCTGTAGGTGGCATTAAAAGCTATACACAAGATACTGTTGAAATAATTAAAAAACATTACAATTTATCATTTTCTTTCATTGCCGGTATTAATACACAAAAGAGTATTGATAACTATGCGATTGAAAGAATCTCAGTTGATAATAATTGCACTGCTGATCAGTTAGCGATTAGGTTACTCAAGCTTGCAATAAAGAAACTGATTAATAACTGGAAGTAACAATGAAATATAGCTCAATTTTCACTAAATTCTTATTTCCTTTTTACTACCGAGTGCTCAAAAAAAGTAAGGTAGTAGAGAAGGTAAATGACGCTAATGCTCGTTTATTATGGGATCAAAAAAAATTAAAAGAATATCAATGGCAACAACTAACAAACCTATTAAACTTTTGTTGGAACAACGTACCTTATTATAAACGAGTTTGGCAAGAAGCTGGAATAACGTCAATTGAACAAATTAATAACTTAGACAAATTTGCTAAACTTCCTATTCTAACTAAGCAAGATGTTATGGCTCATTATAATGAGCTTATTCCTGAATGTAATAAAGCATCTAATATAAAAAAATCAACGGGAGGCTCTACGGGTCAACCGTTTCATTTTGAATTAAATGTGGCTAGTCATGAGGCTAGATTAGCTATTGCTTGGCGAGGTTATCGTGAAGTAGGTGCCGGCTTAGGAACAAAAACAGTTTATTTATGGGGTGCAAGTCTTGGAAAAGTTTCTTTTTTACGAAGAACTAAAGAATCCTTATATCACCGATTTTTCAATAACTATATGCTCAACTCGTTTGAGATGAACCAAAATAACATTCATCAATATATTGAAAAAATAAATAACATTAAACCAGACGCAATCGTTAGTTATGTAAATCCATTGGTTGAATTAGCAAAGTATATTATTGCTCATAATATAAAAATGCATAAACCCAATACTATCGTTACGGGCGCTGAAGCACTTTATGAACATCAAAGAGAGTTAATAGAAAAAGCATTTAACTGTCACGTTCATAATACCTATGGCTGCAGAGAGTTCATGCTAATTTCTTCGGAGTGCGAAAAGCAAAAAGGACTGCATATAAACATTGATCAATTAGTCGTAGAAACTATTAATGAGAAAAGAGAAACTATCGCTAATGAAAGTGGCGACATTGTGATCACCGATTTAACTAATTACGGTATGCCATTAATTAGATACCTTAATGGCGATTGTGCGACCTTGACTAATGACACTTGTGACTGCGGTAACCCTTTGCCAATGATGAACTCGGTAGACGGTCGTAAACTCGACATTATTAAATGTCCTAATGGGCAATTAATACCGGGAGAGTTATTTCCTCATATGTTTAAAGACTTTTCTTGGATCTATATATTTCAAGTAGTACAAGAACAATTAGATGAAATTGAAATTAAACTGGTATTAAAAGAACAAGAGCAAAACCCTGACTTTAGTGCAATAGAATCAATCATTAATGAATACGCCGCTGAGAGCTTAACTATAAAGTTTAATATTGTAGATGATATTCCTTTAACACCTTCAGGTAAAAGACGAGTAACAGTGTGCAAAATATAGCAAGCACATCAGGAGAAAACGTGACCATTAAGCCTAAAAGTGTACTGCATATCTTATCAAGTTTGAATATAGGTGGGGCAGAGCGTTTTGTTATCGATTTAGCTATTGAACAACGTCAGTCATTAAAACTTAATAGTGCTATTTTATCCTTTGGCGAAAAGGATGATGTCTTAGTTGCTGAATGTATAAAAAATAATATCCCTGTGCATTTTGTTAAAGGTAGCCGATTAGACAAAATACAAACATTTAAACGCGTGATAAGTGGGTTTGATGTTTTACATTTTCATTCACCTTTCACCTTATTATTTACTTGTTATAGTCCAATATTATGCGGACGAAAAAAAGTTATTTATACACGTCACGGAGCTGAACCATTTAATCAGTTTAAGTGGCGAGTTATGCATAAAATCACTCACTCCATTGTCGATCAAATAACCTTCGTTTCAAATGAAGGGCAGACAGTATTTGGTCAAATAAATGGTTGGCAAAATAAACCACAGTCAGTGGTTGATAATGGTATTTTAATTCCGAAAGAACATCATCGACAGCCGTTTGAACAACAAAACCTTAAAATTAAATTAGGCTCTGTTGCCAGGATGGTGCCATTGAAAAATCAGGTATGTTTGTTAAAAGCTATTTCATTAATGTCCGAGTCATTAGCAAATAAATTTGAAGTTCACTTCTTTGGTAATGGTCCATGTGAAGAACTATTAAAGTCTGCAGCAGCTGAAAGCAAACTGCTTGATAATACACATTTTCATGGCATGTTGGTCGACCGAGAAAACATATATAAACATATCGATGTCATGATTGTTACTTCAGAGATGGAAGGCTTATCTATTGCTATTTTAGAAGCTATGGCGCGACGTATACCTGTGCTAGCGACTAAAGTTGGTGGAAACCCTAAGCTAGTGCAAAGTAATGTAACAGGTCAGTTATTTAATTATAATGATGACAAAGAGCTTTCAAGACTGTTAACAGATATAGCAGAACACCCTCAACTTATTGAAGAGTGGGGAAATAAAGCTTATCAATTAGTGGAACAAGATTATTCACTAGAAACAGTCGCACAAAAATATATGAAGCTTTATAGCTGATTGAACACTAATTTTTAAGGACTTTGCATGAACGCATTAGTTTCTGTTGTTATACCCGTATATAACGGGGCTGAATACCTAGAAGCAACGGTTAATACCATTCTAGCCCAAGACTACGATAACGTTGAAATATTGCTAATTAACGACGGTAGTAAAGACAACTCTGAACAATTGATAAATACCTTAGTAGAAAACCATAGCTCTATTAAAGGCTTTCACAAACAAAATGGTGGTGTGGCGGCAGCTCGAAACTACGGCATAGAAAGAGCAAGTGGAGATCTTGTCGCTTTTTGTGATCAAGATGACTTTTGGTTACCGACTAAGTTAAGCAAACAAGTCCCTTTATTCGAAAAACCTAAAGTAGGTCTCGTTTATTGCGGCGCTATCGCTGACTATGCACATTTAAACAAGCAAGATAAGCCAAGTTTTGAACGTAAGTATCGCGGTGATGTATTCGATAAGCTTATTCAAGTAAACATGTTCACGTGCTGTACAGCCATTGCACGTAAGAGCTTATTGCAAGAAACACAAGCATTTGATGACGAACGTAGCCTAATGGGAGTAGATGACTGGTTAGCATGGTTAAAACTTTCTTTAGTTTGTGAGCTTGATTTTGTACCTGAACATTTAGCCATTCATGTATTTCATGGTGATAACTATTCATCAAATGAAGAAAAAATGCATGCTGCTGAGTTAGTCTGTTTAGATAAAATTCAACCAATGGCTGAGAAACATAATAAGTCCGTTGATTGGAATGAGATAAAGCAGAATCTACATGTTAGATATGCAAACACCTATATTTACAATGGGATGTTTAACCTAGCAGGTGACACTCTGCTCGAAGCATCGAAATTGAAAAACAACAGTAAATTGTCAGTAAAAGGTCGACTGTTTAAAACAGTACCTAATTGTGTTTGGCGATTAATACAAAAAACAAAACGTGCTATCTAACTTATTAAATAGCGTAAAAGACAAAGCTATTATCCACAAAGAGTTAATTATGAATGTTTCTCCACGAGTACTGAATAATGAGTACTAAAAAGTTATTTTTTAAAAGTTCAGTTTTTCGCTTTCTAGAAAGAATTGTATTAGTTATATCCTCATTATTACTAACTCCTTATTTTATCAATGTACTTGGTGCAAATGGTTATGGCTTTTGGTTGCTGATCCTTTCGATAATAGGTTGGTTTAATATTATTGAACTAGGTTTTCCGTCAGCCGTACAACGACACACCATATTAGCATTAGAAAAAGATGATCCTTTAGCCGTTAACACTGTTTTTTCTACAAGTCTTGTACTTTTTGGCTGTCTTGGGCTTGTTGCCGCTGCTTTATTAGCTTGTGTTGCATTATTTTCAGCTGACTTTTTTGGTGCTGCTGTTGATGAAAATGCCCTGAAAATGGCTTTATTCGTCTTGTCAGCCAAAATATTAATGGATTTCTTAATGAATCCATTTCATGGTTTCATTACCGCTTTTCTTAGGCTAGATATAGACTCTAATCTGGTGATGGTTAATGTATTGATAAAATCTGTTCTGATTTTTTTATTAATACCTACTATGAACATTTGGGGAGCAATAATAGCGACTCTTTTTGCTGATGTATTAACGAATGGAGTTAAGATTTATTACATAAAGAAACTTTATCCAGCCATGAAATTCAGCTTCAAGTTAGTCTCCAAAGAAGAGTTGAAATCACTTTTTGCGTTTTCTAAGCATGTAGTAGCAAACGGTGTTGCTAATACCTTAAATTCAAAAGCTGATCCGTTTATCGTTACTAAGCTTATTGGTCTTTCATCTGTTGCTGTTTATGGTGTCGCTAACCGGTTAGCTGAACATATTAAATCGTTTGTATTTACGGTGAATGGTTTTTTGTCGCCTGTTTTTATGAAAAAAATGTCTAAGAATGAAAGCTTAGATGAGCTATTTCATAATGCTATAATGATTAACTTGTTCTTTGCGACACTGTTTTCAGCGCCTTTAATTATTTTAGGAAAAGCTTTTATCGTACTTTGGGTTGGTGAAGAGTTTGAGTCAGCTGCATATATTCTTTATTTCTTAATTTTCACCTTCTTTTGTCAGGCAATTTATACTTCAGTTAATCAAGTTTTATTGGCACAGGCTCAACATAAGTATATTTCATTAGTGAGCCTTTTTGGGGCCATTACTAATATCTCATTATCAATTGTACTTGGTTTGAAGTATGGACTTGTTGGTGTCGCTATCGGGACTTCAATCGGCTCTTTTATCGCAAATGTTGTGCTAAGTTTATGGTTATATAGTTTTTATAATCAGTTAAAACTTTGGTTGATCATACGTAAACTATTTTGGGCTAACTTCTTAGTTTTTGGTGTTGGTTTGTGGCTTGCACTTGTTGTTATGACAAAGATTTCTTGGTTCGAACTTGTTATATATGGCGCACTAAGTTTTGCTATCTTCTTGATACTTAGCTGGCTATTGGTACTAGATAAAAACTTAAGAAAGATATCTGGAGATTATTTTATTTCTATTAGTAAGAAACTGTTAAGGAAATAATTTGTTGCTCTGACAGTTTAAAAATTGCTTTGATTAGCGGATGTATGCTGAGAGCTTTTCTCGGCCATCTGCTTAAATTATTGGATGATTAAGGAAGAGCAAATGAAAAGCGTCGCTATATTATCTTGTTGGTTTGGTTATAAATATAATAAACCATTAAAAATAAATTCGTTTTCTACCTGTAAACGATGGCTATATGCCACGATAAAAAACCGATTACCTTTCAACATTTTAGAGTACCTAGGTTTTGTATCTATAATACCTCAAGCACCTAAAGACATTGAACACTGTTATTTTTATTCAAATAATAAGCGACTAGAAAAAGAGGTGTTGTTTAAAGGCTGGCGCTTTTGTTTTGTTGAAAGCGAGCTTGATAATGGGGAAAGTATAACTTCATCATTATTAGCGAAACAAGTTAAGTTTCTGCAAGTTAATGACATTAACTTCAACGATTTTGAACATCTTATTTATATGGACAGCCGTCGAATTTCTGATGATATTGCTAACATAATTCGCATGAACCAAAAAGGCATTCTTATAAGATATGAGGCTAAATTTAAACCAACTATATGGCATGAGGTAGAAGAAGCAAAAGGGCAACAAAGGTATGTAAAGCATATGGATAAAACCATTGATTTTATTAATGCTAAGCTAGAAGAAAGCTGTTATTCCCCTAACAACAGAGTGATGAATACTGGTATTATCGCTTATTCTATGAATATAAACGGTATTAAAATAAAAGCCCTTTGCAATGAAGTATATGAAGCTTGTATAAAACTAGAGCAGCCCGAGTGTCAGATATTTTGGTGTCTCCTCTCTCAGCCTTACATGAACTTAATTGAGGCTGTAGAGTCTACTGAACTAAAGAGTCGCTCAGGGTTGTAACTATACGTCATTTAAAAACTAAGCGGTAATTTTTACCTTAGGCAAATAAAAAAACATTTACATGGGAATTAAGAGTATGAACGACATTATATTATATGGAGCATTTGATAGGCATAACTATGGAGATTTATTATTTCCATTAGTGATGGAACGTATTTTATCTCAAAGATTTCCAAACAAAAAAATTGTAGTGGCAGGGCTGATTGATAGTGATCTGTCTGAATTTTATGCGCTACAAACTGATAGTATTAAAAAAGCAATGAGAGAAAGTAGCAAAGACGTAAGCATTATACTAGCAGGCGGTGACGTTGTTGCTTGTGATTGGCTTTCGGCCTATAGCTATTTGTTATCAGACTTTTCATTTTCAATATTTCAACGAATTTTTACTCGCTTTATTCCTAGGGCTACAGAAGGGGTAATTAAAAAGATTATAGGGTTAAAGTCAGACGGTCCTTTTGATTTAACATCTAAAGATCTAACTGAGAATATGAAACTTATTTACAATTCAGTGGGAGCTACTGGAGTTTCAAGTATTGAAGGAGAATCCGCGATAACTTTAGCTAATACATTGAATAATGCTGATTATGTCACAGTTCGAGATGAATTTTCACGAGAACACATCGAGCGAATTGGCGGTAATGTTAATGATGTATACCCTGATTCTGCCACGGTAATGTCTTCAGTGTTTAGTGATGATGAGATACATCAAAAAACAAGTAGTATAGCTGAATCACTGATTACAGAATTGAAGGGGAACTATTTAGTTTTTCAAATTTCATCTGCTCACTGTGCAGGATTAGAAGCGGAATTCGCACATAATTTAACTGCGATAGCAAATGAACATGATTTAACTATTGTCTTTATCGCTATAGGGAATGCTGCGGGTCATAGTGACTCACAAGGTATAGAAAGGATTAAACAACATTTAGACAAGAATATTAAGGTTAAGCAATACCTCAGTGGAGGGGTTTTTGATTTAATGAATATTATTAGAAACTCACAATGCTACTGTGGAACAAGCTTGCATGGGCTTATAACATCGATGGCCTTTCATGTACCGCGCGTTGGTTTACTTCCAAAATTACGTAAACAAAGAAACTATATGGCAACATGGGATTTGCCTGCTATGCCTAGTGGAGTATTACCAGGTGAATTATCTAAAGCAGTATCTCAAGCAATGGCAGTACCAAAATCAGAGCTTAAAGATAAAGAAGAGTTTTTAACTAAAAAGTATTTAGAAAATTTTGAAAAAATATCTTTGCTGATAGGTTAACAAGAATCATTGATAGTATAATTCGATTATAAATTTAGCTGTTTGAGCATGTAAACAGCTAAAAATATAAAGCTTCATTCATTAAACACAATATAGTTACAGTTATACTAATAAAATAGTTTACTAGTAACACTAACTCTCAATGAAGTTTGCCATCACCATTTTATATCCTCTTTAGATATTATAAACCTAGTTTTAAGGAAATATATACAGCCACAATAACGACCCAGCAATATCCCATAGATCTAAAAGCAAAAGAATTGCTGAAGTATTTTTTATATTCAGGATTGACTTTAACCATACGAATATGAGAGGCAATCGCCATACCCATAAAAATGAACAGTGTCAGGGTGAACATACGGCTAATAAAAAATCCGGTGATCATAAAGCCAATCATCGAGAAAAATAAAGTTTTGTTTAGTAAACGTTCATTCTCAAATTCTTCATTTATTACAGTGTCATCTGTAGTAGTCTCAGCATCTTTTTTTAGCTTGCTAGCTTTAATAAATAGATAACCCGTTAACACGGTGAAAATTAAAGCTCCACCCCACAAGGAGTAACCAGGTACACCTAATTCACCTGCTACATGTATGTATGAATTATGAGCAACAAGCCCATGATGGTCAAAGAATTGACCTTTACCGACACCAAATATGGGATTTGATATTAGCATTTGTATACCAGCATACCAGGCTTCTAATCTTCCATTGGCTGAAGCATCAATGCTACTTTGTAGTGAGGCAACAACAGTAGCGGCAATAGGAGCTAATAATACAGCTGAAATGAATAGTTTTGGCCCTGCATTCACTACTAATATATATATGCCAAGCAGACCGCCCGCACCAAGCATACTCCCCCTAGAGCCTGTTAAATAAATACCATAGCCCAATATGGCTAACATAGCGAACATAGCAAGTTTTATAACTCCTCTTGCTTTTTTATAAAAATAAATCACAAAAGGGATATTCATAACTAAAAACATACCTAGGTCATTCGGATCATTGAAAAATCCTAGATAGGTAATTCTTCGTTCACCTAAGTCAATATAGCCTACAGAATGAGAATTTAATGCCCAACCAAAACCTTGATAAGCGGTTTGTTGAACATGACCATTGTGGACCATTAATAATGCTGCAATTAAACAAATCACCATAAGTATGTGTTGACGTTTGATGGTGGTTATACAAGTACTCATTAAAAATAATGGAATAATTGCTGTTATAAGAAGCTTTTGAGCTTCTTCAATACCAAATATTCCAGAGCCATTTAGAAAGCCAGACATAATAATAAAAGGTAGTAAAGCGAGTAACATCCAATGTTGGGGGTATAGTTTGAGTGGTCTTTGAGCGACTAATACTAAACAAAAAGCAATAATTGCAAATACTTTAATCACTATCCAATCGATACTTGTCTGAAACATTTCATGAGGGCGAATTAATGTTGATGCGGTATATAAAAATAAGAAAAAGAATGCCGCGGTTGAATCTTTTTCTTCTCTTACAGGTAACTGACGAGCCATTAGGGGAAACCTTAGATATTAGCGAGTTATTATGTATATAAATTTTAATATTACTTAAATAGACTAATAGAAGTCTTTAACTTATTCAAATAGTCGTTTTTTAATTTCACTATGAGCTTATTTATCATCAATTTCCAGTTGTGAATAGGGATAATAATGTTTGTCATTAGTTGTTGCTGGCAGCCAAACTTACTTTTGTAACTGTCAGTTAATTCTCCCTTCATAAAATCATAAACTTGTTGTTTAGCATTCTCAATCGACCATAAATGTAAAGATAAACCGGGTGAAAAGTGTGAGTAGTTTACTTCATCCCATCCACATTGATAAAAATAGAGTGTATTTTTATCACTTAGGTAGTAGTTTATTGCAATTGGCTTGTTATTAACAATAAGAGCACTGATATTTACAAATTTTCGAGCGTTTACCTTCATAAATTTTTGATGAAATAACTGAAAGTTTTGTTGAACGAACGCGCCAAGTTTCCCCTTTTTATTCCATCGAGCTTGATGATATTCAATCATATATTGAGCATAAGTGTCATATTCATCAGGATTAATCCATTGAAATTTATAATCTAAATGACTTAATTGGTTATATGACCTTTTATAGCGTGAACGTGTGTTTTTACTTAATTTCTTAATACACCAATTTGAACGGTCAATACAATATCTATAATTAGTCGCAGGGCTAGACACATTGTGTAGCTTTGTTAGCAATTTTGTTATAACGCTACTCACTAATACTGAATGCCAAATGATTTGGTCTACTGTGATTTGTGATACTTGCTCAGAAAGTTCAGTCGTAACTTGTTCAGAATATTCTGGTAATAATAATATATCGCAATATTCAGATAAAACCTCTTCATCTTCAGGCTCTCCTTGCCCTAACGGGTATAAGGTAGAAATATGGGGCCAGCTAGTTGAGTGTTGTATATAGCTAGGTAGTATAGCGATTAACTTTTCATTGTGAAAACCAACAATGACATGTAATTTCCAATTTTTTTGCCAGTACACTTCATACCAATTTAAAATCCAGTGAGGACTAGAAAATAAGGTGTTGTTTATTGAATTTTCTGCAAGACAGTCCCATTGTTTTGACATTTTTTTAAGTTCTAAAATATCTTCAATCACATGCCAGCTGATACTTTTATTATTCATTAGCTTCTGCTTGGTTTAACCAAAATTCTAGCCACGGCAAATCACTGGTTGTTGAATATGTCCAACCAAAACGTCTCGGAGGTAGCATAGCCGAATAGTCTTTTTTACTGTTTCTATATTTTTTATCAATATCTTTACATTGTTGAATAAATACATTGAAGAGCTCTTTTAATAAAAAAGCCTCTTCGCCTGACTTTTTCTTTATATATATGGATTTTCCAATAAGGCCAGCTACATCACAAGCATGTTGGCCGTCTGTCCATTGATTCCTTATTTCCAAAAGTTTATTGCCCATTGAAGCAAGATACAAAGGTAATACTTTATTGTTTAATCTTTTATCAGCAAAATGAATTCCATAATTTGGCATGAAATCACCAAAGGCATTAAGTAAAGCAGCTGATTTTTTATCATTAGTAAGGCGGTAATAGCGCCATAAACCATCTCCAAGTAAGGCCATCATCCAAGGAGAGCAAACAGGGGAATTACCTGGCTTACCTTCGTGTGATTCATATGTATGTTGAGGGCAACTTCTTAATGGCCAATCGTTTATAGGGTTAAATACCATTTGAACAGTAGCATCAACAATTTCATCTATTCTATTTTTAGCTCGCTGGCTACCTGATATCTCCCAATAGGCAATTGCTAAATTTAATGCTGCAGCTTGGTGACGTTCAGTCCAGAATTTATATTCATTTTCGTATTTAGGTGTCCAAATTAATGACTTTTCAAAAAGAGTTTTTAATACATTTTCTATTTTACTATCAGCAGTAAGGAAGTAGTAATAAAGTAGTCCGTTAGGCATTAAATATTTTAAATCGAAGTTTTCTTTTAATTTGAATTTTCCTGTCTCGTCTAAATTTTCTAAATAAAACTCTGCTAATTTAGTTCCTTCTTTAAGCCATTTAGGATCACCAGTTAATATATATAATTGATAAATTGCTCTTGGGCGATCAAATAACCATTGTGAATATTTAGTTTTAGCATAACCTTTCTCACTCAATAAAGACTCATTAGTTACAAAATTAGCATATAAAATTTGTCCTTGAGTATACCAAGTACTATTGTTTTTTTTAGTTTTAGGGTGCAATAAAATGCTTTCTGATAACCACGACTTATTTGGGAATACCAAATAAGGTTGTTTGTTGAAAGTAATAGTTTCTCTTGAAAGGCTTCTGTTTGACTGAGACCAGCTTAATATAAAATTCAAAGGTTTATCTTTTGTTTTGTTCTTTACATTTTTTAACTTAATAGTTAATAGGCGAACGAATTTTTCCGTTTTGTCTGTATCCCATATATTAAGTGAATAGAATGAAGCATTTATCGTTTTACCTTGTTGAGTGATTTTTAATGAAGAGTTTGATGCTATTTTCATATTCGGTACAGGTAATATCAATATTGATTCATTGGCAGGGGCTGAAAATTCAATAGAAACAACTTGGGCTATGCTTCTAAACGATATTAAGCTTATAAACAAGAAAGTAAATACAGAATATTGTTGTATATAATTAGTCATGATTAATGTTCTTTTAATGAAATGCTAGATAGAATGGGGTAATGATCTCCACCTAATGCCTCTAGAACTAAAGCTTTTTCTATATTAAAGTTTTGTGATAACAATATATGATCAATTCGTACACTAGGGAGGCCTATTCCTTTATATTTATAATCCACTGTATTATTAAAACCATTACCTTTATCTGAAAGTGCATTTTGATATTTCTTGAATGTTTGCTGATAAATACCTTCAATTACACTCATATTAAAATCTCCTGCAATTATGACATTTTGTTTAGATTGAGCCCAGTTCTCAATAAGTAGTGCAGACAAAGTTCTATTTTGATGAATATCTTTTATTCCATCAAACCTTGGAAATATTCTTCGTACTGAAGGAAAGTGCACGTTAGCCATATTTATTTGAACGCCATTGATATCAATTTTATAAAATGCAGCCCAATCACCATAACCTTTATACATATCATTATTAAATGAGTTGATTTTTTCAAAAGGATATTTACTAATTAAGCATAAGTTGCCTTTACAATCTTGAAATGGGTAACTATCTAATTTATCAATATTCGTGATCCTACCCGCTTCTTGTAATGTGAAGATATCAGGATCATGAAACCTCATGACAGACATCAAATGTTTCAACTCGATACCTTCACCAATATTAATTGATACTAATGTAAAAGTCGGGTTTTTCTGTTTGAAAGCGACTTTCGTATTAATATTCACTTGAAAATCTAGTAAATAAATACACAAAAATATTAAAGTAGTAAGTATCATTCTTTTAATTTTTTTAGCATTTTTCCATTGGAAGCAAAGATACAATATTATAAACAAATAAAAATATCTTGGAGTAAAGAACACAACATACTGCAAGGGAAGTAATGCAGTGCTATCAGGAAAAAAAAACAAAAAACAAGTGAAGACTCCAACCATTATGGCGAGTATATATATCATCTTATTAATAATAGCTATAATAATTTTCTCCTTAATTAATTGTTAATATTGAAAATTAATTAAATCCTAATGCACTCTTCTCTTGAGATTTTAATACTTTTGCTCCTAGCATATGAGAGCCGTCCATACTTAAATGAGAACCGTCTGAATATATAAACTTTCCATTTAAGACAGGAGAGCAAATATTGTTAGGGCATAAACTATTTTTTGTGTCGAAGAAATTCACATTTTTGTACTTATTTGAAAGCTCTAGTAAGAAATTATTAACAGCATAATGTGAAGATTTTTTTTCGTATAACTTATCATAGCGGCTTAATGAGCAATTTAAGCTTGTAATTTTTATTCGTCGCTTTTCACATTCGGTATTGTAATGCGAAAATGTAGGGATTTTTGCTAAAATAGTGACTTTTTCATTCTCTTTAGCTAATTTATTTATTGTTTCAATAAATAAAGGCCTAAATTCAGCAAATCTATCATAATCTAACCAATCTCCGCCAATAATTATGTGATCCAACGCCATAAGGTTAGATGATAAGTATTTTCTGTATTCTAAACATGCTTTTGCATATTTCTTTTCAATCCAATCGAGTTCTTTGGTTTCAATCAATGGCGGACAAGCGCTCTGAGTGATATTTTTGAAGCTCCAATGATCATATTGAGCAAACTCTTGAAGCATCCCAATATAATGAGCACCATTAGAGTCACCAATTAATAAAGTTTTATAAGGTGACCCCTTTGGGAAAATACATTCACTCTCATCCTTACTTTCGGCTCCAAAGTTTGAGTATTGGCAATTGTACTTATATTTCCAGTTTGGGGTTATATCAGTAACTTCAGAATAAGCACTCCAGTTGTACATAGAAGGTGAAAAGCTTTTAATACCATAAGCTAAAACCACAGTGCTTAATCCTACTAGAGCTACAGGCACTATGTAGTAACGGGTAAATGCTTTACTAGGAGTTACTTTTACATTTCTTAAGGGCGTTTCAACTATATAATAAGTTATTGTAGCGAGTAGGAATGTTGAAATAAATATAGTGGTACCAACTATGAGGTCTATTTCTATAGCAGCATATTTTGTAAAAGCTATAATAGGCCAGTGCCATAAATATGCAGAATAAGAAATTAGTCCAATGAATACCCAAAGTTTATTAGAAAGTAATTTTTGTGAAATATTACCCTTAACTTTCCCTGCAGTAATAAGCATTAAAGTACCTATAATTAACGGGATGTTATCTTTTCCCGGTACATCACTGTGGGAAGTTACCCAATAGAAGCTTGCTCCTATTAAGATCGCACCAATAATGGAATAAGCCGTAGATATATTATTGGAGAATGCTTTTCTGTCTTTTAAGTAGATTGCTAGTGCGCCACCAGCTGAAAGTTCCCAAACTCTTGTTGGAAGTGAGTAATAAGCGAAGGATTGATCGAAAGAAAGTAATGTTTGAGCAAGGCCAAATGATAAAAATATAGATATAACTAAGAAATAAAATAAATAAGAGGTGCCTTTTTGCTTATAAATAAATGCCATTAAAACAGGCCATATCAAATAAAATTGTTCTTCAACAGCTAACGACCACATATGAAGTAATGGTATTTCACTACTGTCTTTAGCAAAATAACCTTGATCTAAATTAACGTAGAAAAATATATTTGCAACAGATATTAATGATGCAACAGCTGACTTTAAAAGTGAAAAGTAATCAGCGGGTGCGAATAATAAAAAACCTACAACAAGTGTTGATATAATTACAGTTAATAGTGCAGGTAATAATCGTTTAACTCTCCTAGAATAGAAGGTTTTGAAGTTGATCTTTTTTGTTTTTTGTAATTCATTCAGTAATAGCCCTGTTATCAAAAACCCTGAGATAACGAAGAATATATCTACACCTAAATAACCGCCAGGTAAAAGGCTAGAATCAATATGATAAATAATCACACTTATTACTGCTAATGCTCTAAGGCCATCAATATCAGCTCTATAAAATATATTTTTAGTCATTTTATTTGGTTACTCTTAAGGTTTTATAAATTCACAATAAATTCATTGGTCTACTTAATATAACTGCCATTCATAATACTTTTCCACCACAGTTCATTATTTAAGTACCATTGAACTGTTTTTTCTATACCCGATTGAAATGATTCTTTGGGTTTGTAGCCTAACTCGTTATTAGTTTTTGTTGCGTCAATAGCGTAACGGCGATCGTGACCTAGTCTATCGGTTACGTGGGTAATTAATGACTCGGTATTGGCATCTATCGCGGCTTTGGCATTTGGAAATTTTGCTGATAAAGAGGCATCATTTGCAAAGGCTTTTTCAACGAGTGTTGATATCTCTTTAACAATGTCGATATTCGCCCATTCATTATCACCACCAATATTGTAATTTTCGCCAATTCTCCCTTTTTGTAATACTAAGTCGATACCGTAGGCATGATCTTCTACATATAACCAATCTCTAATTTGTTGCCCGTCTCCATAAATAGGTAATGATTTATTGTGAAGAATATTAGTGATAACAAGTGGAATAAGTTTTTCAGGAAAATGGTAAGGGCCATAATTATTTGAGCAATTACTAGTCGTTACGTTTAATCCGTAGGTATGATGATATGCACGAACTAAATGATCACTTGCGGCTTTACTGGCTGAATAAGGTGAATTAGGTGCGTAGGCGGTATCTTCAGTAAACGCTGGGTCCGTCGCCGATAATGTGCCGTATACTTCATCCGTTGATACGTGATGAAAACGATGATTTTCTTTAGGTTCTTTTCCTTCTGCTTTAGGCGCGTCTAACCATACTATTTTCGCGGCTTTTAGTAGTGCGTAAGTACCAAGAATATTGGTTTCAATAAAGGCATCAGGCCCTGTTATTGAACGGTCTACATGAGATTCGGCAGCAAAGTGTACTAGCGTGTCAATATCATGCTCAGTTAATAGTGTCTCTATCAGGCTTTGATCGCAAATATTACCATGGATGAAGGTAAAGTTTTGCTTGTCTTTTACTGAGGCTAAATTAGCGATGTTACCCGCATATGTAAGTGCATCAATAACAACAACTTTGTCTAAAGGGTAGTGTTGCATCCAGTAATGAACGAAATTTGCGCCAATAAACCCTGCACCACCAGTAACAAGTAATTTTTTCATAGTGTTATTCTTCTCTGTTCTTTAAATTGTTTAACATGCAATCAAGCTGTGTCTGCCAGTGATTAATTAATTCTAAGGGGAAAATATTTGCATTTTTTGATTTGTCTAAAACGCTAAAGTGTGGCCTTTTTGCTGGGGTTGGGTAGTCAGCAGTGGTTATTGCTTTTATAGGGATACACTTAGTAATAATTTTTTTATCAAAGGCTAATGCTTGAATTGCAACAGCAAAGTCATACCAACTTGCCACGCCTTGGTCTGTCCAATGATAAATGCCCGTTAACTTGTTAATTGCGGCGTGTAAACTCGCTTGAGCTAAGGTTTTAGCATAAGTTGGTGTACCAATTTGATCGCTAATAACTCCCAATTCAGGCTTACTCTCCATTAAGGTAAGCATGGTTTTTACAAAGTTATTACCGTGTGTTGAATATACCCATGCTGTTCTAATTATACAGCTGTTATTTGGCGCGGCTTGGAATAGTAAGTTTTCACCGATAGCTTTACTTTCACCGTAAGTATTTACAGGTGCTATTGTGTCAGTGGTTGTATATGGAATTGAATGAGTACCATCGAATACAAAATCTGTTGAAAGATGAACAAGGTGTAACGAAAGGGCTTGGCAAACTTCTGCCAAATAACCGACATAATAACCATTTATTTTTTTTGCCTTGTCAGACTCTGTTTCTGCTAAATCTACCGCTGTATATGCAGCAGCATTAATCACTGCATTTGGTTTTAATTCAGATAACTTTGCTTCTATAGCGCTTTTATCTTCAATATTAATATCATTCCTACCTAAGCAAATGATGTCTAGTTGATCATTTGCCAGGTAACTTAACTCGGTTGCCAGTTGACCACTTTTACCTATAACAACAATTTTCATGAAAACAGTACCATTTGAAATTATTTAAATGTGGGAGCTTCTGCAAAGGGTAGAGCGTCTTTGTCTTTTGCTGATAATAATGGTGCAATATTATCGACTAGCGGCCACTCTATTGCTAAGTCGGCATCATTCCACAATAAAGAGACTTCGTGTTCTGGTGAGTAGTAGTTAGTGCATTTATAAACAAATTCTGCAGACTCACTCATTACATAAAATCCGTGAGCAAAACCTTCAGGCACCCACAATTGACGTTTGTTTTCAGCTGATAATACAACACCCACATGTTGACCATAGGTGGGCGAACTTGCTCTCATATCTACTGCTACATCATATACTTCCCCTGCAGTAACTCGCACAAGCTTACCTTGAGTTTGCTGTAGTTGGTAATGTAAACCACGTAAAATACCATGACTTGATTTACTGTGATTATCTTGAACAAAGGTTTTTTCAGCGCAGTTATTAATAAACTCATCGACCCGAAACGTTTCCATAAAAAAACCACGTTCATCACCAAATACATTAGATTCTATTATTTTTACATCGGGAATGGCTGTTTCAATATATTTCATTAAAATACTTTCTCGCTGATCAGTTTCAATAAATATGCGCCATAACCGCTTTTAACTAAAGGAGCTGCAATTTCACGTAACTTGTCTTCGGTAATCCAGCCATTTCTATAGGCAACTTCTTCAGGACAGTTAACTTTTAATCCTTGGCGTTTATCTATAGTGGCAATAAATTGTGCTGCAGCGAGTAGATCATCATGCGTACCGGTATCTAACCAGGCAGTGCCTCGCCCCATAATTTCTACGCGTAATTCACCTGCTTGTAAATATTGGTCGATAACATCGGTTATTTCTAATTCGCCCCGTGCAGATGGTTTTACCTTTTTGGCAAACTCTACCACGCGTTCATCAAAAAAGTAGATACCAGGAACGGCATAGTTTGATTTAGGTATTTCAGGCTTTTCTTCGATAGAAATTGCAACACCATTTTTATCAAATTCGACTACGCCATATGACTTTGGATTAGCAACATGATAACCGAATACTGTGCCGCCGGATGTTTGAACGTTAGCATTTTTAAGTGATTTTACCAGATCGTGGCCGTAAAACATGTTGTCGCCAAGTACCAAGGCAGCAGAGCTACCATTTAAAAACTCTTCTGCAATTGTAAAGGCTTGTGCTAAGCCATCAGGACTTGCTTGTACTTCGTAGCAAAGTTTGATGCCAAAATTATCACCATTGCCAAGTAAATCACTAAATCTGTCTATTTCTTCGGGCGTTGAAATAATCAAAATTTCATTAATACCCGCTTGCATTAATGTGGCTAATGGATAGTAAATCATTGGTTTATCGTAAACAGGCATTAGTTGCTTACTAACAACCTTTGTTAAGGGGTAAAGGCGAGTTCCACTGCCTCCCGCTAAAATTATTCCTTTTCTCATATTAACTCTTCCAAGATTTGTAATGTTAGTTATTGAAAATAAAAAGATGGCTTAAATTGAATTGATTATCGTTTATTTTAAGTCAATACCAATGCCATAGACTAATGCGTTATCATAACCACTCGGATGCACATATTCGACATTTTCTATGATTTTATCCGGAGTTTGATTAAATAATATTATAAATTTTTCTGAATCAGAGGAAATGGCTACCCCAATTACGTTATTACTTTTTATTAACCCATTTTCTATTGTCATCATTATAGGGTTTTGATCAAATTGTATATTTTCATCTTCTGCAGAGAATTGAAGAATGTTTATAATTTCATTATTTGGTGTTTTTGATTCATTGGATATACTTAAGTGCCATTTTTTTTGATTGTCTTGTATTTGATAAGCCGCGACATCAGCCCATAGCTTTTGCTCATCAACCACTTCTATATTGGTATTTAATGGCCATATATTTTGAAATAACACTTTGCTTATGCCGTCTTTGATTAAAAAACTATTATTCAATGATGCTTGTTTTTCAGGCTTAGCTTGAAAGTGCTGAATGGTTTTCACCCATCTTGTGTGGCTCATTCCTGCTGTTAATCCAAGGTCACTATACTGGATTAAATCTTTTATTTGGTCAGGTATCGTTATTACATGATCGTAGGTTATGACTATACCGGGTTTAATAAAGGCTAACTGTCTGTTGACTAATGCCGCATAATTCGTAGCATAATACGCTGACATATTATAAGCATTTGTTGCATCTGCAGAAATTAATGTCGTATATGGATCGTCGGATATGTGTGTGTAATTAGGTTTTCCGGCGGCCCTAAGAGTTGGGCTTGATGAACCACTGTCCGCATTTTCTATTAAAATTGTGTTATGGGCTAAGCTTGATACTGCACTGCCATCATACCCTGTTACTTCTTTGGTGATCCAATTTCCACCATAGGCTATGTCGAACGACAATGCATCTTTATGTTCATGATGAACACGTATTTTTCTGTTAATAAAATATAGATTAGTAGCAGAGCTTGTCCAATCGTTTCTACTACTTATCAGGCCTACGCCCGGGGATATGTTGAGCGTACTTTCTGGGAAAACTGGTGAGCTGTTTTTAAGCTGAGGGTCATGATGTAATAAACGTTGAAAATGCGTAGTTATAGAGCTGCTTTTATAGCCTTCATTGGCTAATAGCGTATTAAACCATTGGTTAAGCTGCGCAATATCGTCTTCATTCTCCAATAAACCCATTAATTCTAAAGCGAATTGGTAACGGTTGTCGTCAGACAACGGCTCGTAATCAGTTGAGCCTTCTTCGTCACCATACTTATAAACACCAGAATAGTTAGCGAGTGTTTGATGGATAAGTGCTTGCAGTGCGTCATGACCGTAATTTGTTGGGTAAGGAATATCGCGCTGATCTTTATTGATCATATATATTCTTATCCAATGAGCTTGTGTCGCAGGACTGTAGTCTGAACCTTCGGCCCAAGCACCACCTGCCATTATATCTTTCATATAATATTCACCAACAAAACGATTAAGTAAAGTATCACCGGCACTTAACAGTTGTTGGCTTAAATCAGTATGCTGAGAAGAGTCATTCAGGGCATAACCTAATAGTGTCAAGTTTTCAGCTAATGAAGTAAGTTCATCACTATCTCCAACGCTGAATTTTTCAAAATCATTCTTAAAATCAATATATTCTAGCCAATATTCACCCCATAGGGCAAAAAAACTCTCTATTTCTGTTTGCTTAGCTTGAGATATATATGACTTGATCCATGTATATCCCATAATGGCCCAGCGAGATCCACTTCTGAAAATGTTACGGTTATTGTAATATTTCCAACCGATATTAGGTTCACTAAAGTAGGTATGTTCTAATAGTTCAATAACCCTGTCCATGTATCTTATTTCACCGCTTACATAGAAAGCTAACGCAAAGCTAGCGGCATATTCTCCAGAATTATATGGTATTTGGACAAAATAATTCTCAAGGTTACTCGTGAGATCATTCCAGGCACTATCGTCTTCTGCTATTTTTATTTTTACTTGGTTAATTCTGTCGTTGGTTAACAGTAACACATGTTGTGGAATTTCAACCGCGTAAGGTAATATCGTTACCGTGATTGTTTCTTTGGTCTGAGCATCATCGCTATCTATTATGGTTAGCTCAAATACTAATGTTTCGATAGCGTTAACTTTAGGCGTTGTGAATGATATGCCTAAATTTTGCAGTGGCGTTATTTCAACAATTGTTCCTGATTTCTGTAGCCACTTACTTGTTACGTCACCTTCTTTATCTAAAAGACTACCCGTTAGCGTGACTTCGGATAGTTCGTTAACAGTTACTGTTTTTTCTATATCTATATTAGGAGGAGTATTGACATATAATAAAGTAAACTTAGTTTGCTTTGTTTGCGTGTTATTATTGGCGTCTGTCACTGTTAATTCGAGAGTGATTTCTTCATCAGCATTTAAGTTAGGGATAGAAAAGTTTACTGTTTGTTGGGTCGTGTTTTTTAAAGTAAGCGGAATACCCGATGTTTGAATCCACTGATAAGTCAATTGTGTGTTATCTGGTGCTACTATTTTCCCAGTTATGAATGCATCATTTTCTTCATAAAGCGCTTCTTCGCTTTCAATAGAGATAATTTCAATATTATTACTACTTGCAGTAGCTTGATTAACAACACTTTCTCCACCACAAGATTGTAGTAAAGGTAGTAAAATAAAAAACACATAAAAAAGCTTTGTTTTTAACGTAATATGATAAATATTCATTACTTTTTGGTATCCATTCTAATATAAAAAATTACCAGCTTTCTTATAAGGGGTGTTAGTTAGTAATTTACAAAAAAAGTATTATTGATTTGTCTATTACAGCCATAATTTGTCAATGTGGTTTAGCATTTAATTACTATGCTCCAGTAGGGTACAGACGTACTACTTAATGGCCTAATATATCATCTTTTGTATTAAAAAGTATGCTCTGGAGAGTAACTTTTTGTTAAGAGATATTAAAGTTATGATGGCTAACATTATTTGGTTGTTTGCTCGTTTTACTCGATAAGATATTTTTGATTTTAATGATAAGCCCTTGTTAACACTTTTTTCTAAGAGAAGTATCTCTGTGCAATTATTTTGGTTAGCATATGCTTTAAAGGAAAATAATACTCACACTAGTAGAGATAGCTTAGTCTCAATGTTTTATATTAGGTTAAGTTACCGACAAAGTGCTGTTTAATATTTTTTGAAACGGGTAAACTGCTGTTATTCTGCTGTTATTAATTCATAAAATAAATTAAAGGAAAGTTTACATGAAAATTGGGATTATCGTTGGTACTCGCCCTGAAATTATTAAAATGGCACCGGTCATTCGAGAATGCCAAAAGCGAGATATATCTTTTTTTATTATTCACTCGAATCAACATTATTCAAAAGAAATGGATAGTATTTTTTTCGATGAATTAAAACTACCTGTGCCACACTATAATTTAGGCGTAGGCTCGGGGTTGCATAGTAACCAAACAGGTAACATTTTAATTAAGATGGAACCTATACTCATTGATGAAAACCCTGATGTAGTACTTGTTCAAGGGGATACTAATACAGTGCTGGCGGGTGCTTTAGCGGCTTCTAAACTTGGTATTAAAGTCGGGCATATTGAGGCAGGATTGCGTAGCTATGATCGTACTATGCCAGAAGAAACAAACCGTATAATGACAGATCACATCAGTGAATATTTATTTGCAGTTGGCCCTAATCAAAAAGAAATTTTGCTAAAAGAAGGTATAGCAGATCAAAGTATATATACTGTTGGTAATACGGTTTCAGACTCTTTATTTCAGCATTTAGAAATTTCAGCGCAAAATAGTACTATTTTAGCTGATTTGAAGTTAAAGAAACGAGATTACTTTTTAGTTACGGCTCATCGAGCATCTAATGTTGATATAGCCTCTAACCTCTTAGAACTATTGCATTTATTTGATGAAATGCACGCTAATTATACTGGTACCATTGTTTGGCCTATTCATCCTAGAACTCAAGCGAAAATAAAAGAATTTAATATTGAGTTACCTGAATACCTACAACTCATTCCTCCTGTGGGTTATTTAGATTTTATTCAATTACAAAAATTCGCCAAATTAATTTTAACTGATTCTGGTGGTATTCAAGAAGAAGCTTGTTTGTTAGGTGTCCCTAGCTTAACACTAAGAGAGAATACCGAGCGTCCAGAAGCTGTTGAAGTCGGTGCCAGTGAGCTCGTAGGTAGAAATGCTGAAAAAGCGGTAAAAGCTGCAAAACAATGGTTAAGTCGAGAAAGCTATGCTTGGGATAATCCGTTTGGTGACGGGCATGTTGCAGAGGCTATTTTGGATATTATTGTTGCTGATAATACTGAACTTGTTGAACGTCCTATAATAGCGAAAAACGAAACGTTAAGTGTTATTGGTATGGGCTATATGGGGTTACCTATTTCTAGTCTATTGGCACAAGCTGGCTATTCGGTTACTGGAGTTGATTTAAGCCAAGAAAAGGTAGATTCAATTAATCGAGGTGAATGTCCATTTGATGAAGTTGGTATGCCTGAATTAGTGAAAAAGGTTGTTGACCAAGGGTATTTAACAGCATCTTTATCGATACCATCAAGTCAAACATATTTAGTTGCAGTGCCTACACCACACAAAAATAAGAGCTGTGATCGTTCTTATGTTTTTGCTGCTGTTGATGCTATTGCTAAAGTGGCTAAAGATGGACAAACAGTGATAATTGAATCTACTATCTCACCTAGAACTAGCTTGGAAGTTGAAAAACGTTTTCAATCAAAAGGGTTAAATGTTGATGTAGTTCATTGTCCAGAGCGTGCTATCCCAGGTCAAACTTTACATGAACTGGTTCATAACGACAGAATCATAGGTGCGTCTAGTATAGAAGCACAGCAAAAAGTAAAAGATATTTATCAAAGTTTTGTAGAAGGTGAAGTCTTTTTAACAGATTTAACAACCGCAGAATGTGTGAAACTTGTAGAAAACACTTCAAGAGATGTTGGTATTGCTTTTGCTAATGAATTGGCTCAGGTTTGTGATGAGCTTCATGTGAATGTGAGTGAAGTTATTAAATTAGCTAACCGTCATCCAAGAGTTAATGTGTTAAATCCTGGCCCAGGGGTTGGTGGACACTGTATTCCTATTGATCCATGGTTTTTAGTAGAAAGCACACAAACAGGTGAGTTTATTCGTTTAGCACGTAAAGTGAATGATGAAAGACCTTTTGTTATTGCAAATAAAGTAATAGAAATGGCACAACAGGTGTCAGGTAAAAATATAGCTATTTTAGGTGTAGCTTATAAACCCAATGTTGATGATTGTAGAGAGACACCAGCAGAGCCTATTTTACAACACCTCTTATCTCAGGGTTTTAATGTTAAATATCACGATGATCATGTTCCTCAATGGGAATGTGAGAGAATTGAAGCAATAGATGAGGTATTTAATTGGGCGGATGTTGTTGTAATAGTAACAGGACATGAGAGTTATAAAAAAATACAAGTAAAAAATAATATTATTGATGCTTGTGGTGTTTTGACGTAAATCAAAACTGGTGTTTTTACTGGATTAAACAAGCACTGACACTTTGTTAGTGCTTGTCCTCAAAATAACATATTTCGAGCTTATTATTTTTTATAATCGCTCAAAACTCCATTGAAGAGATGTTGAACCTTCTCCAGTTAACGCTTTTTTGAGTCGCTCTTTTTTAAATTGCCCTGTCGTCGCAATTTGTTTGCCATTAATGGCGTAGCTTATTGTAAGTTGAGCTTTTTCAATTCCTTTCTGAATACTAATTACTTGTTCTTGGTTAATTACTTTTGTATTTAAAATATGCCAATTTTTAGGTATTAAGTTATTATCGTAAAAGGTTGGTTTGCCTTCCAACTTATTTCCATCAAAATGATAAACTAAATTGATATTATCAGGTTCTGCTATTTTGATATCAATAGATGAGTAGTGATATATAAGAGGTTTTATTTTTAAACTTTGTTCAATATCATGTTGACTATTATCTGATGAATTTAAGATGTATGTTTGCTTTAAACCTGTAGAGGAAATTATTAGTAGGGTACATAATACTAAGAGTATTAATCCGTTTGGTTTATGTGGCTGTTGTTGTGCTGAATTATCTTTTTCTACTACATTATTATTCTCTTTTTCAGTAATATAACTACCTAATTTAAATAATAATAACATGAATGGTACGTATAGATACCAGCCGAACATGTTGTGATCAGTCATTAAGTCGCTGGTCATTTCAGTTTCATGACCAATAATAATTAAAAGAACTATACGTATCCAATTGGTTAGGAGAGCGCCTAAAATAGCGACCGAAGCAAAAATGGCTATGTTTTTTATATTTCTAAGGTAAAGAAAAATATATAAAGAACTAATAGCTAAAGAGGTCAGTAAATAACGTAAACCACTACACCCTCCGGCAATTTCAAAAACCCCTGAAGGTATGTGTACAAACTCATCTTCAACAAACACAGGAATATTCGTTAAGCTCATTAAGGCATTGACAGCAAAGATAGAGAGGTTTTGTAGAGGAATTGTGAGAATCCCCCATAAAGGAATAAGAAAAATAAAGTAAAGAGCTGGAAAAAGCAGTTTTATACTAAACTTAAATACAAAGTTGATGGCCGCGCAAAGTAATATTAATGTTGCGAGCCAATAAGCTAATGTGATTTGTGCGGTAGAGGCAATAAAAAGACTGTAAGCAGAAAAAACTAGCAGAGCTAATGCAAGCCAAGAAAATTTCTCTCTAAATTGTAATTCATGATTTTCATATAGGGTGAAGTACAAATAAAGTACAATGAACGGGACTAAATATGCATGCGAGTATGTGCCATCATCAAAACTGTAACGCCAAAGTGTTGCCATAATAGGATAATTTAGCAGGCTTAATACTGTGAATAACACTAGAATGCTCAAAAAAGGGAGCAGTGATTTATTTTGTGAGCTCGTATTATTGTTAATTGAATCTTTCATTGAATTATTTATTGTAACGTCCTTAGTTCATTAAAATAATAATTTACGACTTTATTATAAAGGTAATCCATTTTGTCGTGTTTATTTAATGATGCCCTGATATAGTTGAGGTTACTTTATCAATAGTTAATATAACTTACCAATAATTTTATTTTGATTGTGAAGCCTGAGACTCAATTCAATCTTTATGAATTTATGTATTTATGAGACAATTTTTTAAAGAGCAATTATTGAGTGCAATATTCGAAATTATCGTAAGTGTTCGGTAGCCCTAAAATTGTGATTAGGTCGGCATACCCAAGCGTATACTTTATTCGTTTAGTTCAAAAATAAATAATTCACATTAAATTATATAAAAAAAAGATTATAAATTTATATGGTGTTTTACAATAAAAAATACTTTAGCTGATTTACCTAATAAAGAGTGATGGAGTACTAATGAAATTTAAAATTCAAAAAATGACCCTAGCAATTTCTCTACTGATAACTTTAGGCGCTTGCTCGCCAAACAGTACACCAGAAGAACAAATTGCTGAAGCACAATCATATTTACAACAAGACAAGCCTAAATCTGCGGTAATACTACTTAAAAAATCGATTGTACAATCTCCTAAAGCAGCGCTACCTCGCTTTTTATTAGGTAGTAGTTATTTACAAATAGGCAGTGTTGTTTCAGCTGAAAAAGAGTTGTTATTATCACTTGATTTAGGTTTTGATGTTAATTTAGTTGCTCCTCTTGTTTTTAAATCACTGCTAGCACAACAAAAGTATGAAGATATAGTCTTGTTTGCAAAAGAGTGGGATATCACTGATAAAGAAGTTCAAGGAATTGTTTGGGCATACGAAGTGATTGCTCTGATTGGGCAAGAGGAATTATCAGAAGCTAAGCGTATGTTAGATAAAGTGAATTCTATGTTACCTAATGAGGCCATAGTGCAAGTAAGTAATGCATATTACCAAGCAGCAACAAATAATATCTCAAGTGCTCTGTCTATTGTTAATCAAGTATTGCTTGAACAACCAGAATCTATTGAAGCAATAGATCTAAAAGGTAATTTATCTCTATTTACAAAGGATAACGAAGAAGCTATTTCCGCTTACAAGCGTTATTTAAATTACATCCCGATAAATTATCAGGTTCAAATTAAATTAGCTAAGGCCTATGTGCAAGATGGTAATTTTGATGAAGCTGAAAAAATAGCGGATGCTTTATTTAATATAGCCCCAGAAAATGCGCTTTTACATCAGATTAAAGGAGTATCACTTTATGCTAAAGAAGAGATATCACTTGCTAAATATCATATAGAAAAAGCGATACAAAATGGTATGAGAAATCGCTCTAATCAATTAATTGCAGGTGTAATTTATTTTAGAGAGAAAAATTATGAGCAAGCATACTATTACCTCAATGCAATAAGGGATACTATAGAAAATGGCCATTCAGCTAAAAAAATTCTTGCTATTACAGAGTTGGCGCTGGGTTATAATACTAATGCAGGACAGACCTTATCAGAATTAGAAATAATGACAGCAGAAGATGAAAAGCTGCTGACTGAAGCTAGTTTGGTCTTATCTAGTCGAGGTGATCGTCAAGCAGCTAAAAACTCTATTAGTCAACTTGATAGTGTTGCTATGCATGATCCAGACAGTATTTTAAAACTAGGGGCACTAAAGCTATATCTTAATGATGTGGAAGGTCTTATTGATATAGAAAAAGTTGTTGCCTCTTCACCTGAAGATTTAAATCCTAAGGTAGTACTTTTTACTGCTTACCTTGAAGCGAATGATTTTGCTAAAGCTTTAGCTATTGCTGAATTGTTAAAAAAAGATATTAAAAGTCAACTTATTGGCTTTAATTTAGCAGCTCTTGTACATATTAAAAAAAATGAAATCGAAAAAGCTACAGATAACTATACAGGTGCTTTAGATATTGATGAAAACAACGTTAATTCATTAGTTTTTTTTGCGAGCCAAGCATGGAAGAGTGGTGATTTGAATTTAGCTAAAGGCTATGTTGAGCGTATTCTTAAAGAGCGGCCTATGCATATCTTCGCATTAAAAATGAATTTAAGCATTGATATAGCAAATAATGAGGTTAACGAAAGTCTAACTAAAATTAAAAATGCTTATAAAGCGCAACCTGATATGCCGTATCGCTTATTGTTAGTGGATTCTCTATTTAAACTTCAAGAATTTAACGAGATTATTCCACTATTAAATGATGCTGATGTTGCACTAGATGAAAATACTAATAATCAAGTTTGGGTTTATTTGATCCGAAGCTATCAATTAACAAATGAAATAGAAAAAGCCATTGATGTTGCTAATAAATGGTCGTTAATAAAACCAGAAGAGCAGTTGTCTTGGCTGTATGCTATAGATTTACTAGATAACCAGCAAAAATTAGCCGAGGCACTTACTAAAACTGAATCAGCGTTGTTAATACACCCGCAAAGTGCACGGTTAAAAGTACTCTATAGCTACTTTTTATTGCATAGTAAACAAATAGAGAAAGCAAAAGAGGCGTTTAATAGTTTAATAGTAGAGGCGAAAGCTCTACCTTTAGGTTTGTATTTACAGGGTAACTTTTTAGCGATAGAAGGAAGCTATCAAGAAGCTTTAAATACTTTAAATGCTAGTTATAAAGCAAGTAATAGAGCTAAAACAGCGCATTTAATTTATTTTATCTTACAAAAACTCAATCAAGCAACGCAAGCACATGAGTTTTTAGAGCAACATTTAGTACGTTTTCCTAAAGATATAGCAACACGCCTTATTTTAGCTGATAACTATATGGAGACTTCGCGTGATAAAGCTATAAACCATTATCTCTATTTAGTAAATAATAATGTCGTTTCAGCAACAGTGTTAAATAACCTTGCTTGGTTACAATTAACCAAAGGTGAATACGAGAAAGCAAAAGGAAATATAGAAAAGGCTCTTGAGCTGAATTCTAATAGTGTCAGTGTGTTAGATACAGCAGCAGACATAAATCTTAAATTAAATAAAAAAGAAGTAGCTAAAGAGTATTTGAACAAAGCTTTATTAATAGATGTAGATAATTTAAAGATAAAAGCTAAGCTTGAAGCTATTTCTAATTAGTGTGCTGTTTCAATATGGCAAGATGAGGTTAATAGCAAGGTGAATTTAAGTGTCAGTTAATTTTACAACTAAAGGATATGTAAATGATGGCATTTAAAAAAGTTGTTTTAAAACATGACCTTGAAATGTTGGCATGTTTGGTGCTTATATACTAAGTATAAAATTGAACTTCACTATTTCACATACAAGACAAGGAATTAAAAATGAAAAAATTACTTTTAGCTTCGGCTTTAGCGTTAACAACTACTGTTGCAGTAGCAGACCCTATCTTTTTAGATGTAGGACAGGATTTTGGTGGAAATGGTAACGTTGCAACTACTTCAAGTAGTACTGGTTGGATTGATCAGTTAACATATATTTACCAATCTGAAACTACAGTGGTTGATGTAGATGGTAGCTTTAGTGGTACTGCTGCAAGTTTACTTACTGACGGTGATAGCATTGTAACTAACGGTGGTTTTATTAATGGCGATTTAAGCAGCCTTAGTAGCAACTTAATAACAGGACTTAACCCACAACAAACAACGTTTGGTGGCCCTAGTGATAATGGCTATGGTGGTGATTGGGGTTTAACATTCCAAATCAACAACCTAATGGGTACTGTTGCTGGTGGTACTAATCAATATCTTGATTATACTTCAGGTGCTATTAGCATTTATTATTACCAAGCAGGTATGACTTCAACTGCTGATTTTATTGAGTTATTTACTATTAATGTAACAAACTCAGGGTTGACTGCTTCAGGTTCTTTTGTAGGTGGTAATGTTAGTAACTACGGTACTGATCTTGTAAATGGTGTTGTGGCTGGTGATGTATTCAATAGCCTACTTGGTGGCTTTAAAGAATATTCAGAAGATCAAGTATCTCCTGATTTTGCGGTTAATTCTTTACTTGATTATAATACTGAAGATGTAACTAGTGCTGACTTCCTTGGTACAGATGCAGAAGGTAATAACGTATTTATGGTTGAAGGGCAACATGATGGTTCTATTACTTTTAATGTTCCAGAGCCTGCTTCAATTGCAATTTTAGGTTTAGGTTTATTAGGTTTAGCTGGCGCGCGTCGTCGTAAATCTTAATTAAACATTAGCTTTGGCTAAAATAAAAAAAACCGCCTATTGGCGGTTTTTTTATTTCTATTTATTGGTTCGCAAATAATATTCTAAACTATTATGTATTATTAAGTAGAATGAGTGTTGTTGAATTATTTGAGGTAACTTCGCTTATGATTAAGTGCTATCCTTTAATAATTGTTTCACTCGCCAGAACATATATTTTTGAATTGGATTTTTATTACCCCAAGGTCGCCATGTTTTTATTAGTTTGTTTCTATAAGCATCGAAATGCAATCCGTGTGGGGCATGTATAACTTCACCACGGTTTAGAATTATTTTCAAAACGTTAGTACATAAAGTACCAGCCGCTAATGAAATTCCCATGCAAGTAGAAGGCACTTTTTTCTTAAGAAAGTTTACAGAAGAACGTTCAACTAGGTAATGTCTTTGTTGTACAGAGGGAGAAACACCAATAACAAATCGAATAATATTATCATTAAATATAAGCTCTTTTTCGTGCTCGCTTGCATTTTGCTTTGGATCTACAATGGCGAAGTATTCATCAAAAGACATTTTTCCAGGCATAAAAACTAGAAAGGCTGTGCCCATGCCCATTGGTGCAGCAGTTATTGTTGGTATGCCTTTCTCATAACAACGTCTAAATACTTTACGGCGAATCTCTAAGCAAAAAATATCGAGACTATCAACGTAGATATCCACGCCATCTAGAAATTCTTCTAAATTGTTTTCATCAATGCCATTGTCAAAGTTTTTTACATGAGCTTCAGGGTTAATACCTTTTATTGTTTCTTCCATTACCGCAGCTTTGGCTTTACCTAATGTAGACATGTTAGCGCCTGCTTGTCGGTTGAAATTAGCAACATCATAGTCATCAAGATCTGAAATATGGAAGTTACCAACACCTAACCGAGACAATACAGTCGTATGGTCCCCTCCAACACCTCCCAAACCACCAATGGCTACTTTTGTCTTTCTTAATTTTTGCTGTTCTTCTTTAGTAACCCAACCGATATTTCGAGAAAATGCCTCGTCGTAATTGAACATTTAATACTCCTTTATAAAACAAAACTAGTTATTTGAAATAGATGAAAAAGTATAGTGCTTAATAGAAAATAATTCATATAGAAATCAATATGGAATTTAAATTTATAGCTGTTATATCAAATAAAATATTAAAACGCTTATATGTTTTTTTTGAAACTATTATCATGCTCTATTACTACCTTAATAATATCTCACTCTAAATTAAATGGAAGATAAATGCCCAAAGTAAATGCAACTAAGTTATCTGTATCACCTATCATTATGTGTGGCGGTAGTGGGACTCGCTTATGGCCTCTTTCACGTGCACAATTTCCTAAACAATTTTTAGCACTGATTAATGATAATAGTATGTTGCAAGAGACTTTGGCCCGTTTAGCAACGCAGTACCAAGCACCGGTCTTTATTTGCAATGAAGATCATCGTTTTCTAGTGGCAGAGCAAGTTAAACAAGTGAATTGTTCTGGGGCGAGTATTTTGCTTGAGCCACAAGGAAGGAATACAGCACCTGCCGTTGCTATTGCGGCTTTAAATGCGTTGGCAAAAGGTGATGATGCGCTATTGCTTGTTTTAGCTGCAGATCATGTAATTAACGATATAAAAAAATTTCATCAAGCCATTGATATTGCGTGCATTACGGCTGAGCAAGGAGCATTGGTTGCTTTTGGTATTGTGCCTACACATGCTGAAACAGGGTATGGCTATATTAAGCAAGGCATCAAAAAAGATGCTGGTATTTATCAAGTAGCTCGATTTGTTGAAAAACCAACAATTGATAAAGCACAAAGTTATGTAGAGTCTGGTGATTATTTATGGAATAGCGGCATGTTTTTATTTAAAGCAAGTCGCTATTTAGAAGAGTTAGCAAAGTGTAGACCGGATATTTTAACAGCATGCCAAGAAGCAATGGCTAATGTTGCAACAGATTTAGACTTTATTCGTCCCGATCGTGATGCTTTTTTACAATGTGCCAATGTGTCAATTGATTATGCGGTTATGGAAAAAACTGACGATGCTGTGGTTGTGCCTTTAGACGCAGGCTGGAGTGATATTGGCTCATATTCTGCGCTTTGGGAAGTAGGTCAGCAAGATTCACAACATAATGTCCTAAAAGGCGATGTCATTGCTCACGACACTCACAATAGTTATTTACATAGCCAAAATAAACTTATTGCTACGTTAGGTGTAGATAATTTAGTTGTTATTGATACGCCTGACGCTGTTCTGGTTGCGGATAAAAATAAAGTACAAAATGTCGACGTTATAGTAAATGAACTCAAAGCATTACAACGACCGGAAACACAGTTGCACCGAGCAGTATATCGACCATGGGGGAAGTATGACTTGGTTGATCAAGGTGAACGCTTTCAAGTAAAGCGTATTACGGTAAACTCTGGCGCTAAATTATCTCTACAAGTTCATCAGCATAGGGCTGAGCACTGGATTATTGTCTCAGGCATAGCTAAAGTGACACTTAATGATGAAATTATTATTTTAAAAGAAAACCAATCTACTTATATTCCTATTGGCGCTGTTCATGCGCTAGAAAATCCAGGATTACTTCCTTTAGAAATGATAGAGGTACAATCGGGAAGCTATTTAGGAGAAGACGATATTGTTCGTTTTGAAGACAAATATGGGCGCATAAAATAGTGACCAACCTTACGTGTTTTAAAGCTTATGATATTCGTGGCAAAATTGGCGAAGAATTAAATACAGAAATTGCCTATCGTATTGGACGTGCTTTTGCTCAATTTACTAGAGCAAATAAAGTGGTTATAGGTGCTGATATACGTTTAACGAGTGAGTCATTGAAGTTGGCACTTGCTAACGGTTTGATGGACGGAGGTAGTGACGTTATTGATTTAGGTTTGTGTGGCACTGAACATATTTACTTTGCGACGAGTTACCTCGGGGCCGAAGGGGGCATTGCTGTTACTGCCAGCCATAATCCGATTGACTACAATGGTATGAAGCTAGTACGAGAAAGCTCTAAAGCTATCAGTGGTGATACTGGCCTTTTTGATATTAAGGCGTTGGCTGAGCAAAATGAGTTTACTAACGTTGCGCGAAAAGGAAGGTATGCAACTTATGACATCAGTCAGTCCTATACTGAGCATTTGTTAACTTATATTAATGTTAAAAATCTTTCTTTATTACATTCAAAATCAATTAAGCCATTAAAATTAGTGGTTAATGCTGGTAATGGCACAGCAGGCCCGACAATAGATGCACTTGAGATCGTCTTTGAACAGTTAAGCATACCTGTTGAGTTTATTAAAGTGCATCATCAGCCTGATGGTAACTTTCCAAATGGTATTCCAAATCCTTTATTAGTAGAAAATAGATTGGTGACTCAAAAGGCGGTAGTAGAGCACAGTGCTGATATGGGCATTGCTTGGGACGGTGACTTTGATCGTTGCTTTTTCTTTGACGAGCAAGGGCGGTTTATTGAGGGATATTATATTGTTGGTTTGTTAGCGGAATATTTTTTAGCGAAAACCGCTAAAAATAATAATAGTCAGGTAAATTCATCACCACAGAAAATAATTCATGATCCTCGTTTAACATGGAATACCATTGATATCGTTGCACGAGCTGGCGGTCAAGCTATTCAAAATAAAACAGGACATGCATTTATAAAAGAGCGTATGCGTAGTGAAGATGCTATTTATGGAGGAGAGATGAGTGCTCACCACTATTTTAGAGACTTTTTCTATTGCGATAGCGGTATGATTCCTTGGCTATTAATTGCTGAATTAATGTGCTTACGTCAAGAGCCCTTATCCAATTTAGTTCAAGCACGTATTAAAGCCTATCCCTCTTCAGGTGAAATTAATAGCCGCGTTATCGATGCTCAAAAAGCGATTACTCGTGTACTTAACTTTTATCAAAATGATGCTCAGTTGATAGATAATACAGATGGTATTAGTATGGAGTTTAGTTATTGGCGTTTTAATTTACGTAGCAGTAATACTGAGCCAGTCGTTAGGCTAAATGTTGAATCGAAAGGTAATATAGAATTAATGAATGAGAAAACTCAAGAAGTGTTGATGTTGTTACGACAATAAATGTCATATCAGTGTGAGATATTAAGGGGAGTGAAGCATATATTTTGTTGAATTACCTCCTACATGGTGAATTGATTTCATCTAGGGTATATTTAATTGTGTCAGTGAGTTTTTATTAGGGATTATTTCATATCTCGAAAAAGGAAAGTTAAATGAAATTTTTAAAATCAATGGTTTGTGCAAGTATTGTTATTGCACTATCAGCGTGTGGCGATAATGAAACGGCACAAACGTATATCAGTAAAGCAGAAAGTTTAATTGCAGAAAAACAAAACAATACAGCGATTATTTCATTAAAGAATGCCATTAAAATTGATGCAAAAAATGCTAAAGCACGATTCTTGTTGGGGCAACTTTATTTAAATGATGGCGATGCTGAAAATGCAGCTAAAGAATTAAATCGTGCTAACCAGCTAAAATTTACTATAGATAAAGTGCTTCCTTTGCTAGCTCGTGCTTATATGTTGATGGAATATGATGAAGATATTTTATCATTAACCGAACAAGAAAAACTGCTTTCGGCTCCTAGTGCGCAATACCTTGCATATAAAACTATGGCAGCTTTACGTACAAATGATAAAGCGCTAGCACAAGCAACAGTTGAGGCCGCATTAGCGTTTTCAGAAAGTGATAGTTACAGTATGTTAGCAAGTGCATATTTAGCATTTTCTGAGCAAGATATTCCTCATGCCAGTACATTAGTTCAGCGTATTCTTACAGCAACACCTAATAATGTGGATGCTTTGATGTTACAAGGGCAAATAGCGATAGCAGACCAAAACTTTGCTTTAGCGGTAGATAGTTTTAAGCAGTATTTTCAACTGCAGCCTAGTTCAGGAAAAGTGCAATTATTTATTGCTGATGCGTTATTGAAAAATGGTCAGCTTAAAGAAGCGGAAGAGATTGCTGATGCAATATTGGCTACCGTACCGACACAGCCGTTTTTACAGTACATTAAAGCAGTGACACGCTTTGAAAATAAAGATTATAAAACGGCAAGCGAGTATGCTAATCAGTCTTTAAGTTCAGGCTTTAATACTTTTAGATTGAAGTTGGTCGCAGGTGCTAGTGCGTTCTATTTGCAAAACTATGAACAAAGTAATTTTCACTTAAAAGATATTGTGGAGTATCTTCCTATCGATAATCCAGCTAGAAGAATGCTTGCCGTAAGCCAACTACAGCTGGGCTTTATTGATGATATTAGTGAAACATTAACAGGTTATGATCCATCATCGAAAGACAATGCTCAATTTTTATCAACATTAAGTTATGAATTATTAGAAGTAGGTGCTGTTGATGAAGCACAAAAACTAGCGGAACAAGCTGCTAGTGCTAATGACATGACTGCAGAGCAAACAGCAAGATCGGGTATATTGAAATTAATGATGAACGATCCATCAGGTGTTGAGACATTAGAATTAGCTTTACAGCAAAGTCCTGAATTAGTATCAGCAGAGCTTGCCTTAGCGTTTGCATCCATTAAGTTAGGAGATTTGCCAAGAGCGAGTAAAATAGCTGATAAATGGCTAAAAGAATACCCAGATAGGGCGAGTGGCTATAATCTACAAGCAAACATCTTTTTTAAGAAAAATGAATTAGAGCAAGGTAAAGCGGCATTAGCGAAAAGTTTAGAAGTGGAACCGAATAATGTCTTCGCACTGACACAAATGGTACAGCTTGCTAGCCATCAAAAAGATATAAAACAAGCAACATTGTTGACAGAGCAAGCACTAAAAGCCCATCCAAATAATATTGAAATACTACGCCAATATTTAGCATTTCATCAGGGTGAGGAAGGCTTAAATGTTATTACACAAGTGCAAGAGCGTAATACTGATGATATTCAATATGGCATACTTTTATCAGAAGCATTAATGCGAGTCGAAAAATTCAAGCAGGCTAGCGCTATTTTAGACGGCTACGAGCTAACGGCTAAAACGCCTAAGCGTTATTGGCAGTTATTACTTGCTTCGAATGCGAGACAAGCTGAAGGCAAAGATGTTTTCTTAATATTAGAAAAGTGGCGTAAAACGAATACTTATCATATTGAACCTGTCTTGTTACTGTCTGATTACTGGATTAAAAAAAGATCGCCTGATAGAGCGTTAAGTGTATTACAAGACGCCTTTAAAAAGCATCCTCAAAATTTAATTCTTCACCTGGTTAAAATGCAGGTCTTGCTAGATAACAAGCGTGTGGATGAGGCTAAATCATTCCTTGAAAGCTTGGAGCAATTTGATCTTAATAAAGATTTACGTGCAGGTATCGAAGGACGAATCCTCTTACTTGAGAAAAAATTCGCCTTAGCAATACCTAAATTACAACAGTTTTACCAAATAAAGCCTAGTGGTAATAACGCTAATCATCTTGCCTTTGCGTTTGAAGGAAATAATCAAAAACCAGAAGCAATAGCGTTGCTTGAGCAGCATGTCGCGAAGGAAGCTTTAGACAATAAAGTTAATCCTAATGTGAGTTTACATTTAGCGAATATGTATTTAGCTGAAAATCAAGATAAAGCGATTAGTGAGTATGAGCGTCTTATTACCGTTTCACCCAATAATGTGGTGGTATTAAACAACTTGTCATGGCTTTATATGGACAAAGGAGAGTTTACTCAAGCATTAAAATACGCAGAGCAAGCTTATGGTATTACGAGCGAAATACCGAATGTGGTTGATACTTATGCTCAAGTTTTATTAAAGTCAGGTAATAAGGCCGAGGCGTTAACGAAAGCAAAAGAAGCTTATGAATTAGCGAAAGGTAAGGATATTGATATAGCATTGAACCTTGCCGAAGCATTATTAGCGAATAATGATAATGAAGAAGCTAAGCTTATTTTAGCGGAAGTTACAGCGATAACACCTGCACAAAAAGAGAAAAAACAGAAGCTATCAAAATAATAAATAACTTACTGATAACTTCAACTAAATAAAGGAGCATTATATTGCTCCTTTATTTTTATACGCTTATTTGGTTAGTATGAATGTTTATTAAGCTAAGCTAATGCTGTTTAATTGCCCGCTAATATCATGCTCTATCGATTGATATAAATGTTGGAAGCCAGGCGATAAATTTTCAAGAAAGATATCCGGGCTAATATAATAGGGTGCTCTTAATCCGTGGTATTCAATAGGGTCGCCTAACTGTTGAAACTTTATGCCAACAAACTTCATGCTTCGAGCAAGCCTTGGCTCCATCATGACATAAACATGTTTCACACCGGTATCAATCGCCATGGTTGCTGCTGCCATGTATAAACCAATAGCGATAAATGGGAAGCAACGTAACTCTACTTCAGAGTATGTAGTTTCTTGAATAGCACCGGTAGCCGAGCCCTTAAATTGATCCGTTTTACGACGCCTGAAATCAGATTTTACTGCTAATCGTGAAATTTCAGCAATTTCAGAGCGATTAAAGTTTTTGGGGTGCAGTTCTTCGTTTGTAATGGAGTCGAGGCAGAATTTTTCTATTGGCAAAAGCTGATCCGATTGCTGAATATTAACAATACGAACGCAGCTGGTATATGTATTTGAAGGCTTGTGCTTGATTAAAGAAAAAATTGATTGATCGTCGAACTCATCTTTTTCTAGTCCACCTTCTTTTATATCTTCAAAAGCTAATTCTTCACAGTAAACATTGTGACGTATTTTAAAAGCTTCTTCTTTTAATTCATTGTTAATGGCAACTTGGGGTTCTAAAAACTGAGTGAAATGCTCAGCAATATTATAAGCATCACGACTAACCTTGATTGAGGCTATTTTTTTGGTGATATCACCAATAATAGGTGTATTTAGTAGGCGTTTATTCCAGTTCATTTAATTTCCAAGTTTTCATGTTAATACAAATGTTAACATTAATGTTTTCATGAGCCATTTTGAATTCCATATCATACTAAAACACCATTTTGTATAGAGGCACTTGAATCATTATACTTTAACCAATATAAACAAATATTTAGTGAATGTTAACTAAATAAATATTAATTTATTATTATAGCCTATATAAACCTTACTATAGAGCAAAATAATACCATAGCAAATGAACACCATATGCTAATGTTTTAGGCTATCAGTAGAGTATAGACTAATATAATAAAATGGTGCTTATCACTTGGCTAATAATTTAATAATTGTACGTTCATTTATCTACTCTAGATGAAGTACAACTGCCAATAAAGGGAATGATTAAAATTAGCTTATGATTAATTATGGTTGTTAAATAAAAAATTGCGTAGAGTAGTGTGATGAAATTAATTCAGATAGAGCTCGTTATGTTTAAAATGTTTTTTATAGTATTGCTGATAGTTGCTTTTACACCATTAAAGGAAGCACAAGCAGAATTTGTGGATGTAGTTGCCAAGGTCAAACCCTCAGTCGTTGGTATTGGTATTCATACACCGACGAGTCGACCACAAAATATTTTACGTGGAACAGGATTTGTTATTGGTGATGGACATTATGTGGTAACCAATGCTCATGTTTTACCAACTGAATTAGATGAAAGTTTATTGCAAAAAATGGCAGTTTTCATTGGCTCAGGTAAAAAAGCGAAAGTTAGGCAAGCTGAAATTGTTGTTACTTCTGAGTTATATGATTTAGCCATTTTAAAACTATCAGGATCGGCTTTACCAGCATTGACATTAGCTGATGAAAAATTTCGTGGAGACGGTACTTATGTAGCGTTTACAGGCTTTCCTATTGGCACTGTTCTCGGTTTATATCCAGTGACTCATCGAGGCATAATCGCTAGTACCACACCGACAGTTGTGCCAGCACAAG
Organism: Colwellia sp. 5_MG-2023; assembly: GCF_030547795.1. NCBI lineage: Bacteria > Pseudomonadati > Pseudomonadota > Gammaproteobacteria > Alteromonadales > Colwelliaceae > Colwellia > Colwellia sp. 5_MG-2023. The sequence continues at coordinate 43,120 of NZ_JAUOPW010000007.1, read as the reverse complement.
CAGCAGAACAAATTAATTTAAAAATGCTTAAACGTATGCGAAACCCTTATTTGGCGTATCAACTTGATGCAACGGCTTACCCTGGTAATAGTGGTAGCGCTATGTACGACATGAAAACTGGTGAAGTCTTGGGTGTTATCAATAAGGTGTTTGTACAAGCAACAAAAGAAGCTGTTATTAGTAATCCTAGTGGTATTACTTATGCCATTCCTGTTAAGTACTTACATCAAATATTAAGAGAAAATAATATTAAATTATAAGAAAAATAGTGAATTATTATTCATTGCTTGCTACTTCTGTTGATACGTTTTCTATGGTTTTATATAAAGCAGATAAAGGTACTAGTTCAATATTTTCTTGTGCTAGTGTTGGAATTAAACGCTTTAGTGTTTGAATTGTTTCGGGGTGCGGGTGTGCTATAGCAATAGCTGTTTTTTGTGACTTAGCAAAACGCACTAAAGATTGAAATTGCTGAGTAATATAACTGTCGGTTAAATGATTATCGAGAAAAACATGTCTGTTTCGTATAGGCACTCCAATTAACTTTGCGATATCTCCTGCTTTTGAATCTGGACTTGTCTTACTGTCTAAAAAAAGTAAGTGATGTTGTTTTAAAAAGTTCATCGTCCAAGTCATGGGTTTATTTAATTGTGTTAAATGACTACCCATATGATTGTTGATACCAATAGCAAAAGGTATATCAGCTAAAGAATTGCCTAAACTTGCTAAGATTTCTTCTTCATTCATGGTGCTAGTGAGCCCACCAGGACCTAATTTTTTACCATTTTCAGCTTCCATTGGGATATGCAGCATTACATCATTATTCTTTTCGTTGGCTATAATCGCTATTTTTTTACCGTAAGGGGTATGAGGTAAAATAGAGAAAGTAATAGCGCCAGGTAATGATAAAACATCTTTGTCGGTATAACGATAACCAATGTCATCGATAACAATCGCCACGCGTATAGCTTGAGCTTGTATAGATGTGCTGTGTAATACACTGATAATAAATAGAATAATAAGTAGTGCGAATTTCGAAACAGCTGAAATCATTTAATAAGTTTTTATAATAGTAGGGGTTTTAAAAGAGTAACATTTGACTGTGTTTTTTAGTAGTAACTTTTATGGTTCTTTGTAATATATAAGTTGAAGTATGGTTTAGCGGCACCATAATTTAGGATTAACCGCCTTGCCCTGATGACGAATTTCAAAATAGAGCCCTGGGCGATCTTGCCCACCACTTTGCCCTACAAGTGCTATAGGCTCACCGGTTTCTACTCGGTCTCCAACTGATTTTAACAATGTTTGATTATGGGCGTATAGGCTCATATAGCCATTCCCGTGATCTATAACCGTTAATAAACCATAACCTTTTAACCAATCAGAAAAGATTACCGTGCCGTTATATATCGCTTGTACTTGGCTACCAATAGAAGCGCCGAGTAAAACACCTTTCCATTTTAAATAACCTTGTTTTTTACTACCAAAACTACGTAATAATCGGCCTTTAACCGGCCATGACAATTTATGTTTAAGTTTACTTAATCCGTTTAAATCAATTTCGGCACGAATAATTTCTGTGAGTTTTTGTAGGGCGGCGGCCAAATTAGCTTCATCAGTTTTTAATTTGGCCAATTGTTGTTTACTTGATAGTAGTTCTTTGCTTAAAGATTCCAGCGTTTTACTACGATTGCTTTTATTATCATTTAATATAGCACGTTGTTTTTGCTGGTTCATTTTGAGTGTTTTTAAATTTTCTACTTGTGTTTGGTGTTGTGAAGTAACCTGTACTAACTGCTCGATGGTCGTTTGAAACTTTTCAATTTCATTAATCCGAGCTTTATTCATATATTGATAATAAGTAATAGTACGTTGGATTTTTTCACTTTGTTGTTGGTTTAATAATAGCTTTAAATAATCATGTTGGCCTGTGGTATAAGCCGAGCGAAGCTGTTTGGCGAGTAATTTTTCTTGTGTTATTTTTTGTGAGGTTAATTGTTGTTTTTCTTCACTTAATGACGTTATTTTCTCTTGAGTACTTTTTAATGATTGCTCAGTATCATTTATTGCTTTGGCTACTTTAGCAATTGCTAGATCGTCATTTTTTAATTGTCTCTCTAAAGTCGCTCTTGCTTTGTTGGTGTTAAAAATATTTGATTCTTGTTTGGCAATTTCTTGCTGAACATTGTTGAGTCGAGCGCTGTTGCGCTGTTTTGCTTTTTCATTGTCACTTTCGTCATTAGCTGCACAATGAACAGATATTAATAAGCAACTTATCAATATTAAGTTGCTTATTATCTTTGGGAAGTATGTAGTGATTATGTGCATCAATAAGTTATTATCTTCTGTAGGTTGGGCTTTAGCCCGACATGTTAAATGAAAATGGCAGAAATAATCTTATTCTGCATTATCAACTTAATTGACGGCTGAAATTAGCCTACAGTTTGCCCCATTAATCTAATTGCATCAATACCGAACCTGTCATTTCTTCAGGTTGCTCCATCGCCATTAAGTGTAATAGGGTTGGTGAAATATCACTTAATGCACCAGTGTTTGCCGGTGTCGCTTTTCTGCCAACATAAATAAGCGGTACAGGCTCACACGTATGTGCGGTGTGAGCTTGGCCAGATTCTTCATCTAACATTTGTTCTGCATTACCATGGTCAGCTGTAATTAAACATTCACCGCCAGTATTTTGTAATGCAGTAACCACACGGCCTATACAGGTATCAACAGCTTCACAAGCCTTAACTGCAGCATCAAAATCACCTGTGTGACCAACCATGTCACCATTAGGGTAGTTACAAACAATAAAGTCATATTCACCGCCTTCAATTGCTGCGACTAATTTATCTGTCAGTAAAGTTGAATTCATTTCAGGTTGTAAATCGTAGGTGGCAACATCAGGAGAAGGCACTAATATGCGTTTTTCACCGTCGAATTCTTTTTCTTGACCACCACTAAAAAAGAAGGTGACATGAGCATATTTTTCAGTTTCAGAAATACGTAGTTGAGTTTTGTTGTGTTTAGCAAGCCACTCCCCCATCACGTTATTTAATGGTGTCGGGCCAAAAGCACAACTGGCTTTAATATCAGCCGAATATTGCGTTAACATAACAAAATCACTAATAGCAGGCACTTTTTTGCGGGCAAAACCATCAAAATCGCTTTCTGTAAAGCAGCGACTAAATTGACGTGCGCGATCAGCTCTGAAATTCATAAAGATTAATGCGTCGCCATCATTAATTTCAACGGCTTCACCTTGTTCGTTTACGATAGCGCTGGCACTAACAAATTCATCATTCTCATCACGTTGGTATGCAGCTTCTAGTGCCGACAATGCATCTGGATATTGATACTTACCAATACCTGAAACCATAACATCGTATGCAGCCTCTACACGGTCCCAGCGCTGATCTCTGTCCATTGCATAGTAACGACCAATAACAGATGCTATTCGTCCTTCGCCAGCCGAATCAGCATAAAGCTGCTCAAATTTTTGTTGCGCTTTTTCTAGCGAACTTTTTGCACTGCGTGGTGGTGTATCTCGACCATCTAAGAATGCATGTAAATAAACCTTTGTTGCACCGCGCTCTTTGGCCAGTTCCATCATGGCAAAAATATGATCTTCATGGCTATGAACACCACCAGGGGATAATAAACCAAATATATGTACAGCTTTATCTTGCGTAACTGCTTTATCAACCGCTTGGCACAATGCTGGTGTTTGTGAAAATTCACCGTCTGCTATTGATTTTGTAATGCGAGTAAAATCTTGATATACAATGCGTCCAGCGCCTAAATTTACATGACCAACTTCAGAGTTACCCATTTGGCCATCAGGCAGCCCAACAGCCATGCCCGAGGTTTGTATGAGCATGTTTGGATAATCAACTTTCAGTTTATCTAATATGGGAGTATTAGCTGCTTGTATAGCATTTGAGTCACTGTTTTCACGATATCCCCAACCATCTAAAATAATTAACACAGTTGTTTTTTTTGTCGATGCTTCTCTATTAGACATAATTACTGGCCTTGTATTAGTGCTTATACAAACTATATTAAGTTAACTCTGAAGAGAGAATAAATTTAATAGAATTGGTATTCAAATTTAGTTATCCGCATTGTACACATTCATTTCAATTTAATTAAGTAAGAAATGATCCATTCGCGGTTACTAAAGCTAAGAACTAAACTCGCAATTCCAATCAGCTTGGGTATAATGTCACGATTTTTTTATTTATTAAATAAAGTCATTACTTTCACTATTTACTAATAGAGTCCCCATTTATGGAACAATTTATTACTTTTGCCAGCAATAACGGCTTGTTAAGTGCGGTTTGGGTTGCGCTTGTTGTTATGATTATCGTAATAACAATTAGAATTCAGTTATCACCGATTAAACAAATCAGTACACAAGAATTAACCTTTTTAATGAATAGAGAGCAAGGTGTTGCACTTGATATTCGTAAAGAAAAAGAATTTAACACGAGTCATATTTTAGATGCGATCAATTTATCAAACGATAAAATCACTAAAAATGGCTTTGCTAGCCTTGAAAAACACAAAGAAAATCCCATCATAGTTGTATGCAGTGCTGGTCTTGTTGCCTCAAAAGTGGCGAGCGATTTACATAAAGCGGGTTTTGCTCGCGTTAGTATATTAAAAGGCGGCATGGGAGCTTGGATAGGCGCAGGCTTACCTGTTACTAAAAAATAGGCTAGAACTATCTTAAAGTAGCTTGTAAATAATTGAGCTATACAGTTGTGACATTATACCGACTGTGCTTTATGAATTAGCATTAATAAAAATAATGGAAAAACTATGGCAAAAGTAGAAATTTACACTAAAGCGTACTGTCCTTTTTGTTCTCATGCGCTCGCATTGCTTGAGAAAAAATTAACGACTTACCCATCGTTACAAGTAGAAGAAATCAGTATTGATGGTGATATGGCATTACGTGAAAAAATGATTGCACGCAGTAAAGGTGGTTATACCGTACCACAAATATTTATTGATGATGTTCATGTTGGTGGTTGTGATCAACTAGTCGCTTTAGACAGAAATAATGAGCTTGATGAGTTACTTGCTAGTAACTAGTAAAAACTTTTTAACGCTTAAAAATACACAAATATTACATTTATAAAAATACAGGAAAATACTCATGAGTGATGAAAATCAAAGCCCAGCAGGCGAAGCAGCACCAGCACAACCACAATTTGCTATTCAACGTGTTTACACTAAAGATGTTTCATTTGAAACACCAAACTCTCCTGCTATCTTTCAAAAAGAATGGAAACCTGAAATTAAGTTAGATTTAGACACCCGTTCTAATAAATTAGCTGATGATACGTATGAAGTTGTTTTAGCAGTAACAGTAACGGCAACAGTTGAAGGCCAAACTGCATTTTTAGCTGAAGTACAGCAAGCGGGTATTTTTACTATTGGTAACTTACCAGAAGCACAATTGGCACATACGATTGGTGCATTTTGCCCAACAACGTTATTCCCATATGCACGTGAAACAGTAGCAAGTTTAGTTAACCGCGGTTCATTCCCACAATTCAACTTATCGCCAGTGAACTTTGAAGCATTATTTGCATCTTATGTACAACAACGTGCAGCTGAAGCAAAAGTTAACGCACCAGAAAGTGTAGAAACGCATTAATCCTAGATTAAGCTTTAGTACTACAAAGTTATTTATCTCCCTTCTATAACAAGGTAATTATGACAATTTCAGCTAAAATCACAGTGTTAGGTGCTGGCTCTTATGGCACGGCATTGGCTATTTGTTTGGCTAGGAACGGACATAAGACATTATTATGGGGCCGTGATGCTAATCAAGTGAACGACATGATTAGTGCGCGAGAAAATACTAAATATTTAGCGGGTTGCCCATTTCCTGATAGCTTAGAACCTATTAGTGATTTGGCCGCCGCTGTTAGTGCAAGTGATAATATTCTAGTAGTGGTACCTAGTCATGCGTTTGGCGATATGCTTAAAAGCATTCAGCCAATGTTGAAACCAGGTGCAAAAATCGCTTGGGCAACCAAAGGCTTAGATCCTCAGTCGGGAGATCTACTGCAAACTGTAGCGAATAGGATTTTAGGTGACGACGTTGCTTTAGCAGTATTGTCTGGACCTACATTTGCCAAAGAAATGGCAATAGGGCTGCCAACGGCTATTTCTTTATCTTCTACGGATGAAAATTTCGCTTTAGAACTTTCAGATTTATTACATTGTGAAAAATGCTTCCGTGTTTATCCAAATAAAGATTTTATTGGTATTCAGCTAGGTGGGGCCGTGAAAAATGTTGTTGCTATTGGCGCAGGTATCGCTGATGGTATTGGCTTTGGTGCGAATGCTCGTACTGCCTTGATTACTCGTGGATTAGCTGAAATGACACGTTTAGGTGCTGCATTAGGTGCTGATCCTGCAACGTTCATGGGTATGGCTGGTTTAGGCGACTTAGTCTTAACTTGTACTGATAATCAATCACGAAATCGTCGTTTTGGTTTAGCCTTAGGGCAAGGTGCTTGTGTTGAACAAGCTATAGCTGATATTGGGCAAGTGGTTGAAGGTTATCGCAATACCAAAGAAGTATACACTTTAGCTCAGCGAATGAATGTTGAAATGCCTATCGTAGAGCAAGTATATGAAGTGTTGTATCAAGGTAAAGAAGCAAAACTTGCTGCAGCTGATTTACTCTCTCGTGATCAAAAACAAGAATAGCCCTACTTTTTATAAACATTCTTTTTACTGCCATTATTTCGTTGGTGTTTTGGCACGGAATCTTGAGAGTTATGCACTAAATTGTTTAAGTTCCTGAATCAAGTTCAGGATGACGAGGCTTTATAGGATGACAAGATTTGGTAGGATGACGACGCTTGATAGCATACAAAGCTTAGCTATTGTATGGTGATTTGCTAAGAAGACGTCGTAAATATTGACTATAACTACACAGCATTTATAAAGCCTAGCTGTCGCCATGCATCGTAAACGATTACGGCTGCAGCGTTTGATAAATTCATACTTCGGCTTTCTTTTAACATCGGAATTCTAATTTTGTGCTCATCAGGAATTTGTACACGTACTTCTTCAGGTAAGCCTGCAGTTTCAGATCCAAACAGTAAATAATCACCTTCGGTAAAAGTAACATCACCATAAAAATTATCAGTTTTAGTGGTAATCGCAAGTATACGTTTTGGTTTTTCATGTTCAACAAAAGCATTAAAATCTTTATGTCGTTGCAGTGCCGCAAATTCATGATAATCAAGCCCTGCACGGCGAAGCTTCTTATCTTCTAAATCAAATCCTAATGGTTCAATTAAGTGTAAGCGGAATCCTGAGTTGGCACATAAGCGAATTATATTGCCAGTATTAGGTGGAATTTGTGGTTGAAAAAGAACTACATCTAACATAATGATTTAATCAAATTGGTATAAGTTTAATAATTCTTGCTATTATAGCGACAATCTTTCGATAAAGTCTGTTTTTTCATGTCAGAACAAAAATCACCACACAACTCGCACAGTAACGTACAAAGTAACTTAACTCATAGTACTGATTATGCTTATTGGGTCCGATTGGCCGCTATAACCGCATCCTCGGTTGCTTTGCTCTTAGTGCTTATCAAGTTATATGCTTGGATAATAAGTGATTCTAGTGCAATGTTAGCATCAACTACAGATTCCATTTTAGATTTATTTGCTTCGGTAATGAATATTGTTATTCTTCGTTTTGCTTTGGCTCCAGCTGATGAAGAACACAAATTTGGTCATGGTAAAGCTGAAAGTTTAGCGGGCTTGGTACAAGCCGCTTTTGTTTTAGGCTCAGCTATATTATTAATCTTTAATGGTGTTGAGCGAGTGATGAATCCACGCCCTATTGTACATAGTGATATTGCTATTTGGGTGTCTATTATTGCGATATTACTGACATTATTTTTAGTCGCTTTTCAGCGTTATGTTATCAAGCGTACAGGATCTATAGTGATTAGTGCCGATGCACTGCACTATCAATCAGACTTATTATTAAATTTAGGTGTCTTGGCTGCTATCTTTTTAAGTCAGGGCATTTGGTTGCAAGCTGACGGTGTATTTACTATTGCTGTTGGCTTATATTTAATTTTTGGTGCAGGACAGATTATTTATCAAAGTGTTTATCAATTGATGGATCATGAGTTAAATGCTGAAGATTTAGCACAAATTAAAAGTATTATTTTGTCACATGAGCATGCTTTAGGGTTACACGAATTACGAACAAGACAGTCAGGTGCACAGCGTTTTATTCAATTTCACCTAGAGTTAGAAGATAATTTATCGTTATTAGAAGCCCATAGTATTGGTAACGAAATTGAAGCAGAAATCTGCCAAGCGCTTGCACCATGTGAGGTTTTTATTCACCATGATCCTAGTTCAGTTGTGCCTGAAGAGCTTAAAGTTGAGTCAAGTGATTGATATTCTCAATCAAGTTCAGGATGACGAGTCTGATAGAATGATCAAGCTTGATAGTTAAGGGGTTACTAGGTTAGCGTTAGTTACACACGTCACTATACCGTAGGGGACTTAATATGGAATCTCTAGCTTTATTGCTGTTATTCCGTAGGTCATTTAATACAGAATCTCTAGCTTTATTGCCGTTATTCCGTGGGTCATTTAATACAGAATCTCTGCTACTAAGTAATGTTAGTTATTATCAGAAAAATTTAGTTTTAATGCTGCTTAAACCACTCAACAGCTGCAGTTAATGCCTTGTCACGATGAACATCACTTTCAAAAAATAGTTCATGATACGCACCTTCTATTACTAAGGGTTTTCCCCCAGGACATGAGTATGGGTAGTGTTGATGTAATTGCTGACAAAAATCATGCTGTGCTTCATTTGATACTATGGTATCTGCACCTGCTTGAATAACTAATGTCGGTGTCGTTATTTTATCTATATTATTAAATAGTGTTGCAAGTGCGGTAATTGATTCAGATAACCATTTTACCGTAATGCCGCCAAGTTGTAGTTGAGGCTCTGTTTGATAAAGTTGAATAAATTGTTGAAAACGTAATTCTGAATGCATTAGCGGGTTATTGGTGAATGAAGTTGGATCATCTGCTTTTGGCGTGTAATCTTTTTGTCCTAAAAAATACCAAGGTGTATCAGACACTATTTGATTAATTTGGTTGGTCACTTTAACTAATGATTCAGCGATAACACGGGGAATAGGGCCGCTATTAAAGCCAAACATAGGTGAAGATAATACCGCCGCCTGTATATTGTTAGGATAATCTTGTAAGTATCTGGCAGCAATGGCCCCCCCCATTGAATGCGCTAATAAATAGGGCTTTTGGCTCTCTCCATTAACATCACAATAAGGTTTAACGGCTTTTTCAATAAAACTAGCAAAGTCATCAACATAATATTGGAAGTCTTCTACATAGCCTTTATGTGGGTTATCTAATAAACGTGCCGATATACCTTGGCCACGGTGATCAACGAGAAAAACATTGAAACCCAGATTGAATAAATCGAAGCTTAGCTCTTTATATTTTAAATAACCTTCAGTGCGTCCTGAGGAAATAATTAAGCATTTTCTATTGGCGGGATTAGCCGTCTTTAGATCAGTTTTATTATGATTGAATATTGCATAATCAATGCGCTTATCATTGACACCATTAAAACTTGAAAACTCACCTTGAAGCCAAAATTGCGCAATTTCATTGCTATAACGGTTGCCAAGTTGTGCTTCAGTAGTAAAGTTATTCGCGTTAATTTTTGTCATAAATCCAACGAGTATTAAGATAATAAGCGTATATTTAAACATAATCATTTGTTCCGACTGTTAATTTACTACCTATGAACCACAATGCTTACGGATAAATAAAATCGGTGATTTGTAATGTTCGTAAGCGTGACTATTCTTATTTTATAATTTTTTTGTTCGACATTTTTATTCGATATTGTTATTACTCGCTTCTAGCTCAGTTAATCGTGCTTCAAGCTCTGCTAACTTAGTACGTGTTTTAATCAATACTTGTGTTTGTATATCAAACTCTTCACGAGTTACTACGTCAAGTTGTGATAATTTACGTTGTAATACGGTTTTGGTTTTGTCTTCAAAATCATTAGCCATGCTCTTTAAACCAGGAGGTATGGCGTCAGTTACTTGTTTGGCTATTTCTTCAATTTTTTTTGCATTAATCATACTATAGGTCCAAATTATCGGTTCGAATTATTTATTTGAATTTCTTATCTACTATTTATATAAAATAACGATCCAAATAATTACACAAAATTTCACTTGAACACATTGTAACTGTTTTGCTAACGAGTAAAAACAGGTAAAATTACTGTCCTTAAAATTAATCATTTCTGCAATTATGAAACTTAACCCCGGACAAAACGAAGCCGTAAAATATGTTAGTGGTCCTTGCCTTGTATTGGCTGGCGCTGGCTCAGGTAAAACGGGAGTTATTTGTCAAAAAATTGCTTACTTAATTCAAAAGTGTGATTACAAAGCACGTAATATTGCCGCTGTAACCTTCACCAATAAAGCTGCGCGAGAAATGAAAGAGCGTATTATCAAAATGCTCGGTAAGGAGTCAACGCGTGGCTTAACGGTTTCTACTTTCCATTCGCTTGGGCTCGATATAGTTCGTCGAGAAATTAAAACACTAGGCTATAAGCCAGGATTTACACTGTTTGACGATCAAGATAGTCTTTCATTATTAAAAGAATTAACCTTAGATGAGCTTGATGGTGATAAAGATTTATTGAGTCAATTACAAAGTAAAATATCTAACTGGAAAAATGATTTATTACTACCCGATGCAGCTTTAAAAATAGCAAATGATGCCAGCTCTCAAGAATTCGCTGAGTTTTATCAGCGGTATCATCAGCATATGAAGGCGTACAATGCGCTTGATTTTGATGATTTAATTCTTATTCCTACACTGTTATTGAAAAACTATCCTGAGGTGCGTGAACGCTGGCGCAGTAAAATCCGTTATCTGTTGGTCGATGAATATCAAGATACTAATGCGAGTCAATATGAATTAGTAAAACTCATTGCAGGTGAACGTGGGCGCTTAACGGTGGTAGGGGATGATGATCAATCTATTTATTCTTGGCGTGGTGCTAAACCTGAAAACTTAGTCTTGTTGGGTAAAGACTTTCCTCAACTTAAGCTGATTAAACTGGAGCAAAATTATCGTTCAAGTGGCCGTATTTTAAAATGTGCCAATATATTAATTGCGAATAATCCGCATGTTTACGATAAAGCATTATTTAGTGAATTAGCGTATGGGCCAGAACTGCGTGTAGTACAAACTAAAAATGAAGAAGATGAAGTTTCGCGCATTATTGGTGAGCTGATTGGTCATCGCTTTATGAATCGAAGCCGCCATAAAGATTATGCTATTTTATATCGTGGTAATCATCAATCTCGATTATTAGAAAAAGCATTAATGCAAAACCGTATCCCTTATAAAATTAGTGGCGGCACATCGTTTTTCTCTCGTGCTGAAATTAAAGATGTTATGGCGTATTTACGTGTATTGGTTAACCCTGATGATGATAATGCTTTCTTACGTATTGTTAATGTACCGAAGCGAGAGCTTGGTCCTGCTACATTAGAAAAGTTAGGTAATTACGCTAATATGCGTCAAATAAGTATGTTTGCCGCGAGTTTTGAATTGGGGTTGGAGCAAACATTAACAGGGCGTGCATTAATGAAAATGCAAGCTTTCACACAATGGTTAGTTGATGTTGCAGATCAAGCAGAGCGTGGCGATACAGCGGCAGTATTACGCTCAATGATTCGAGAAATCAATTATGAAGATTTTCTCTATGACACTTCGCCTAGTGCGAAAGCAGCTGAAATGCGGATGAAGAATGTTACCGAGCTATTTAGCTGGGTTACGCAAATGCTTGAAGGCTCTGATGATGAAGAGCCAATGACTTTACCGCAAATTGTCACTCGTTTAACGTTGCGCGATATGATGGAGCGTAATGAAGATGAAGATGATAGTGATCAAGTACAATTAATGACTTTGCATGCATCAAAAGGTTTAGAGTTTCCTTATGTATTTTTAATAGGTATGGAAGAAGGGTTACTACCTCATCAAACTAGTATTGATGAGGGCAGTGTTGAAGAAGAACGTCGCTTAGCTTACGTAGGTATAACGCGTGCACAACGTGAGTTAATATTTACTTACGCGCGTGAACGTCGTCAGTTTGGTGAAGTATCACGCACTGAAGCCAGTCGCTTTTTGCATGAGCTACCACAAGATGATTTAAACTGGGAATTAGGACAAGTGAAGAAAACACAAGTCCATAAAGAACAGGCCAATAAACAAGGAATGGCAAGTTTAAGAGCGCAATTAGCTAAAGGTAAGTAATTGAGAGCGTGTTTTATTTTTTAATGCAATAAATAAAACTAATGGCCGCTGCGCCAGCACTTATAGCCGCAAATATGTTGTTACTTTGGTCTAATAGCAGGGCTGAAGTGATACATAAACCTGCCGTTAACACACTGAAAATTAAACGCTGATTGTTTGTTTGTTGTTGTTGGGTTATTTGCTCTATTAATTGCATATGTTGAAGTTGGCTTTCTTTGCCTGCTTTTAAATAATCATAAATAAGATCAGGCATTTCGGGTAGTTTTTCATTCCAAAAAGGTATGTTGTCTTTTATTTTTGTAAAGACAGCTTTAACACCCATCTGCTCTTTTACCCAATTTTCTAAAAACGGTTTAGCTGTTTGCCATAAATCTAATTGTGGATACAGCTGCCTGCCTAGTCCTTCAATATAAAGTAAGGTTTTTTGTAATAAAACGAGCTGAGGTTGCACTTCCATATTGAAGCGACGTGCGGTGTTAAATAAATTGACGAGTACTTGACCAAAAGAAATTTCAGATAAAGGTTTATTGAAGATAGGTTCACACACTGCGCGAATTGCAAATTCAAATTCATCAACACTCGTGTTAGCCGGTACCCAGCCAGAATCAACATGCAGTTGTGCTACTTTACGATAATCTCTATTGAAAAAGGCAACGAAATTCTCTGCTAAGTAACGTTTATCTTCTCGGTTTAATGTACCTACAATACCGCAATCTATAGCAATCCAAGTAGGATCTGTTGGGTTGGTCGCATTAACAAAAACATTACCTGGGTGCATATCTGCGTGGAAGAAACTATCTCTAAAAACTTGTGTAAAAAATACTTCTACACCACGTTCAGCGAGTAATTTCATGTCAACATTTAGGTCGTTTAATTGGTTGATTTCACCGACCCCAATCCCGTAAATACGTTCCATTACTAGAATGTTTTTGTAACTATATTCACTGTATATTTCAGGGACATAAAGAACATTGTCATAGTTTCGTCCCTGTTCAAAATTATGTCTTAACTGGATAGCATTTGCCGCTTCTCGATTAAGATCTAGTTCATCTAAAATAGTTTTCTTATATTCGGCAACGACTTCAACGGGTCGTAAGCGCTTACCGTCTGGTAGCCATCGAGCCACTACAGCAGCAATACGTGACATCACTTTTATATCGGCTAGAATCGTCTCACCTATATTTGGACGCAGTACTTTAATAACGATATTCTGCTCTTTATCATTATCAATTAAGGTTGCAGTATGAACTTGGGCAATAGAAGCCGAAGCAAGGGGGTTAACGTCAAAAGCACTAAAATGTTGCTCAAATATTTCAGTACCCATGGCTTCAATAATTATTGCTTTTGCCAGCTCACCATCGAAGGGGGTAACTTGATCTTGTAATAAGGCTAATTCATCAGCGAAGTCAGGTGGTAATAAGTCACGACGGGTTGAGAGCATTTGTCCAAATTTAATAAAGACAGGGCCTAGCTCTTCAATTGCTAGGCGGAAACGTTGAGCAACAGTTTTATTTTTGTGTTTGTTTTGTAACCAAAATAAAGATAAACGTCCAAGTTTTGCGTACCACGGTAACATTTTCTTGGGTACCAGCTCGTCCAAACCATAATCTAAAAATGTTTTAACAATGCGATATAGTCGTTTGTTACTCACGTGTTTGAATATCCTTTGGTTAATGCATCGAGTCGCGTTGATATGTTATCAACGTGTTTACTCACTTGGCTGACTTGTTGATTAAACGCTTCAAGTTCGCTGCGAGTAACTACTAAGCGTTGTTCATGCACTAGGTACTCGCTAGCATCTGCTTTAATTTGTTTACTCGCAAATTGTAATTTTCCTGCAACACGCTTACCTAGTTGCATTAACTTGTGTGTTGGTACATCACCAATATGGCTAGCTAACTCGCTTTGCCAATCAATATTTAGGCTTTCTGCCAGCTGCATGAATTGTTGAGCAACTTTTATATCTCCAGTTAAATCAAGTTTATTTTGTTTAATTAGTTCTGTTAACTGTTGTTCGGCTTTTAATACTTGTAAGGTCTTGATGCTTGTTTTTACCGTACAATCAACATTTTCTGTTAGTCCAGAGACCAATATTTTATTAGCATTAATTGTTAAACTAATTGGAAACTTTAATTCAGACAAAAAAATTGAGAGGGTTTTTTGTTCTAACTTTTTTAGATCAATCTTCTCAGTATTTAATGCTAATACTTTATTAATTAATAACTCTATTGACGCAGTGAAGACTTGCTGTAACATGATAATAACCCTGTATTTACGGTTAATAATACCTGATTAAAATTTATAACCCTTGTGTAAAGCGACTACACCACCGGTTAAGTTTTTAAAACTCGTTTGCTCAAAACCAGCGTTATCCATCATACTTTTTAATGTTTCTTGATTAGGGTGCATGCGAATTGACTCAGCAAGGTATTGATAACTGTCGCCATCTTTTGCTACTAATTCCCCCATTTTTGGTAAGATATTGAATGAGTAGAAGTCGTAAGCTTTATTAAGTAATTCATGTTCAGGTTTAGAAAACTCTAGTATTAATAGACGACCACCTGGCTTTAATACACGGTAAATAGAGCGCAGAGCCATATCTTGATCAGTAACATTACGTAAACCAAAAGCGATAGTGACTATATCAAAAGTGTTATCTTCAAAAGGTAAGTATTGGGCATTCGCTTGCACATACTTTATATTCTGTACTAAACCTTTATCGCGTAACTTATCGCGGCCAACATTAAGCATTGAACTGTTAATATCAGCTAGTACAACCTTACCGTCTTTACCTACTAATTGAGAAAACTTTGCCGTTAAATCACCGGTACCACCAGCTAAATCTAAAACGCTATTACCAGGTCGTACACCACTTGCATCAATCGTAAAGCGTTTCCAAAGGCGATGAATACCAAATGACATTAAATCATTCATTACGTCATATTGCTTTGCAACCGAATGGAATACACCTGCCACCATAGGCACTTTATCCTCTTTATCAATGGTTTTGTAACCAAAGTGAGTGGTGTTATCTGACGACGGTTCGGGTTGCTTTGGTGATTGATTTTGTTGTTGAGCAGGCATCTTTTATTCACTAATAACGAAAATTGGTAATAGTTTACTTTATGTCAGTAGGATAACCAAATATCGAAGTGTCTTTTATTGATTTAAAACACTCGTTAGTGCTGAATATCAGTTAAAAATTATCACGATAATGCGCTGTAGTTAAAACCTACATGTAGATAAAGAATAAAAATAACATAATTGTAATTTAATTACATATTCAACTTGTCTTTTTAGAGTATATACTCTATAATTCTTTTTGTTCTCCTTATATGAACTCTTTTTGTAATAATTTTATATTTTAGCTCTCCCCCATAGCTAATATGCCGATAGCTTTGCTATCGGCTTTTTTTTACCTTAAAATTGTGTAACATATTGATTATAAAGCATTAATTTTCTTGTGTGTCAATTACTATTTAATTGTTTTATATCAAGATAAAGTCTAATTTAGAGCTTAATTATCATTTTATTACAACATACAATGATTAGGTTTTTAATTTAATACAAACCTTTGGAACATGGATGAATATTTCTGATCTCTCTTTTAAGAATAAAATTTTTACTTTATTGGCTTTACCTGCTTTAGGATTTCTTTGGTTAAGTATTAGCACTATATTTGACACGATAAAAATTGAAAGCGAGATGCAAACTATTGCACCTTTAACTGAACTATCAGTTGTTTATAGTGATTTAGTGCATGAACTACAGAAAGAGAGAGGCATGACAGCTGGTTTCTTAGGCTCTAAAGGGGCTAAGTTTGTTAATAGCTTGAACGCCCAACGCCGAAGTACCGACCAACAACGTGCTAAATATGAGAGTTTTTGGCTAGATCATGATTTTACCTTACCTAGTATAGTACAGTTGAACTCTTCGATAACTGAACTAATTCAACAGCTAAGCACTATACGTCAACAAGTTGATAACCAGTTAATATCCAATACCGCAGCTATTTCTTATTATACTCAATTGAATAAAAAGTTATTAAGTGTTGCTATTTTAAACGTTGAAATCAGTTCGGATGCTCTTATTACTAAAGAAACCATCGCATATTTTAGCTTTTTACAAGGTAAAGAACGTGCGGGAATTGAGCGTGCAGTATTAAGTAATACCTTTGCCCAAAATCAATTTGGCCCAGGTATGTTTGTTAAGTTTATTACGCTAGTTAGTGAACAAAATACCTATTTTGATAACTTTAAATATTTTAGTAACTCGGATAACAAGGCCTATTTTGATCAACAATTAGCGCATAGTTCGTCAACAGCCGTAAATAAAATGCGAAACATTGCTCGCGACAAGCAAGTTGATTTTAGTGTTGATGCTGAATACTGGTTTGAACAAGCTACCAAACGTATTGGACAACTAAAAAAAATAGAAAATCAGTTGGATAAGAGAATATTAGCATTAGTTAGAACAAAGCAGCATGATGCTTTTATCAGCATGCTAGTGAATAGTATTGCTAGCGTTATTTTGATTATTTTGGCGTTAGTTATTAGTATTTATGTTATCAATGAGCTTACCGGCAGGGTGAGAAGTTTAACGAATGTTTTATCGAAAGTACGAGCTGAAAATGACTTAACTGTGCATAGTCCTTACGGTGGTAGTAGTGAATTAGGACAGATATCAATTGCGTTAAACGCAACTATCGATAGTTTTTCTCATGTTGTTACTGATATATCATCTTCAAGCTTAACTTTGGCGTCAGCAGCAGAAGAGACGGCACAAACTTGTGAATATAATTCTCAATCGTTATTTGAGCAGCAAAACGGTATTGGCTTAATTGCGGCCGCTATTGAAGAACTTTCTGCTACGGTAAATGAAGTGGCAGAAAATACGCAAAACACTGCTAATTCAGCCAAAAATGCTGACGAGAAGGTGAAAGATGGCTTATGCATAGTACAAAAAGCTTACCATTCAATTGAAGCACTAGCAGATGAAATTGATAGTTTAGCCCTACGAATTCATAAGTTGCATGAAAGTAGTCAAAAAATTACCAGTGTTGTTGATGTAATTAAAGCGGTTGCGGAACAAACAAATTTATTGGCCTTAAATGCTGCAATTGAAGCAGCAAGAGCAGGAGAGCAAGGGCGTGGCTTTGCGGTTGTTGCTGACGAAGTGCGAACCTTAGCTCAACGTACTCAAGAGTCGACAGCTGAAATTGAGAGCTTTATTGGCTCCTTACAAAATGATGCCAACTCTGCTTTTAATGTTATTGAAACTAGTCAGAAAAAAGCGGTTGATGCGGTGAGTAATTCGAAAGATGTTGAACACATGTTAGAAGAAATCACTGTATCAGTAGGTGATATTTTTGCTATGACAGATCAAATTGCAACGGCTATAGAAGAGCAAGCCATTGTCACTCAAGATGTTGCAAAAAATGTTGTTTCTGTTGAAGAAAAATCAATAGAAACAACGGCCGGTGCAAACCAAATATTACTGACAGCGCAAGAGCAGGCAAGGCTAGCTGCTTCGTTACAAGATATAGCAAGTACATTTAAGGTGTAAATGTCGCGATTGGCTGAAGCTTTTTTGATATAGCTTCGTCAGCTTAGCAGTGATTAAAATTGTGTCAAATAGTGTCAAGCATCGTTTTTAACGATGCTTTTTTATTTAAACTATTGAGCTAAGCTTTTGTTTTATTATTGGTTTATAAAAAATCAGGTAGTGTTATCGATAAATATGAGTCAATTGGCTTTATTGATTTCAACACGATAAAAGTCTACTGTTTCTTATGTAAGGTTTATATATTTTGCACCATAGCCAAATAATCCGAGTTAAATTATAAGGAACACTATGAGATATTTGATAGTAACTGTGTTGATTTTTTTATCATCAACAGCACACGCAAAGCATTCTATTTACTTAGAAAAGAATAAAGGTACTTATAAAACTGAGTTAATGTGGCCAGAGGTATCGATTCCTTGGGGTATGGTACAACTCCCCGGTGGAGAAATGCTAGCGACTGAACGTTCGGGTACCTTGTTTTTATTAACAGAGAATGAACCCGCCATTGAAATTCAAGGTTTACCGAAAATACATGTAAATAATCAAGGTGGTTTACTTGATATTGCTCTGCATCCATATTATGAAAAAAATCACTTGATATTATTCTCGTATGCTAGCCCTGAAGGTGAGGGTAAAGGCAGTCATACGGCATTAATGCAAGCTAAGTTAGACATAAAAAATAATCGCCTTACACAGCAAAAAGTTCTTTATAAAGGTGAAGGAAATACCACCAAAGGCTCACATTATGGTAGCCGAATAGTGGTAGATGATGATTATATTTATTTTTCAATAGGCGACAGAGGAGCACGTGATTTAAATCCACAAGATTTATCGCGTGATGGCGGTAAAATATATCGCTTAAATTTAGATGGCTCTATTCCGGATGATAATCCATTTGTTCAGAGTAATAGTGCGAAAAAAGCTATTTTTTCTTATGGACATCGTAATCCTCAAGGATTAGTTAAATTAGGTGATACAGGAGTCATATGGTCACATGAACATGGACCAAAGGGTGGAGACGAAGTTAATTTAATTGAAGCAGGGAAAAACTATGGTTGGCCGATAATAAGTTACGGTGTTAATTATAGTGGCTCAGCATTTACGGACTTGACTGAAAAAGCCGGGATGGAACAGCCTAAACTTTTTTGGGATCCTTCTATTGCACCGTCTGGTATGGCAGTTATTACTAGTGATAAATATCCACAATGGCAAGGGAAAATATTGCTTGGATCCTTGAAATTTAATCACCTAGTATTATTAGAGGTGAAAGATAGCAAAGTAGTAAAACAAACCAAGGTAGTAACTGAAACTGGTGGTAGATATCGAAATGTGATTCAAGGGAGTGATGGTTATATTTATTTAGGCGTGGATGGCGAAGGTATTTCCCGTTTGCTGCCGATGAGTGTCAGTAATTAAGTTAACCCCAAAGTAGCGCCTTGAAGTGCACTATAGGTTATATATAGGGCACTTCAAGGTTTAAGTAGCTATTATCGATTTTTACATAGGTATCAAGTCTAGCTGTCGAGCGACAGCTACTGCAGAAGTTCTATTATTCACGCCAAGTTTGCCAAAAATATTTTTCAAATGCCATTTAACGGTATTTAAGCTAATAAACAAGGTTGTGGAAATTGTATTGTTTGTACAACCGGCGGAAATAAGCCCTAATATTTGGCACTCCCTATCACTGAGCGGTTCAATTAAACCAGCAACAGGGCTTATATTATTAGTAACCTCAGCTTCTTCAGATTCTTCGGTTACGATTGATAGAGTAACATCCTCCAAAAAACTTCTTTTAGAAGACGACCAACCTTTGATTTCACTTTGTCGTAAATCGAGTAGTAATGAGTCAATTTCACTACCTTCATCAACAAAACAACGCACGGAATGGTTGGGCGCGGCAATTGCAAGTGCCTCGTCAACTAGACTACGCGCTTTAATTTTGTCTTGTAAAAATCGAGCGCGAGCTTCAAGAATATAACATTCAAGGACACGCATTCCCCAACGTGATTCAGTGGCAAGTTTGCGTAACTCAGCCAACACAGGAAGTGTCACTTCAGGTCGGCCCGTGGCTATTTGTAGCCTTGCCCAAGTGAGTGCGTTTCGACAAGGCTTACGAGCCCATTCTGCCGGTAGTGATAAAGTATCGGCGTCTACATCTATGTCATTAATTAGTGCATGATCTAAGGCTTCATTTAGGCGTTCTGCTTGTAAAAGGTAAGCAATGCGAGCACCGACAACTAGTGCTTGATGGCGTTCATAAGGAGCACCCCAGCGAGCGCCTACAGCGGCAATTAAATCATAACAACGCATTGCCGCACGATGATCACCGTGTAAGCCACTTATTCGAGCCAGTGCGGTATAGCCAAACACGAGTAATTTGGTAAAACCAACTTCGCCAATTAAAGGCAGGTTAGGCTGTAAACATTCTAGGGCTTCATCGATTCTATTCCATTGGTATAAGACAATACCCTGAATTACTTGCGGTATCGGTGCCACGTACTTCTCTTTCGAAAAACTTCTACTTTCGGGAGAAAAGCGTGCAAAACAATGATCCAAGTTACCATTAGAAAAGTCCGTTAACGCTAAGAAGCACTCTGAGTAAATAGCACCAAACTCTGAACCAGCTAATAAATGATAGTGTCTACCATCAGATAAGGTTTTTGCTGCTGGCCCGAATTCACCTAATTCCGATAGTGCATAACCTAGAAAATTACAGGCAAGCCCACGTTCAAAGTCACTTAAGTAATAAAATTCATCTGAGAGTAGTTCAATTATTTTATGAGGATCGTCCCTGGCAATAGCTATGCCAGCCGACAATAAACGTGTTTGCTCACTTAAGTATTTACTTTCGTCTGATGCTGCAGAGGCTTCTTGCTTATCAACAAGCGAAATCATTTTTGACAGTACGTCGTCGCTCTCATCGGCGCTATTCGCATGGTAAAGTGCTGTACCTAACAAGTAGAGTATTTTAGGGTTTTCGTTACGCACGTCATCTGGAATTCTACGAATCGAAGTGATAACTTGCGGCATGCGTCCTGCCATTAACTCTATCCATGATTGCTGCTCTACTAATGTGGTTACAATGTTAAAATCGCCGGCGAGTAATGCGTACTCAACAGCTTCACGTGATAAGTTTTGTTTTTGAAACCATATAGCTGTTTTACGATACAAACAAACTAGTTCGCCAGGGTGACGTCGACGTAACTCAGCAAGCAAGAATTCATGAAAAAGCTGGTGGTAGCGATACCATGTTCGGTTTTGATCTAACGGCGATACAAATAATCCATCACGTTCGATCTCTTCCAACATTGTAGGAGCATTATCATTACCTGTTAGGTAGGCGGCAAGCTCACCGTTAATACGATTGGACACCGATGTTCGCAATAGAAATTCTTGTACTGCTTTGGGTTGTTGGTTTAGTACGTCACTTGCCAAATATTCGGCAATATCCTGTAAGCTACCGGAAAAAGACTCGATAAATCCGTCTCGTCGTTCAGGATCTCGTAGGGATAAGGAAGCAAGTTGCAGACCTGCAACCCAGCCTTCACTATGCTGGTGAATTTTTTCAATTTGATCGTCGTTTAAGCCTAAATTACGAATTTCCAGGAGAAATTCTGACGCTTCAGATAAGTCGAATCGTAATTGAGTAGGCGTTATTTCTCGTAGCTCATCTCTCACACGCAGTGCGGCTAAACCAAACTGTGGTCGTGTTCTTGAGGCAACAATCATCTGAAAATTTTCAGGGGCAAGGTTTAGCAATAATTCGATCAACTCATCCGTTTCGCCACCACTAACACAATGATAATCATCAAGAATCAAAATTAATGGAGCTTCTGTATCACGTATGTCTTCAACCAAATCGCTCAGTGTACGAGTGACATCAAGGCGAGCGCAAGCACTAATAATTCGTGCTGTTCGAGCACCAAAGGTTGGGATTGCATATTGAATAGCTTCGACAATATTTCTTAGCAAATTAGAAACACTGCAATCGTCGGCACCGAGAGATATCCAAGGAACTAAATAACCATCAGACAGTAAACTTTCTCGTGATTGAGTTAGCAATGTCGTTTTACCAAAACCGGCGGGCGCAGCAACTAATGTCAGTTTTGGTTCTCGTTTATTTTTGCTTGATTTTAATAGCTTATGCCGATTCATCATTTTTGAACGGCTAATAGGGGTAATAAATTTAGTTTTCATACCAATGACAACTTTTTTGTAAACTATTTATCATGTTATATTAAAAACAACTCGCTATGTACCTTAACTTCATTATTGTTTTGTAACTCAAGGCGTACTAAAGTGTTCGGCAATACGGATACCCATTTTGAAATATCTTCATCTAATGGCTCTGATACGACGAGTGTACCGCTTTGTGTCTGGTTTATATATAAAGACGGTGCGTATGTATCTGAAGCCCACCTTACGACCCGTAAAGTTTTTCCATCGGTTATTGCAAATGTTGCGCGAAAAGCTTCTTGAATGTTTTCTTTCTGTCGTAATTCATCGACCACGCTAATGGTTTTTCTAATCGCGTTATCTGGGTCTTCTCTAAGGCCAAAAGTGATCATGAGTTGAAATAACAATTCACTATCGGTACCACCTTCAATACAGTCAAAACTCTTATCTGATAGCATTGATAACAGCTGTCGCCGTAAAAGATGAAAGCCACCTATTTGGCCATTGTGCATAAATAACAATCGACCAGCGCGAAATGGATGGCAATTTACCAATAAGTTACCTGCGCCAGTTGAAGCGCGCACATGTGCAAAAAAAACATCACTTTCAATGACACGGGTTAATTCCCGCAAATTCGTATCAGCCCATGCAGGGCCAGCATCTCGATACAAGCCAGGAGCGCTTGGTTTACCATACCAGCCTAAGCCTCCACCATCGCCATGTACACCGAGTTTTGCTTTATGTGAATGTAGAGCCTGTTCACACAGGGAATGTGGACCATCATATAGAAATTGTTCTATAAGTCTGGGTTCTCCGATATAAGCCAACCAACGACACATTAGTTTTGTTTATCCTATTATTGGTGCGCGATGTAAGTCTGCATAGCGCCTATTAAAAGGATAGTCTTTAGGGTATCACAGCAAACCACCCTAAGGGGTAGTTGTACAGTTATCGAGTATAAGGACATAATAGCTGAAAATTACTGTTCGAGAGTCGCATGTTAAATTACTTTAAAACAAACGTTCTGCGCCTAGGA
This sequence comes from Colwellia sp. 5_MG-2023, assembly GCF_030547795.1. Taxonomy (NCBI): domain Bacteria; kingdom Pseudomonadati; phylum Pseudomonadota; class Gammaproteobacteria; order Alteromonadales; family Colwelliaceae; genus Colwellia; species Colwellia sp. 5_MG-2023. The sequence goes on along the minus strand of NZ_JAUOPW010000007.1, from coordinate 19,951 downwards.
GTCTGTAAATGCTAGCGCTTGCAATTAGGCGAATATTAGCAACAATTCCGGTCATGGCAGTTGTCGCCATTATCGTATTTTCACTGCTTTATTTAACGCCCGGTGACCCAGCTGCCGTACTAGCAGGGGAACAAGCTTCTATAGAAGATATTAATCGCTTACGTAGCACACTTGGTCTGGATCAGCCTTTTCTGGTTCGCTTTAGTCAATGGATCGGTGGTGTGTTTCAAGGGGATCTCGGTATCTCTATTTTCTCTCAACGGCCGGTGATGGAATTAATAGTTCAAAGACTAGAGCCAACAATAGCGTTGACAATCGCTTCGTTATTTATTGCGGTAACAATTGCTGTACCTCTTGGTGTTATTGCTGCGTGGCGTGCAGGTGGCTTGATTGACCGTATGGCGATGAGTTTCGCGGTACTTGGTTTTTCAATACCAGTCTTTGTCTTATCTTATATCCTAATCGCTGTCGTTTCGGTTGACTTGAAGCTATTGCCCGTTCAAGGCTATGTACCCATTGCTTATGGTATTGGCCCTTTCTTGGAACATCTTATTTTACCTGCGTTATCACTCGGTATAATTAACGCTGCGCTTATTGCCCGAATTACACGTACTACAATGCTTGAAATACTAAATCAAGATTATATTCGAGCTGCTAGAGCGAAAGGTCTTTCGGTACGTAGAGTGTTGATTCGACATGCATTAAAGAATGCTGCGATTCCTATTGTTACCGTTATAGGCATTAGCTTTGCTCTGTTGATTAGTGGTGTTGTTGTGACAGAAACTGTATTCAATATACCAGGGCTAGGTCGTTTAACGGTTGATGCCATTCTTCGTCGAGATTATCCCGTGATACAGGGAGTTATATTGGTATTTTCTGCAACCTATGTTGTGGTTAATTTACTTATAGATCTCAGTTATAGTTTATTTGATCCGAGGATTAAATATTGAGTATTTCAGCAATAACACAGACCCCATCTTCGCCCACCGGTCTTATGCGAATTTGGAAGCGATATCCTAATATTATTATTGGTGGTGCTATGTTGGCCATTGCAGTTTTCGCTGCTATTGCCGCCCCATGGTTAGGTACTATTGACCCACAAACGATTGCGCCTTTTAATCGACTGGAAGTCCCGGGTACTGAATTTTGGTTCGGTGGTGATTTAGTTGGCCGTGATGTATATAGCCGAACAATTTACGGAGCACGTATCTCTCTTGCTGTAGGGCTTGGTGTTGTCGTTATCGGTATTTTCTTCGGTTTACTCATTGGTATTCTGAGTGGTTTTGTCAGCTGGGTTGACCAGATACTTATGCGAGTAATGGATGGCTTAATGGCAATCCCTTCTATTTTACTTGCTGTGGCATTAATCTCTTTGACTGGCGCCAGTTTGAAAAATGTCATTATTGCTATTTCAATTGCGGAAGTTCCTAGGGTTGCTAGGTTAGTTCGTAGTGTTGTATTGCAATTGAAAGAACGACCTTATGTTGAGGCGGCTATTACAGCAGGAACACCTTTTATTCTGATTTTATGGCGACATATACTGCCTAATACCTTGGCCCCTTTACTTGTGCAGGCGACCTATATATTTGCCTCAGCGGTATTGACTGAAGCTATATTGAGCTTTATTGGTGCTGGCACACCGCCATCAACACCGAGTTGGGGTAATATTATTGCGGAAGGTCGCACCGTATTCTCAATCGCGCCGCACATTGTAATGTTCCCAGGTATAGCGTTATCGTTTACTGTACTGGGTGTAAATCTACTAGGTGATGGCTTACGTGATATCTTTGACCCTCGTTTTGTGAGTCGCACATGAAAAAATTAAATCCTTTACTCACAGTAGAAGACCTCTCGGTTACTTTTCGTACCGAGCGAGGTAATGTTCCAGCAGTGCAAAACTTTTCATATTCCTTAAATGAAGGTGAAACCTTGGCGATTGTTGGTGAATCTGGCTCAGGAAAAAGCGTTGGTGCGTTGGCATTGATGCGTTTGATTCCTAATCCGCCGGGTAAAATTGATAGTGGCTCTATTAAGTTCAACGATAGAGAGATTCTCAGTATGACTGAGAGTGAAATGCAAAAAATTCGCGGTAATGAAATCGCGATGATATTTCAGGAGCCAATGACTAGTCTTAACCCTGTACTGACAATAGCTGAGCAAATTTGTGAGGCGGTGCAGCTACATCAGCATCTTGACAAAAAGGCTGCTCGTGCCCGTGCGTTGGAAATGTTGCAATTTGTACAGCTTACCGAACCTGAAAAGCGCTTAGATCAATATCCTTATGAACTGTCAGGAGGAATGTGTCAGCGTGTAATGATCGCAATGGCGTTAGCTTGCACTCCTTCAATACTTATCGCGGATGAACCCACTACAGCGCTTGATGTAACAATACAAGCGCAGATTTTAGATTTAATGCGAGATTTAAAAAACCGTTTAGGTACCGCAATTCTTTTAATCACGCATGATTTGGGGGTTGTTGCTGAAATGGCTGATCGCGTTATTGTGGTTTATGCCGGAAGAAAAATTGAAGAAGCACCTGTGCGTGATTTATTGCGAACCCCTAAGCACCCTTATACCTTAGGTTTGCTTGGTGCAATGCCACGATTAGGTGACACAAACTCTCAGGCTCGGCTAACAGAAATACCAGGAACAGTTCCTTCATTACTTGAGCCAATCATAGGTTGCGCTTTTGCTCCGCGTTGTTCATTGGCGACAGATAAATGCCGAACAGATGCACCTGAATTACAACCTGTTGGTAACACGGGCCATTTGGCTTCGTGCTGGCATAGCGAAAAAGTTGGAGTACCACGATGAGCGATATATTAGTTGTCAAAGATCTGGTTAAACATTATGAGATTGGTGGCACAGGTATTATTGACCGAATGCTTGGTCAAAAAGCGAGTGTTGTACGTTCAGTTGATGGCGTTAGTTTTAGTATTGCTGAAGGTGAAACTTTGGGGCTTGTTGGGGAAAGTGGTTGTGGTAAATCAACCGTAGGACGCTCTATTTTGCGTCTAGTTGAACCAACAAAAGGTACAATTGAATTAGCCGGGCAGGATATTTCACATGTTTCTGAACAGGTATTACGCCCATTAAGGAAGCATTTGCAAGTAGTGTTTCAAGACCCGTTTGCATCATTAAACCCACGTCGTACTGTTGGCCAAACGGTTGCAGAGCCTATTGGGAATTATGGTTTAAAAAGCGGCGACGAATTGAAGAATAGAGTACAAGACTTATTTGAACGTGTTGGTTTACGTGCGGATCAGGTCGATCGATTTCCGCATGAATTTTCAGGCGGTCAACGACAACGTATTGGGATTGCTCGTGCGTTGGCAACAAACCCTAAGTTGATTATTCTTGATGAACCAGTATCAGCGCTTGATGTTTCAGTACAAGCTCAAGTGATTAACCTACTAGTGGACTTGCAAAAAGAGCTCGGGATTGCATATCTTTTTATTGCCCATGATTTAGCTGTTGTTGAGCATATATCGACACATGTTGCTGTAATGTATTTAGGGAAAGTTGTTGAGATTGCTGATAAAAAGAGTATTTTTAATTCGCCTAAGCACCCTTATACCAAAGCATTGTTATCCGCAGTACCAAATAGTGACCCAGATGCTATCAATAATCGTATTGTCTTGAAAGGTGATATTCCGAGTCCAACAAACCCGCCTTCAGGTTGTCGTTTCCGTACTCGTTGTCCAATCGCTCAACCTATTTGTACAAGTGAAGAGCCAGCCTTAGAAGTACAAGGCCCAGGGCACAAAACAGCTTGTCATTTCGCGAAAGAAGAAGCTTAGAAAAGAGGATGACTTAGCCTAGAATATCGGTTAAGTCATACTTGTTAGCTAACCGAGTAAGCACAAAGCATGTCTGATGGGGCATATGCTTATCTAGTGATTGCTTTTGCTGATTTCATCCTTAATTTATTGGTCAGAGACTCGTGATTGAGGTGAAATTTAGCTATTTGTTATTGCCAAAGTAGAGCAATTATCAAGTTAACCTGAGCTCGCTTAATATATTCTTCTCTAACAGCTACTTTTACTTGCTTCATCGTTAAATTTACTTTCAATAGACTAGCTATTAACGCGAAATTTGCCTTGAAGAAAGAAAAACTATCAAGCTAGAGTATAAATTAAATTTTATTAGTAATTATTTCAATGGATTAAAAATATCTTAAACCGAGTTCAGGTAAGTTAGTATAATCAGTTGAAATAGTTTTATTTCAACTGATTAAAAACACTTTAAACTGAGTCTGGGTGAACTAAGCTGGTTGGTAAGGTTTTTTCTTAATATTCCAAAAAACAGTGCTGCCAGGCACTTCAAGCATCCCCGTTATACGTGGGCTATAAGCAACGGGAGCAAACCATTGTCCAATTGGCACATAAGGTACTAATTCATAAGCGCTGGTTTGGATTTTGTCAGCTAATTTCTTACGTTCAAGTTCATTAGGCGCATAAGGGTACTGCTCAATTAAAGCTTGATGTTTAGCATCGCATGGCCAGCCAGGCCAAGCATCTTCACAGTTTGCATGCATAGGTACATTACCAATAGGGTCAGTAATGTTACCGCCTGGCCAATAAGTTAAGCCAAGATCCCAACCGCCATTTTGTGGACTAGAGCGATTGATACGTCGTGACCCCATAGCACCAAAATCCATTGCTTGTAAGTCAACATTAACACCAATTGATCTTAAGTCGTCAGCAAGCACTAAGGTAGCAAGATTCATAAACTGAATATCTGTGGGGTGTAAAATGACGACTGGACGGCCATCATAACCTGAGGCAGCCATTAATGCTTTTGCTTTTTCACGGTTTTTACCAAGACCTTTAGGTACACCTGCTAAGCTTTCATGTGGCGAGCCACAAACAAAAAATGCGCTACAGTTATTGGTGACTTCAGGATCACCAAACATGGCTTGCAAGTAGCGATCTTGATCGATTAGGTATAACAAGGCCTGACGCGCGCGTGGATCATCAAATGGAGGGTGTAAATGATTCATGCGTAACATGCCTTGAAATCCAAGTGGATCAGCACGTTGAATAACAACACCTGAATCACGCAAAAGCGGTAAAAATTCAGGTGATGGGTTTTCAAAAAAGTCTATCTCACCGTTAGCAAGGGCTAAGACTGCAGACTGAGGGTCTCGAATATTCAGCCATTCTACTGTATCTATATAAACATGTTTGCCACCTGAGGTACCATTTGGGGTTTCATTACGTGGTATATAATGCTGGTTTTTTCGGTAAACAACTTTTGCACCTGGAACCCAGGCTGCGGTGTCAAAAACATAAGGACCTGAGCCGATACTACTTTGAATAGACGTTGATGGATCTGTTGCTGCAATACTTGCAGGCATGATGGCAGCAACCGGTCCACCAGTTTTAGATAATGCATGCAATAATAAGCTGTATGGCTGATTAAGTTTCCAAACAAATTTTTGCGCATCAATGGCTTCTAGCTGCTCTGTTACAGCAAATATTTGTCGGCCGTAAACATCGCGTTGTCCCCAGCGTTTCAGTGAAGCAATAACATCTGTTGTTGTTACTGGGCTGCCATCGTGAAATAACAGTCCATTACGTAAGGTGAATTCCCAATTGAGTTGGTCTTCACTTACATTCCAGTGCCCAACCATTTGAGGTTGTGGAACGCCATTGGTGTCACGACCGAATAAAAAATCATAAACCATTAATGCGTGTCGCTGTACAATACCAATGGTTGTCACAATAGGATCTAAAGATTGTAAATCGGCGTGCATAACTGCTCGTAACACGTTTGATCTGTCTGGCGGCGTACAACCAGAGAGCATAATACCCGTAGCCGACGCAGCAGCAGCTACTAAAAATTCACGTCTTTTCATAATATTTCCTCACCCACTCGCTGGGGCTTTTCTCCGGATAACCAATAGCCGATGCTACGGTTTCCTGTATTTGTTGTAGCTAATTCTAATGACACGTTATCAATGTTAAGCTGGTGCAATTGTTCAGCCATTTCAGTCACCGTGGTGTCATCTAAAGCTGCGTTTTGCATGGATTGCAGGCGCTTTGATTGTGCTAATAATAATAGTTTTATATCTTCATTCATTTTTATGATAACTTGAATTTCGTAAGACTTGCGTAATCCTAGAAGGTTGCGAACAGCAGCAAACAAGTTATCGATAAGACTTCGTTCTTCGATTCCAGCAAAGCGTTTTTCTAATTCATCAAATACCTGCTTAACGGATAATATTAAATTTTCTGCTGTTTGTATGGCTTGTGGTGTATTGCAAGTTTCAGCTTCATTTAGTGCTATAAGTAATTGAGTCGTGATTGAAAATAATTCGCTAGCTAAAATTACCTGGGCTTGTTCATATTGCTGACGACAACGCTCTTTTAAAATGCCGTCATTCGCATGTAACAAAAATCGTAATCGTCCTCCAGGTTTTAATACACGACACGCTTCCCGTAAACTCTCATTAATTGTGGAATATTCGATAGCGAATTGACTGCCAATAGCATCGAATGTATCGGCTTCAAAAGGTAATTTTTCCATAGGAGTTCGGGGGTGAAAAATTACATCTGATAACTGTTCTTTGGCATTGGCAACATACTTAGCAGGTGCTATATCTGCGAGATCTACCCCATGAATTGAAAAAGGAGGATGCTTTTTATGGGAAACTGCAACGGCTTGTACAGCTAAACTTCCATTTCCTGTTCCTAAATCTAAAATCTTGGCGCCTGAGGGTAACTCACTAAAAAAATTGCGCCATATCGGTGCTAATGCGTCAGATTCATTGTTAACTGGCATGCAAGAATGCAACTGGTTAGAGTGCCAGAAAACACTCCATTCCCAAAGACTATCATTCTGATTGTCCATTAAGTTACCTATTAAAGTATGGTGTATGTTTATAGGAAGGAAGGTTTAATGCCAGTAAGGCTAATAAACCTTCCTTTCTTCTACCTTAACTTAGAATCGGTAAGATCCACCTATAAATAATTCAGCACCTGTTGCATTATAGGTATCAGGTCTAGTATTTGCTCTACTTTGACGTGAACCTAATAGCGGAGGGTTTTTATCTAACACGTTATTTACACCACCCCATATAGTTGAGTTATCACTAAGATTATAGTTAACAGAAATATCAAGATAGCTGTAGCCTGAAAGTTCAGGAACCGCAGACGTTGATGGATCAGCGCCAAATTGTACTTGGTCAAGGGTAGTATCCTCAGACCAACGATGTCTCAAACCAAGAGTTAAATCACCATCTGTCCATGTAACTGAAGTGTTCATTTTCAGTTCTGATTTAGGCTCGCCACAGGTTGTGCCAAATGCGCCAGCACAGTCATTCACTGTATTTAAATCGGCAATAGGGGTTAGGTCATAGTCATTAAGTAAGGTTGCATTAAATAAAATATTAATCTCGCTAGCATCCAATTCAACTTTATAGTCTACTTGGAAATCAACCCCAGATGTTGCTAAACCGCCAACGTTAACATTGGTTGCAGTAACTGGATTAAGAGTATCAATAACTCCGCTAGTAGAATTACGACTAACAGCCTGACATGCAGTACTATTGATATCTTGTACTTGGCTATAACAAATATCGAGTATGTTATTTACTGAACCACCAAACGCGCCAATTGCGTTATCAACTTCAATATCGAAATAATCTACTAAAACACGTAGGTTAGGTATGCTGGTAGGTGTAATAATTGCACTAACAGTAATAGTATCTGATTCTTCTTCGCTTAAGTTGGGGTTACCACCAAAAACACCTGGTATTTCGTTGTTTGGCTGAAGGTTTGCGCTGCCAACAAGACTGGCAGGTACACCTGTTGCTTCACAAAGGCTGCGAATAGTTGCATCCGTTGCAGCACTAGGCAGGGCACAAGGATCTGTTGCGGCAACTGGGAACAGCTGTTGACCCCCAAATGCTTCTCCAAGACTAGGAGCACGAATTGCTTTTTGGAATTGAGCACCGAAGGCAAGAGAATCATTCACCATCCAATCTAAGCCAACAAGAAAAGTACTTACGCCATCTGTTTGTTCAAGATCATACTCTGAATAACGGTATGCTGCGGTAGCATCTAAAGACTTAATGCCTGCTACGTCTGCTAATATAGGCATAAAGACTTCACCAAATACTTCCCAAACTTCAATTTCTCCAGCGGTTGGTTGTACGGCATTAAATCCGGCAACATCACCTGTAAGTAAAGCCTGATCAACAGCAAAGACAACTTTATTTGAGCGCCATTCTACGCCGAATGAAGCCGATAGAAAGCCATGAGGTACTTCTAATAAATCGCCACTGATACTGGCACCAAACACGTTGAGTTCAGTGACTTCAGTATTGATAGTATCAATACTGATATAATCTACTCCTTCAGCTGAAATATTCGGACCAAATGGGTTCACTATCGGTGCAGCACCATCAACGGATAAAATTCCAGCAGCAAAAGCAGAACTAGATACATTACCTATTTGAGTTTGTGTATTGTCAGAGCGGGCATAAGAATAATACAGATCATAGTTGTAATCATCGATAACGCCTTCTACACCAATTAATGCTCTGAATGAGTGACGGCTATCGTTATTACGGCGAGCGCCAGTTTCAACTAAACGACGATTAACACCAAGATTAACTAAACCATCATTTTGAGCAACACCTGCTTCATTAGCATCTACAAGTTGTAATACATCACTTAATTCTGAGCTGATATAAGGGTTGGTAACGTCAATAGGTAATGATGTGCTGATAAAAGAAGGGGCAAAACCTGTAGAGGTTTCGTTGTGAGTATAAGCACCTTCAATATATAACTTAGAATCATCATTGATCTCATAATCAGCGAACAGCGTTAAGCTGTGTCGCTCTTGCGGTATACGTAGAAAATTATCTAAGGTGTAGTTATATAGATCATCAGGGCGAGAAAAAGGGCGAACATTACCATCTGCATCTGGAATGAATCCGTCACCACCGATACCGGTAAGCCCTGCTGCTGCGAGTGCGCTATCTAAGCCAGGAATAGCAGCAATACCTTCAGCTGAACTTGGTAGTCCGGTAAAACGACCATTTGGTACAAAGCTACTACCACCAGGTACTAAAACTCTATTGCCGTTGGCATCAGTACCATCAGTTAAAACAGAAGAAGAAAAATCACGATCTGTTGTATAAATTGCATCGCGATCTAAATAATTTAAGGCAATAACAGCATTACCTCTTCCATCAGCAAAATTGCCACCCATAGTTAGGGTAAAGTCTTTAGTATTGCCATCACCTTCCGCGGTTTGGTTGAATTGAGTACGTAATTCAACACCTTCGAAATCATCCTTCATTATAAAGTTAACAACACCAGCTACCGCATCTGAGCCATAAACCGCTGACGCGCCACCGGTAACCACTTCTACACGTTCAATTAGTGAAGCTGGAATAGTATTAATATCGGTTGTTTGGCTAGAATCGAAAAAAGTGTATCGTCGACCATTAACTAATACTAGGCTACGAGTAGAGCCTAGTCCGCGTAAATCTAGGGTTGCAGCACCTGTGGCTGTTGGATTTGCTGTAGAGTTTGTTGAGGCTGTACCAGATGGCACAAATTGTGGCATGTTATTTAGAATTTCTTCAACGTTTTGAAAGCCTGATAATTTTATTTGTTCTGACGAAACGACATCAACTGGAATTGAGGCCGCTTGTCGACCACTACGGATACGTGAACCAGTAACAGATATTTTTTCAATTTCTTCAGTCTCGATGTCTGATTGCGCAGGTACCTCTTCTTGTAAAGGTGCTGTAGACTGTGCAGATGCATAAACGGGGGCTAAAGATGATAAAGCTAAAGCTGCGGTGATCGCAGATGATAATGAGTTTTTCATTCTAAATTTGAACATGGGGTAATTACCTCGCCTTAAATATATTTTTGTTATAGTGATCTTTTTATAATTATTGTTATTGTTTGATGGCCTTGCTTTAAACTATTCAAAGTCGATACGTTGAACAGTTTATTTTACTCAAATTAAGATACTCCTTAGCAACAACCGCTATACCACCCAAAGGGGTAGTTTATTGATATCCACTCTTTCGGGTAGTGCTGTTTGTTATATCATTAAGTCATACTATACAAATGAATAATATTAAACTATATATGTGGGCAACGCCCAATTCGCGACGGATATCAATTCTTTTTGAAGAATTGGGTCTTAATTTTGATGTTCACCCTGTTAATATCAGAGCAAAAGAACAATTTGCTACTGAAATTACTGATCTGAATCCATTTGGAAAAGTGCCAATTGTTGTTTGGCAAGAGCGTGAAGAGCAACGTCTTTTATTTGAATCAGGCGCAATTCTAATACAATTTGCTGAAGCGGGTAAACAATTTCTTCCTGTCGACAGTAAAGAGCGTGGCGAAACACTGTCGTGGCTAATGGTGGCATTAACTGGATTAGGGCCACATAGTGCGTCTGCACATTATTGGTCTGATTTAGCCGTAGAAAAGTTACCTCAAGCATTAGACTACCATGCCAATTTTACCGCACGTGTTTATCGTCTATTAGATGATCGCCTCGCAGATAATGAATATTTAGCCGGAGAGTATTCGATTGCCGATATGGCTGCTTATCCTTGGATTAGCGTTAGCGAATGGACAACGCTTAATATTGAAGATTATCCAAATCTCTTAAGATGGTACCAGCATGTTGGCTCACGTCCTGCTGTTCAACGTGGTATGAGCTTACCAACCGGTATATCTCTAGACTAAATAATAGACTTAGCCTTATCACTAATTCTTAGTTCTAACGAGAATTAGTGATTTTTTATAACAATATATTGATTGTCAATTACTAGAATAAGAATTGTTGTTTGTAAAATTCACGCTAGAGTTTGCTTGATGATTTAGTCGAGTTTAACTCTGTAAAGTTGAAATCTACATTATATTTTTGTTCTATTGAGCTACCGGTAAGATCTCATGTTCCTATAGTTGAATCATTTAACGGGAGCTGAAATTTAAGCGCACCAGAAAACAACGTTAAATCTAAACCCATCTTAAAGCTTAATCCATCTATATATTCTAAACCTGTCGCGGGATATGTTTGGCTGGCATAGTTTGTAGAATAATAATAAGAAACTAATGTTATTATAGGTTCTTCATTTTCGGCATCTAAATTACTACTATATATCAGCTCGACGTTGGCTAAACTGCTTATCGATTTTTGTTCATTTAATTTTGAGCGATACGCATTATGTTGGTGTTATCTCGACATGGTTTAAAAACATCAAGCTTTGGTTGATATGTTGATGACGCTACATTTAATACACCAAGCATGGAATGAAATATATTGTCATGATTATATATCGTTTGCGTACTCTGTTCTAAGCAATTATTTTGGAAGTATTCCTGAGTGTTATTTGACCAAAATAATAGCGGGATATGGGTTTGTTCGATAGGCGCAATGGCGTATGGAAAACCATGCAAATAGAGACCATTTTCACCTAATGATTCCCCATGGTCGGATACATAAATCATTTTTGCATTTATCGTCTGAGTATTGTTTTTGGTAAATTTAGCTAATTTATTTATTACTTCAGAAATCACATAATCTGAATAATGTATTGTATTATCGTAAGTGTTTACTAGTTGCTCTGATGTACAGTTTTGTATATCACTTTGCTGACAGTCAGGTAGAAAAGTAGCAAATTCTTGTGGGTAACGACGATAATATGTTGGCCCATGTGAACCCATTAAATGCAGAACAATTAATGTGGTTTGAGCGCTTAACGTGGTTAGTTTATTATCTAATTGCGTTAATAATATTTCATCAAAACAATAGTCACCATCGCATAATGAATTACTTTTATTTTTGTCAATATTAATAGTTTTTACTCGCTTACAGACACCTTTACAACCTTCATTATTATCAACCCACAACACATCGACACCTGCTAATTGCGCAATATCTAATAGATTTTGTTGTGAAGACGCTGATTGCTTATTAAACTGGTCTTTGTTTAATAATGAAAACATACAAGGAACAGAAACGGCCGTTGCTGTACCACAGGAATACATTTGCTTAAAAGACTGTATATTAAACTTCTCTGTATATTCGTTGGTTAGTTTAGCATAACCATTTAACGAGAAGTTTTTTGCTCTTGCTGTTTCTCCTACAATCATTACCACGACATTTTTATCTGCTTTAAGTGATGTTTGCATTTTAGGATGAGAATCTAACTCTTTAAATACTATTGGCTCAGCGAAATGGTTTCGTTTAATGTATTTATAGCTCGCAATTAATGTTGGTATTGGCACAATATATTTTGCTAAATCTCTATTATTTCGGTTAACAGATGCGTAACTAGAATACAGACTAAAAAAAATAATGATAAAGATGATTAGGGCAGAAACAATTAGCTTTAAACGGTGTTTTACGCTTAAGCCCAGCGAATTTGACCGATAATTAATTTTTCTTAATATCACTAAAGGCGTAATTGTTAATAATGCTATATAAAAAATAGCTGATAAATTAAGGTAGGTAAAAGCCTCAGACGTAGATGTTTCAGCCATGTTTTCAACCATACCGTAGTCAAAAATAATGCCATAACTACTCATTGCATAGCAGAATACGGCTGATAATATGATCAGAACAGTCATCGCTGTTTTATAAACATACCTTCTCGGCAATAGGCTAAATAGCAGAACAAAAATAGTGCTTAAAAATAAGGGGAGAGATATAAAGTAGGCAAAATCAAAGCTATCTAACTTAATTAAATCATAATACGTTTTTTGTAAAAACGGAAAGTTAAAAACAAGCGAAAAATAAAGGCTTAACAATATTGTTGCTGAATTTAATGATAGCGTTTTAGAAAATATTTTTTGCACAATCTTATCTCTTTAGTAAAAATAATAGTGTGCCTTTTCAACCTTAATTAAAACTGAGCGTAAACTGAATTTTTGCTGAATTTTCTTGTTTACGGATAAATTATAGCTCCCATAAAACTACTCCCCAGGTAGCAATAGCGATTGCTAAACTAATCAATACAGCAAGAGATCCTAAGTCTTTTGCTAAACCAGATAATGAATGATGCTCTAACCCGATGCGATCAATCGTGGCTTCTACTGCGGTGTTAATAACTTCAACTAATAAAACAAACAGCAGTGACACAATTAGTAATAAATGCAGTAATAAGCTGATATTGAGAAAGCAGCTAGCACTTGATAATACAAGGATTATAATTAACTCTTGTTGGAAAGCTGTTTCATTTTTTATTAACCATTTAAAGCCTTGTAATGAATTAATTAAGGCTAGAAAAATGCGTTTAGCACCTTTATGTTTTTGTATTGTCATTGTTAACTCAATAATAAATAATCTTTCATCATTAATTTAGCAAAGTGAACTTAAGTGCACCTGAAGGGGAGCTTAAGATTTACTGAATATACCGATGTTTATATTATAAAAGGTCTCTTTTATTCGCGGTTTTTATAAAATTCAGCCAATCTTAAGTTTAGCGTGATAAATTAAAGAAAAATGCTATTGATGATTAATATGAATATTTTACTTGTTGAAGATTCTGATAAATTAAGGCGTAGTTTGCGTATAGGCTTAGTTGCCTTAGGATTTGCTGTTGATGAAGCAGGTGACGGAGCCGATGCTTTGGCGATGGCATTATCAGATGATTATGACATTATTATTTTAGATTTAATGTTACCCAGTGTTGATGGCTTATCAATATTAAAATCGCTAAGAAAGCATAAAAAACAAAGTAAGGTACTTATTCTTTCTGCTAAAGATCAACTGTCAGATCGCATTGATGGTTTGTTTACCGGTGCCGATGATTATATGACTAAGCCTTTTTCATTTGATGAGTTGCATGCTCGAATTATCGCGTTAACAAGGCGAGGTGAGTTATTAAGAACATCAAACACAATCACTATTAATGATTTTGTTGTCGATTTACAAGCAAAAGTGCTTAGCTTTTCAGGTAAAGCGATAGACTTAACCCCAACAGAATATAAAATTACAGAATGTTTATTTATTAATAAAGAGAAAGTAGTGAGCGCTGAAAAGATGGGGGAGTATATTGTTGGTAAATACGATGCCATTAATAAAAACTCATTAGAAGCTCATATCTCATCTATTCGTAAAAAATTGAAAAAGTTTTCAGCTGTATTCCCTGTAAAAAATAAACGTGGATTTGGCTATGTTGCTACTAATGCTTGAGCAATACATTATTAACAATAAACTGTAAGGTTCAACATGAAGTCAATAAAGCAGTCTTTAGTTAAGCAACTAACCACACTTATTACCTTTATTTTATTTATTGTTCTCTTATTTTTAGACATTAGTGTCGATACGTATGTAGATAAACAATTTGATGATGCTTTAGAACAGAAAGGTAAGAGTCTCGTTAATTTAATTAGTTATAAAGAAAATTCATTACAATTAACCATGCTAATTGATGTGATGACGGAGTTTAGCCGCACAGAACATGCTGAATATTTTCAAATTTGGTCAAATGATAAAATATTAAAATATTCACCGACATTAAATCAAACACCTGAATTTGACTTTAATCGCGTAGCATTGTCACTTGGCGGACATATGATTACGCAAGCTGATTTACCCAATGGTGAAAGTGGGCGTGTTTTTTTATTTAAATTTATACCGACGAATGACAATGACGCCACAGATATTCAGTCTCCTATATACCTAGTTTTTGCTCGGTCAAGTGCAACGCTTGAACAAATTTTAATATTAATTGATATTGTTTTTTTAATTACTGCTATCGGTACTGCATTTTTTGTTCGCTATTTAGTGAATAAAATTGTTTCTAAGGGGGTAGAGCCAATCACCTTACTTAATAAACAGATCAGAGAAATTGACATTAATAATGAATCAGAAAAATTTTTCATTGATCATCCTCCGAGTGAAATTAAAACAATTATTGATGAATTAAATCAATTTTTAATTGAAAACAGGGCATTACTTAAAAATGAAAAACGATTAACTTCTGATATTGCACATGAGTTAAAAACACCTATTACTGAATTAATGAGTGTGAGTGAAATAGCAATTAAATATCCAGAAAATGAAGAGGTTATCGAAAACTATAAAGATGATGTTTTATCTATATCTACACGTATGAAAAATATTGTAGAGTCATTATTGCTATTAAATAAAGTGAGTACTGAGCAATTTAACTTAACCATGGTTGATATAGATTTATCAGATAAAGTGTTCTGTATTTTAGAAAGGCTAGCAATAACAATACCTAATTTTGAACAAAGAATTAGCACCAAGCTTACCAATAACATTGTTATTACGAATGATGTGTTTTCCTTAGAAGCAATACTAACAAATCTTATTAACAATGCGATCCATTACAGCCCAGAAGCAAGTATAGTAACAATTGAACTGAATATTATTAATGACAAGCCAAAACTAACCATATCTAACATACCACTGCAGCAATTAACGGCAGCAGATATAAATAATATGTTCGAACCGCTGTGGCAAAAAGATAATGCCAGAACATCTGAAACCCATTTTGGCTTAGGTTTAGCTATTGTTAAAACTTTAGCTGAACGAGCTAATATAAAAATATCAGTTGAATTAAAAGGCGCAGATTTAATTACTTTTGGTGTGGTTTTTGATTATTAACTTAGTCAGTTATAAGAATATTTAGCTGAATATTTTTGTAAAAAAAGTCGCTAACAATGACTTGTTAGCGACTTTTTATTTTATCACTTTATACTGTTATTACAGTTGAGGTCCTGCAGCAACAAGCGCTTTGCCATTATCTGTATCAGTAAATTTATTGAAGTTATTTACAAAACGTTCTGCTAAGTCAGTTGCTTTGTTTTGCCATTCAGCAGTATCGTGATAAGTATTTCTTGGATCAAGAATATCACCTTCTACACCTGCAACAACGTTAGGTACTTCTAAGTTGAACATTGGTATTACTGTTGTTTCAGCTTCATCAATTGAACCGTCTAAAATAGCGTCAATAATCGCACGAGTCGCTTTAATTGAAATACGTTTACCTGTGCCGTTCCAGCCGGTATTGACTAGATAAGCTTCTGCGCCAACAGCTTCCATACGTTTATGTAATACTTCAGCATATTGTGTAGGATGTAAACTTAAAAAAGCTGCGCCAAAACAGCTAGAGAAAGTAGGTGTTGGCTCAGTAATACCTCGTTCTGTACCTGCTAACTTAGCAGTAAAACCAGACAAGAAGTAATATTCAGTTTGCTCTGGTGTTAATTTAGCTACTGGTGGTAATACACCGAAAGCATCAGCTGTTAAGAAAATTACTTTCTTAGCGTGACCAGCACGTGATACCGGTTTTACAATGTTATCAATGTGATGAATTGGGTAAGATACACGAGTGTTCTCAGTTTTTGAGTTATCATCAAAATCAATCTTACCTTCGTCATTAACAGTTACATTTTCTAATAACGCATCACGACGAATAGCATTATAAATATCAGGTTCATTTTCTTTACTTAGATTGATTGTTTTCGCATAACAGCCACCTTCAAAGTTAAACACACCATTATCATCCCAGCCATGTTCATCATCACCAATTAATTGGCGCTTAGGATCTGTTGAAAGTGTTGTTTTTCCTGTACCTGATAAGCCAAAGAAAATTGCCGTATCACCATCTTTACCAACATTAGCACTACAGTGCATTGAGGCAATACCTTGCAATGGAAGGTAATAGTTCATCATTGAGAACATACCTTTTTTCATTTCGCCGCCGTACCATGTACCGCCAATTAACTGTACTTTTTCAGTCAAATTGAAGGCCACAAAATTTTCAGAGTTTAAACCTTGTGCTTCCCAATTAGGGTTAGTGGCTTTAGCACCATTCATTACAACAAAATCAGGTTCATAGCTTTTAAGTTCTTCGTCACTTGGGCGAATAAACATATTTTTTACAAAGTGTGCTTGCCAAGCTACTTCTGTGATAAAACGTACTTTTAAACGAGTGTTATCGTTTGCGCCACAATAAGTGTCAACAACAAATAAGCGTTTGCCAGAAAGCTGAGTAGTAACTAAACTTTTAAGCTCAGACCATGTTTCTTGGCTCATAGCTTTGTTGTCATTTTTACCTTGATCAGACCACCAAACAGTATCTCGCGTTACATCATCACGAACAATGTACTTATCTTTAGGTGAACGACCAGTAAAAATACCTGTATCAACATTGACAGCGCCAAGCTCTGTGACTACGCCTTTATCAAAGCCTTCGAGGCCTGCTTTGGTTTCTTCACTAAAAAGCAACTCATAAGATGGATTGTAAACAATTTCTGCAACATTACTAATGCCGTATTGCGACAAATCAATTGAGTTTTTTTGGGCGGTCATAGCGACTTTACTCCTAAGGTATGACGAATTTTAAGTTGTGGTTTAGTTCGATCTGGTTAGTATTTATTACTGTGTAATAGGGTATAAAAGTTTTCATCTAGCTAATAATCCGACATTCTATTTGATAAATACTCAAAACGAAAGTAAAAAATAACCTAAGATGAAAGTTTTCAGTATAAGCGACATGAATGGTTAAATTAGCGGTGCTAATATTGTTTGTAAGTTTACAACATTAATACTGATAAGGGCTGTAGAAGGGTGAAGAACGACACCATTTAAGTAATAATTAACCAAAATGGCATCGATAAAGAAAATTAGCGTTACAATTGAAAGTTAGTAACTAATGGCTATCTTTCGAAATGAAACTTTTTAATTGTTCATTAAAAAAGTCATATGTAGTCAAACAATAGTCACAGGTCATTGAAATCTTTCCTTGTTCAGCCAGTATTTTTTCAATTTCATCGCCTTCTATTTGCGCAATAGCGCTAAGACATTTTTCATTTGAACAACCGCATTGATAACTCACTGCTTGAGGCTCAAACAAACTAACTTTTTCTTGGTGATATAAGCGGTAAAGTAGTGCTTCAGCTTCGAGCGAAAAAATTTCATCGGCTTTGATGGTATTTGTTAATTGTGCTAAATGCTGAAAATCATCTTGTTGTTGGGCTTTATTTTCATTACTGCCATCACCGTCAGGCAATAATTGAACTAAACTACCAGCAACTTGCTGCTTCTCATCATCACTAAATAACCATACTTGTGTTGGAATTTGTGCTGATATTTCAAAATATTGGGAAAAGCATTGGGCAAGAGTCGGCTGATCTAGCGCGACTACGCCTTGATAGGCTTCACCTTTCTCAGGCTTAACAGTAATGATCATATTACCTTTACCCATAAGCTCTTTTAGGGAATGTGCTTTATTAGCAGTTTCTACTTCTACAACTTTAGCAATACCACGTAATTTTTGATTATTATCACCATTAACAGACATGTAACCTACCGGACCATCTCCTTGTAATTGAACGGTGATTTCTCCTTCAAATTTTAAGGTAGCTGTAAGCAAGCAAGTAGCAGCAAGCAATTCACCTAATAATAAACGTACACCAAGAGGGTAGTTATGGTTATTAATAATAGATTGATAACTTTGACTTAATTGCACTAATTCGCCACGTACATGTCTATCGTTAAATAAGTAGCGGTTTAGTACGTCGGTTTTACTGATGTCGGTTGTAGACATAGCGATTATATCCTTTCTTTGAATTCTCGTAATTTTCGGCGTTGTTTCTTATCGGGTTTAGTATCACTTGCAGGGCTGAGTAAAATGCCTTGTTTGCGAGCTAAGCTATTCTTCTCTCTTATCTCAATACTTTTTGCCGTTTCGTTAAATAAGGTTTGAGCAAAAGTTGCGTCTCGGCGTTTATCGGCTAACGCAATGACTTCTACTTCTTTTTCGTCGAAACCTTGTCGCACCTTGATAAAATCACCAATAGCAACAGCTTTACTTGATTTGGCTCGTTGCCCATTATAAAAGACTTTGCCGCCATCTATCATTTGCTTTGCTATAGCACGAGTTTTGTAGAAACGTGCAGCCCAGAGCCATTTATCTAATCTAGCTGAGGTAAGTTCAGCGTTCTTTATGATTGTCATATAATTAAAAATCCATCACGTTAACAGTGCTTAAATAACTATTAGCTTTTGATTATAATATGGGCTTTGGCAGAGTTATCAATGATAAGTATTCAGAGATCTATATTAACTTTTGTTAATCACGATAATATTGAACTAACTTTAAGCGTTGTTGCCATATAGAGACTGTTTTATTGATGTTGTTACTATAAAATGCATGTATTTAATTTTAGAGATTTATTTAGCAGAAAAATAGCATATTCCAGTATAAACTGCGCACTCTTTTGTGTTTTTTTGTAAATATTAGTTAAAAACGACGGTCATCGCTTGTTGGTGGGCTAATGGTCAAGTATTATCGGTAGCCTTATATTGTAATTGCACATATTTTACATTTAAAGTGATAAATCACTTTAAATGATGAAGTAAAAAAGAAGTTTAAAATATCAATGACTTTAACTAATAATTTTACATCACTCTCGACTGCGTTAGCAAAATTACCACAACGAACTATTGCACAAGCAATAAGTGTGTTGTTATTAATTTATATCGCTTTTATCTTGGCCAAGATCACGTGGCTGGTCATGCCAACGGCGGGACAAAACATTGGTAATAAAAATGCGGGCAACCTAACGGCAGCTCAACGACAAGCACAAAGCCAATTACAAGGTGGTCAGGTTGATTTATCACAGCTACAATCGTTACATTTGTTTGGTGAATATAATCAAGCAGCCAAAACAGAAACGATAGAAGAAATAGCTTCAGCACCTGAAACCCGTTTACAGTTAACGTTATCAGGGTTAGTCGCTAGTGATGATATGGCGATTGCGGCTGCGGTTATTGAGCATAAGAAAAAACAAGCAACTTATGGTATTGATGACATTATTGAAGGCACCCGAGCTACACTTGAAAAAGTATTAATCGACCGGGTTATTATTAAACAGTCGGGGCGTTTAGAAACCTTGATGCTTGATGGTGCAGACTATAATCAACC
>NZ_JAUOPW010000069.1:0-667 GCF_030547795.1 Colwellia sp. 5_MG-2023 | reverse complement strand
TGGCAGTTGTCATAAAAGACCTCTCACTTACAGGTTATTTATTAAACTTAGTTGAGAAGTCTGTGTTGTTCAAATTTAAACAACTGTCTCTGTTAATTCGTCTCTGTTAATTAGTTAATGCCTTTTTACGCAGTTTAAATTGAAACTTCGGTTGATTATAATAGCTTAAGCATTATATCTATGCTTTCGCTTTATAAACTTTAGAAAGGATCACCATGTCTAGCTATAACGAATCTCCAGAGGAAATTGAACAAGCCACTAAAGGCTATGTGATGCAACAAACCATGTTGCGTATTAAAGATCCAAAGCCGTCGCTCGAATTTTATCAAAATGTATTAGGTATGAAGTTATTAGGTAAGTATGACTTTCCTGACATGAAGTTTACTTTGTACTTTTTAGGCTACGAACCACAGCAACCGCAAGGTGATGATAAAACAAAAGCTAAATGGGTATTTGGTCGCCCTGCACTAATTGAGCTTACTCATAACTGGGGAACTGAAAACGACGATAGCTTTGAAGGCTACCACAGCGGCAACCAAGAGCCTAAAGGCTTTGGTCATATTGGTATTAGCGTGCCAGATGTTTATGCAGCCAGTGAACGCTTTGCAAAATACGATGTAGAGTTTGTAAAAAAACCGGATGATGGCTCAATGAAAGGCCTAGCATT
>NZ_JAUOPW010000068.1:0-719 GCF_030547795.1 Colwellia sp. 5_MG-2023 | reverse complement strand
ATCCAAGCAGCAACTGCTGTACATGAGATGGCTGCAGCCACACAAGAAATAGCAACAAACGCTGCCAATGCCGCCAGTTCTGCTCAAGAAGCTGATACCGAGGCTATGACTGGTCAACGCATTGTTGAAGAGACTATTGCGGCAATTTCTGCGCTTTCTGATAATATAGATGGTGCAAGTGAAGTTGTTAATCAACTCAGTACAGATGCAGATGAAATAGGCAATGTGCTTAATGTAATTAAAGCTATCGCCGACCAAACTAACTTACTGGCACTCAATGCCGCAATAGAAGCCGCCCGTGCTGGTGAACAAGGTCGAGGATTTGCCGTAGTTGCTGATGAAGTTCGTGCATTAGCAAGTCGTACTCAACAAAGTACTGAAGAGATCCAGCAAATGATTGAACGTTTACAACAGGGAGCTAGTGAAGCGGTCAATGTTATGGGAACTAGTCGTAAACAAAGTCAAGATACGGTAACGATGGCAGCCACGGCGAGTGATTCATTAAGAACCATTACTAGTTCAGTAAGTACAATTACAGATATGAATACCCAAATAGCCACTGCTGCAGAAGAGCAAACCACGGTTGCCGATGAAATTAGTAAAAATGTTCAACAAATAGCTGATATCGCGGAAAACTCATCAGAGCGAGCTGGTGAACTGGCGAATACGACGAATGAACTTATTCAACTTGAGCAACGTCTATCAAAGATTGTGGCACA
>NZ_JAUOPW010000067.1:0-760 GCF_030547795.1 Colwellia sp. 5_MG-2023 | reverse complement strand
TGAGGAAATATAAAAAAAGACGTAAATACGTCTTTTTGGAGAAATTCTACAGCCTCAACGCCTCACTAAGAGGCAAAAAATATGTTGGCTAAAATTAGCGACGAAGGAGCAAAAAGCCAACTGTTTTTTGTCCTTTTGAGTGACTTGTTAGGCTTAAAATTTGACACCGAATTGATTTTTGAAGCCATTATTTTTTACAAAAGGCTCAAGACCTAATGACTCTAATTGCTCCCAGAGATTTAAGAAAAGTTTATCTGTAATTGTTTCTCGCACAAACTGACGATATGTTTTGTGCCATTCAGAGTTAAACCCGAATAACGAAGGGTCTCCTGTTAGAAGATCTGGGGTGTTAAGTTCTGCACCATCAAAATCAACAGAGCCTCGAAAGTAAGGTGACTTAACCCAATTAAAATTCTCCAGTATGATATATGAGTGAGCATCTTTTTCAGCAGCATTTAAAATATCTGATTTAATTTCATCAATTTTATTAATTGTTTCATTAATTATGCTATGAAACTCAACTTGCTCTTCTTGTAATTCTTTTTGTCTAACAACAAACTTCTCTTTTACTGACTTTTTAAAGCCTTCACTTCTTGCATTATTAACTTCTTGAATAAAGCTCATTTTAATTCCTTCTAAATTTCAAGTTATCACGAGTAATTGGTTTTTAAGCCTAACGAGCCTGTAGAATAACTCGTTTTTATATTATTTATTAATCAAAATACTCTAACCGGATTGTTTTCTTTTAACAATCAAAAAC
>NZ_JAUOPW010000066.1:0-821 GCF_030547795.1 Colwellia sp. 5_MG-2023 | reverse complement strand
TCTAACCAAAGCAGTAGTTGAGCAAACGGAACATTATCAAGCCACACCAGTAAAATATCACCTTGAGGCTGCATACGCGTAATGGTGAGTTGTTGTCGCTCTGCAGTGCGATTAACAATACTCGATAAGCTACCACTGCTTTGTTTGACACCACCTACGGATTTTACGCTTTGATAACGTGCGGTATTTTCCGTGACCCAGCTAAGCAACGCTTGTCGACTTTCGAGTCGCTTTTGACTACTCACTAGGTTGTCATTCAGTGGTTGCCAAATAAGGCTATACAGTAAAAAAAGTGAACATACCGCACCAACGCCTATTACTAAACGCTGCTCACGTAAGTTCAGCCCTTGCCACCATGTTTTAAGTGAAGCGATATTCATTACGAGCCTTCCTTGCTAACAATACTAAAGGAGCCTGTTACTTGCTCACCTTGATTATTTTGAGCACCTTGTTTTACCTCAACATTGGCTAAGGCTAGGGCATTTTTAAATTGTTCAAAATGTTGATAATCATCAGCAATGGCTTGAAGCCTAAGCTCTTGTCTTTTACCGTCAAATTTTATCGATTCAGGTTTTAAGCTCGGAACTTTAGCAAAAGCGGGTTGTACTTGTGCCAACATAGATAAAAAGCCAACTTGCTCAGTTGCCCCACCCAAACTTGATAATTCTCGACTAAGCTGCGACTTTATTGTGCCAATACGAACACGTTTCGCCCCAGGGAAGGTTTGTTGATATTGCTTAATAATTTGCGCTTCAATGTCTGCTTGTTGTGCTGAAAGTTGAAATAACTGTGCACTTTTATAACCGACATTTAACAATAAG
>NZ_JAUOPW010000065.1:0-887 GCF_030547795.1 Colwellia sp. 5_MG-2023 | reverse complement strand
TTTATAAAATTAAACTTTTTTTCATTTTTAATGCATTATTTAAAATAATATAATTACAAAGCTTGAAATTGAGCAGAAAGAAAAGCTGTCTTTCTGTCTGAGCTTGGCAGTATTAGCGACAGAATAGACTAAAAAAATGGCCATACCCAAAGGGTATAGCCATTGATATAAACTTACGTATTTATTGCAAAAAATTAGTTAAGTAATGAACCAATCATTTGTGTTGTGCTGTTCGCTGTACTCAATACCGAAATACCTGAGTTCATTAACAATTGCTGCTTAGTCATGTTAGACGTTTCTGCCGCAAAGTCAGCATCCATTAACGTAGATGACGCAGCTTGCGTATTCTCTTTCATGTTAGTAACGTTCGTCATGGTATGCTCAAGACGATTCATTGATGCACCTAGTGATGAACGAGCGGTACCGATAGCACCTATAATTGTATCAACTAAACCTAACTCAGTTTGCGCTGTCGCAACATCAGTAAAAGAGGTAGCTGTCGCAGCAATACCAGTAGTCACAGCTGTCAAGCTAGCTGAGATATCGACATCCAATGTTTCAGCGTCACTTGAGCCTACTTGAAATTCAAGCGCACCCGCAAACTTACCACCAGCAAGTAAACCAGTTCCACCAAACGATGTATTATCCATAATACTCGTTAATTCAGCTTTAAGCGCTTCATATTCAGAGCTTTGTGCAGCCCATTCAGTAGCGCCATTCGCGTCACTAGCACCTTGTGTTGCAAGCTCTTTCATACGGTATGCAATGTTAGTCATCTCATCAAACGCGCCTTCCGCTGTTTGCATCATCGACATCGCATTATTACCGTTATAAATACCAGCTTCTTGACCTTTTACTTGTGCATTTAAACGTGAAGCAATTTGTAA
>NZ_JAUOPW010000064.1:0-929 GCF_030547795.1 Colwellia sp. 5_MG-2023 | reverse complement strand
AGTGGTGTGAGTAAAACTATTTCCTCTGAAGCACAAGCCACAAGGGCAGCGAGTAAGAGCAACGCACAAAACGAAACCAGTATTGAAGCGCATGAAGCAACCAATACGGTTGTTATCACCGGGCAACCTGAGATGTTACGTTCATTAGAAGGGGTTATTCGCCAACTAGACGTACCACGCGCACAAGTACACATTGAAGCGATTATTGTTGAAGTGTATGAAAGCGATGGCGCACAACTGGGTGTGCAGTGGTACAGTGAAGCGGGTGGTTTTACTCAGTTTACTAACGGTGTAGCGCCTATATCAGGTATTGCCGCGGGTGTTAAAGCCGCTGAAGAAACAGAAGGTACTGTGGTTATTACCGAGTCTGGCGAAACACAAAACCCTGATACGAATGGTGACTATACTATTTTGGCACAACTACTTGGCACTGTAAGTGGCGGTATGTTTGGTATTGCTAAAAATGACTGGGGCGCAATTATTCAAGCGGTTAACTCAAACACCAATTCTAATATTCTTGCCACGCCAAGTATCACGACGATGGATAACGAAGAAGCGTACTTCTTGGTAGGTCAAGAGATTCCGGTGATTACTGGCTCGCAAGCGTCAAGTACTGGCAGCTCAAACCCTTTTCAAACCGTTGACCGTCAAGAAGTGGGGATTAAACTCTTAGTAACACCACAAATTAACGAAGGTAACAGTGTACAACTTACCATTGAGCAAGAGGTCTCTTCTGTTAGTGGCGCAACGGGTGTTGATATTTCAATTAACAAACGTGAAATCAAAACTACCGTAATGGTTGAAAGTGGCCAAACGGTTATTTTAGGTGGCCTCATTGATGAAGACGTGCAAGAGAGTGAGCAGAAAGTTCCGTTACTTGGCGACATTCCAATTCTAGGACATTTATTTAAATCAACTAGCACAACGAC
>NZ_JAUOPW010000063.1:0-947 GCF_030547795.1 Colwellia sp. 5_MG-2023 | reverse complement strand
CGTGCCGCGCTTCAAAAAGAAGTAGGTGCACTGCAACAAGAATTAACCCGTATTTCTGAAACCACTAAGTTTGGTGCAACGAGTTTACTTGACGGTACTTTTGGAACAAAACAATTCCAAGTAGGTTCAAATGCGAATGAAACCATTAATGTTTCGTTAGGTAATATGGCTGCTGATGCGATTGGTGCTTATGATGTTGAAGGTGCTGGTAGTGTCTTTGGTGATGTTGCCGCACCAGGTAATTTAGCTGCTAATGAAACAATTACTGCTGATCCTAATCTTAATATTAATGGTACAGGTGTTCCAATTCTTGCTACTGATGGTGCTGATGGCGTTGCTGATAAAATCAACGCAGCTGCAACGGGTGTTACAGCTACAGCAAAATTAGAAGTAACGCTCTCAGGAATTACTAGTGCTGATAACGCAACAATTAATATCGGTGAAGATTCATATGACCTTGCTGCATACGGTGGTGATATGGAACGTTTAACAGAGGATTTAGTGGCTGATGGTTATGATGCTGTATATGACTCTGCAGCCGGTGGCAGCATAGCTCTTAAAGCTGAAGGTGTTGGCGGGATTGAAGCTATTGCTGAAACTTCAGGTACACCTGCAGGTACTTTAAAGTTTGATGCTGTAACTGTTGCTACAGCTGATTCATCTAAAACATCAGAGCTTCATTTAACTTCGCCAGATAAAATTGGTATCTCAGGCACAACTGTTGATGAAATCTTAGGTGGTAGTATAACTGGTA
Organism: Colwellia sp. 5_MG-2023; assembly: GCF_030547795.1. Taxonomy (NCBI): domain Bacteria; kingdom Pseudomonadati; phylum Pseudomonadota; class Gammaproteobacteria; order Alteromonadales; family Colwelliaceae; genus Colwellia; species Colwellia sp. 5_MG-2023. The sequence continues at coordinate 193 of NZ_JAUOPW010000063.1, read as the reverse complement.
CTGGTGGTGAAGGTGAATTAACAACTGTTGAAGATATTGATATATCCGGTACAACAAGTGTTGGTGCCCAATCTGCGATACAAACCATTGATGCAGCGTTAGCACAAATTGATAGCCAACGTGCTGATTTAGGTGCGGTTCAAAACCGTTTTAGCCACACTATCAGTAACTTGTCTAATGTAGCAGAAAATGT
>NZ_JAUOPW010000062.1:0-966 GCF_030547795.1 Colwellia sp. 5_MG-2023 | reverse complement strand
TGATAGTTTAGTTAGTCACACCAACCATGAGGTCACTGACAGCGAGTCTAACAAAGATACTGATAACCTTAGTGACAGTGAGCGCGATGAGTTAGCACAAATCAGTGAAGAGACCGCTATTGCTTGGCGTTTACCCTTCGCCTTTGCAAAACGCTACAGTGTTTTACTCGCGAAAGAAGATGAGCACTATGTGCTGCATTGCTTACCAACGATTAGTGTCGAGACCATTGTTGAAGTGCGCCGCATTATTAAAGCGCCGTTTAGCTTTCGCGTACAAGAGGTTGCCGCCTTTGAGTTATTACTCACACAAGCGTATCAACGTGATTCATCAGAAGCACAACAGATGATGGAAGATATTGGTAACGAAGTCGACTTATACTCACTTGCTGATGAGATGACCGAAAGCGAAGATTTATTGGAAAATGAAGATGACGCGCCTATCATCAAACTTATCAATGCCATGTTAAGTGAAGCCATTAAAGAAGGTGCCAGTGATATTCACATTGAAACCTTTGAAAATGCGCTACAAATACGTTTTCGTGTTGATGGTGTGTTACGTGAAGTCTTAAAACCAAACCGTAAACTTGCCTCACTACTTGTTTCGCGTATTAAAGTCATGGCGAAGCTTGATATCGCTGAAAAACGTATCCCACAAGATGGTCGTATTTCATTGCGTATTGGTGGGCGTGCGGTTGATGTACGTGTATCAACTATGCCAACTGGGCATGGTGAGCGCGTTGTATTACGTTTACTTGATAAAAACGCTGCGCGATTAGATTTACAAGATTTAGGTATGACCGACGTTAATCGTCACGCCTTTAGTCAATTAATTGAAAAACCACACGGTATTATACTTGTCACGGGCCCAACCGGCTCTGGTAAAAGTACCACCTTGTATGCTGGGTTAACACAAATAGATGCTCGAGAGCGTAATATTCTAACCGTCGAAGACCCGATAGAATTTGC
>NZ_JAUOPW010000061.1:0-1240 GCF_030547795.1 Colwellia sp. 5_MG-2023 | reverse complement strand
TTTGCGCTTCAATGTCTGCTTGTTGTGCTGAAAGTTGAAATAACTGTGCACTTTTATAACCGACATTTAACAATAAGGCACACACAGCAAAACCAGCCGCCCATAGCCAATTTTTAAGGTGCGGTGAGCGTCGCTCTTTTACTTTAAATTCGCCTTGCAATAAGTTGAATGTGCTACTTTGCTGACTATGCTGAGCAAACAAGGCTAACGGTAGCTCTTCTCCTGCATTGACTATATTAATAGTGGATTGCTGATTTATAGCCTCAAGCGAAGGTAAAGCTGAATAAGCATTAATCGTTAAAACATTGTCTAAGGTTGCATCACTTTTACCTGTGTTTTTAGCTGCATTTTTTTTATCGCTAGCGACTTCTGCCGCTTGCGCTAACGCAATTTTATTTTGTAGCGTAAATTGCCAAGCTTCACTATCAAGCGCATAGCCTTGCCATTCACCTTGACGAATAATTATTTGCGTTTGCTTAGCTTGTCCAGCTACGTTTTGCTCAGTTAAGCTACTTTGCGATGAAACACGCTCAGGATGCAGCGCAATAGCGCTCCATTGTTCGTTAACATACGGCATCGCCAAAACATCAGGTAACATATGCTTAGTGTTAATATCGGCTGCCGCTAACCAAGACTGCCACAATAACATTTGTGCTCGTTGAGTGATGGCAACAAAGCAGTTGTGCTCGCTGTTATCGTTAGTAATATTGGCGTAGGCAAAGAATAACTCATCAACATCTTGTGCTAATTCATCTTCTAACATGTAAGGCACGGCAGAAAGCATTGCTCGGTGTGACTTAGTTGGCAGCGTTAAACGTTTTAATAACACGTCGCAGCCAGGCACAAAAACCTTAACCACACGTTGCTGGGCTTTTTCAGTTAATTCACTTAACTGCTCAGCATGGGGTAACACACCACTGGCAATAATCTCTTGCTCTAGCGTGTTGAATATCAACCAAGATATTTCATCTTGGGCTTGGCTACCTAGGCGTATATATAAAGTTTCGGCCATTAATTGTGTCCTACAGTGCTTCAGTTCGGAAAATAAGTCAGGCTAAAGTATCAATAAAGGTTATTGATACTCACCCAAATTCCAATTACCGATATCATCTTCAGTGCCGACTTCTCCGTCTGGACCGGCAGTAAATACATCCATTTTCCCTTGTTCACCTGGGTTTAATAAAAAGTATTCATTACCCCACGGATCTTTAGGAAGACGTTTTACATAACCACCGTCAGG
>NZ_JAUOPW010000060.1:0-1271 GCF_030547795.1 Colwellia sp. 5_MG-2023 | reverse complement strand
AAAATGGCTAAAGAAAAATTTGAACGTAATAAACCGCATGTTAACGTTGGTACAATCGGTCACGTTGATCACGGTAAAACAACATTAACAGCCGCTATCTCTGCGGTATTAACTAAAGTACATGGTGGTGAATTAAAAGATTTCGCACAAATCGATAATGCACCAGAAGAGCGTGAGCGTGGTATTACAATCAATACTTCTCACATCGAGTACGATACAGAAACACGTCACTACGCACACGTAGATTGCCCAGGCCATGCCGATTATATCAAAAACATGATCACTGGTGCAGCACAAATGGATGGTGCTATCTTAGTAGTTGCTGCTACAGATGGTCCTATGCCACAAACACGTGAGCATATCTTACTTTCTCGTCAAGTTGGTGTTCCTTACATCATCGTATTCATGAACAAATGTGATGTTGTTGATGATGAAGAGTTATTAGAGCTAGTAGAAATGGAAATCCGTGAACTACTTTCTGAATATGATTTCCCAGGTGATGATTTACCAGTAATCCAAGGTTCAGCTTTAGGCGCACTTCAAGGCGAAGAAAAATGGGAAGCGAAAGTAATTGAACTTGCTGACCAATTAGATACATACATTCCAGAGCCAGAGCGTGCAATTGATGGTGCATTCATCATGCCAATCGAAGATGTATTCTCAATCGCTGGTCGTGGTACTGTTGTAACGGGTCGTGTTGAACGTGGTATCATCAAAGTTGGTGAAGAAGTAGAAGTTGTAGGTATCCGTGATACACAAAAATCAACTTGTACAGGTGTTGAAATGTTCCGTAAGCTTCTTGACGAAGGTCGTGCAGGCGAGAACTGTGGTGTTCTTCTACGTGGTCTTAAGCGTGAAGATGTTGAACGTGGTCAAGTACTATGTGCTCCAGGTTCTATTTCTCCACACACTAAATTTGAATCAGAAGTTTATGTTCTTTCTAAAGATGAAGGTGGTCGTCATACGCCATTCTTTAAAGGATACCGTCCACAGTTTTACTTCCGTACAACGGATATCACTGGTTCAGTAGAGCTTCCTGAAGGTGTTGAAATGGTAATGCCAGGCGACAACTTGAAGTTTGTTGTTGAGCTAATTAACCCAGTAGCGATGGACGAAGGTTTACGCTTCGCAATCCGTGAAGGTGGTCGTACTGTTGGTGCTGGTGTTGTATCTGCAATCATCGAGTAATTAACACTTTATTGTAGTTAACCTGTTGGTTAGCGAACACAAAAGGTTAATGAATAAAAAAGGTCGCTTCTGCGGCCTTTTTT
>NZ_JAUOPW010000006.1:0-168359 GCF_030547795.1 Colwellia sp. 5_MG-2023 | reverse complement strand
TTTTCTTGGTCGAAAGATCGGATCGTGGAACGGGCACTTAGTTCAATTTAATTAATTCTTATCCCGAGCTGAGGTTAGTTAACGTTTGGCTACATTGACAACCAAAAAAGGGATTACTAAGTTAATCCCTTTTTTATCAGTTATATAAATGGTATTTATATAACTTGCTACTAGTTTTTTAAGTGAAGACATTCATCATTCAGGTATTCCATAGACTCATTAACAAACACTAAAGTTCGCTGGCGATAACAAAAATAGCTATTAATACCTTCAGGAAAATGCCCAGATATGGTATTACCTATTTTCTTTGCTGTATTTATGATGTCGTTATCAATACGAAAAGGGTGCTTTATAATAAAATCTTTGTTGAGACGCCACATAATATCTAAGCCTTCGCTCGATGAATATTCAGAAAGTTTTTGATAAAGTGTTTCCCCTTTTCTAAAAGGACGATTTTCTTCAGTGCCACGCCAGCTTCTAGGGTAAGAACGGGTACTTATCTGTTTAGCTTGTAATATTTTAACTAAATCACCTTCGGGCTCAGGCAAAAAGATAACATTATTTACTATTTTTCTGTCTTCTTTATCGCCATACACTTTAGCATAAAAATTAGATAGTCCTTCCGCTGCAGCATTTGGCCTTTTAGATTTTAGTTGCTTTTTTATCGCGTCACTAGCTTCAGCTGTTAATGATTGTGCATCATCTTGATTTGACGAAAGCAGTAAATCCTTATTGAGAAAAAAAGCAATAGCAAGCCCAATTAAGATAGCTGCAATAATAGCACTTCGAATCCAAAACCCCATATAGGTACACTTCCAATTGCTATAATGTTAAATATAATATAAGGCTATACCATACAAAATAGTTAAAAAATTATCAAAGAATAATCGTATATAGTGTCATTGATTATTCATTACTTGTAGTAAGAGTTATTTGTAAAAAGAAGGTTCATCTGGATTTGGGCGAGTTTTAAATCGTCGATGCAACCACATATACTGTTCTGGTCTTTGAGATATCGCTTTTTCTAATTCTTGGTTTACACGAATTAAATCAGCTTCGTCATCTTTACTTGGAAAGTTATCGAATGGTGGTGAAATTGTTAAAGTATAGCCACTGTCATCTTCATTTCTAATGGGAACAATCATCATTGTTTCAACATTTTTTTGTCGAGCAAAAATTAATGTACCTGTTGTTGTCGCGGTTTTTTTAACGCCAAAAAAGGGTACAAACAAGCTACGGTTTCTACCGTAATCTTGATCGGGTAGGTAAATACAAGCTTCTTTATCTTTCAACGCTTTTATAAGGCCTTTAACATCTTTTTTACCCAACATATATTTATTTGAACGCCCACGTCCACGAAATTGGAAAAACTCCATTAAAGGATTATTATGTGGTCGATAAAACACTACCATTGGGTGTCCATAGCCTATTCCACGAGCATTGATTTCTACACTTAAGTAATGCATTGCAAGCAGCAGAATGCCTTTACCTTCACTTTGTGCTTTTTCTATATGCTCTAATCCAATCACATTAAACTTTCGTTTAATACGCCAATCCGGCCACCACCAACCCATGCCAGTCTCAAATAATGCAATGCCCGTGTTTTCGAAGTTTTTCTTTAATATTACTTCTCTTTCTTGCTCGCTCATTTCTGGAAAGCACAACTTTAAGTTAACATCCGCAATATGTTTTCTTTTGGATCCTATTTTATAAAGTAGACGTCCTAGCATTCGACCTAAGCCTAATTGCCACTTGTAAGGGAGCCACGAAATACTATAAAGAATAAAAACCCCTAGCCAAGTTAACCAGTATTTAGGCAATAAAAAGGCTAGTTTAAAATCAGGCTGTAAAACTTTATTTTTACTCACAGTGTTTTCTCTTGATAGGATTAAGGAGATTATTTGATGTTGATTATATCGATTAACGGCAGTTATGTGAAAGAAGAACTGACGGTTTTATTAAAAGTGCGGTTACTTTTAGTTGTAATCTAATTGTTCAATGTATTTTAAGTAAAACGGTATTAGTAATTAAGGTGCTTTTATTATAAAAAAGGGGACGTATTAAATAGGTCCCCTTAGTTACTTTATTTTTGAATATTACTTTGCAGCCATTAATCCTGTATTAATAGCTGTGATGTCTTCATCGGTAATAGTACCGCCAGCACGTTTTAATAATAATACATTTTGGATGTAAGCATAACGCGTTGACGATAGGTTACGTTTGGCATTGTATAAGTTACGTGTGCTATCTAATACGTCTACAATAGTACGCGTACCCACTTCGAAACCAGCTTCGGTGGCTTCTAATGCTTTGGTTGCACTTAGCACTGATTGTTCAAAAGCTTTAATACTTGAAATACTTGCTACCACTGTGTTGTATGCATTACGAGTAGTACGAACGACCGAACGGTGTGTTTGCATTAAATCTTGGCTCGCTAGGACAAAATTATTTTGCGCTGTACGGACACTGCTTTCTATTGCACCACCAGAATAAATAGGTACATTAAGAGTTACGCCTACAGAATAATCATTTAAAGCTGGAGTATTCACATTAATTGAGTTTATATTGGAGTCGCTATCATTACTGTTATAACTAGCGTCAAAATCTAAAGTTGGATAATGACCGGCTTTAGCTGAACTAATTGTTTGCTTGGCAATTTCAATACCAACTCGCGATGCAATTAAATCTAAGTTTTTTGCTTCAGCTGCTTTTTGCCATTCATCAGCACTATTTGGAGTAGGTGTTGATGTGCTAAAACGATCTGTATTTAATACATTGATGCTTTTAGGGTAGTTATTAGTAATAACACGCAACTCTTCTTCTGCACTAAAAATTGCATTTTTAGCACGAATTTCCTCTGTCACCGCAGTATCATATTGAGCTTGAGCTTCATGTACATCTGTTATTGCTGTTAAACCTACAGAAAATCGTTGCTTGGTTTGTTCAAGTTGGCGAGCAATAGCGGCTTTTTCTGCTTGAGCAAAAACTAGGTCATCTTTGGTGCTTAATAAAGAAAAGTACGCTTGTGCAACACGTACAATTAAATCTTGTTTTGCTACTTGATAAACCAAATCACTTTGGTGTGCTGATTTTTCAGCTATGTTTAAACGTAACCAACTATCATGATGATAAAGTTGCATATTTAAATTCGCGCCATAACCTAACGATTTAAACTCTGTTGTGTATACATCGTTCAGATCATAGTCATAACTTTCGCTTTCACCATCACTGTAATTCGCATATGCGCTGATTTGTGGTAATAATGCTGAACGTGCCAGTGTAATGTCTTCTTTGACTATTTCAAATTGAGCTCGAGCTTTTAAAACAACGGTGTCGTTTAATAAAGCTTGTTGATAAACCGATAATAAGTCTTCGGCTTGAGTATTAGTTGCTGTAATTGAACCTACAAGAGCTATAATTATTGTACTTAAAGTTTTTTTCATGAGTCGAGCTTTCCTTGGGATATGAGTTCCCGTTTATAGTGATATAATGAAATATCGTTATATATACAAGATTATGTTACAGGGGTTTTAAAACTAACCAAATAAAATCAATAATTGATAGTGTAACAAATTATGATTAAAAAGAGAGTGTTTATGCAAGATAATCAAAGTAAATCAATACCTATGTTGCAATATAACCAAAATGACGTATCAATAGCAGCAATTAATACTAAGTATCAAGGTTTTTTTAAAGTAGATGAATATCAGCTTAAGCATAAACTGTTTTCACAAAAATTCAGTGAAAGCATTACACGTGAAGTATTTGAACGTGGTGATGCAGTTGTAGTGATGCTTTATGATGCTATCGAAGATAATTTATTATTTTTAGAACAATTTAGAGCAGGTGCATTACGTACAGAACAAACTCCTTGGTTACTTGAGTTTGTCGCTGGGATGTTTGAAAGTGACGAGGACCCAATTGATGTGGCGATACGGGAAACGAAAGAAGAAGCGGGTATTAGCTTAGAAGCTAGCGCTGTGAGGCCTATAATGAAATACCTTTCGAGCCCTGGCGGAATGAGTGAATGTATTCATCTATATTGGGCTAAGTTCGATAGCAATAAAGTATCACCGGGTAGTATTTATGGTTTAGATGATGAAAACGAAGATATATTACTTCATATTATTTCGCGGACAGAGGCTTTAGCACTATTAAAAGAGGGAAAAATTATTAACGCATCCACCATTATTGGTTTGCAATGGTTAGCGATGAATTATCCCAACCTGTAGGTTGAATTTATGAGGCATATGCTTCAAGATCAACTATTCCTCGGTTTTAATAAATGACATACATATAGTACACGAAGTACAACTATATGTATAAAAAATACAACAGCATAGCCCAGCATAGGATATTAGTGAGTTTTTTCCCAAATAGCACAGTAAATAGAAGAACAAGGTATCAACCTAACTTAGTTAGCTTGATGACCTTGTGTGCTAACAATTATTTTTTATTATTGAAAGTACAAGCTGATCAAACAGCACTTAATCAACAACGCCATTTCTTTATTAATGAGCATCTTACTTATGTGGTTACGGTGAATGAAGTCACTCGCTATACATCACTGATTACTTTTGAACAAAAAATGTTTACTCAAACGGCCAATAAAAGTAAAACATATACTCAGTCGCTTCAACCTCGTATGAGTATTCGTTTATACCACGATGCTCGTATGGCTGAAGTCATTAGTAATCAAGATGTTTTTCAAGTGCAACCTCGTTATGATTACCCAAATAAAGATATGCATCAACAAGATGAAAAACAACAAATCAATCAATTTTTAAACGAGTGGTTACATCTTTGTCTAGAGCATGGTCAGGTTCATTTAGCGCTAAAAACGAACGGATAATAAACACATGAACAATTCAAAAAAAACTTTTATTATCGCTCAATTTAGTGATTGTCATTTATTTTCCGATAAGCAAGCTAAGCATCTAGGTGCCAATGTTTGGCAAAATTTGAGTCGAGTATTAACTGATATTGCTCAACGAACAAATATTGATAGTATTGTTTTTACTGGTGACCTTACTCAAGATCATAGTGAAAATTCTTATCAACATTTTGTGCATGCTGTTAAGCAAGCAAAATTCGCTATGCCGGTATATTTCTTAGCGGGTAACCATGATGATCGTGATTTATTGACGCAACATTTAATAGCGCCTACTTTTCAAACCAATAAAACACTTGATAATGATTTTTGGCAAATACAATTATTAGATAGTAAAAGTGATACACCGTCAGGCTTAATTTCCGCACAAAAATTACAAAGAGTATCGCAGCAAATGGATCGTACTAAATTTCAATTGTTAATGATGCACCACCATCCTATTGATGTCGGCTACTATATTGATAAGCATGGATTATTAGCACAAGAGGATTTTTGGAATAAAATTGCAGAGTTAAATGAAAAAAACGCTAAAATTAAAGGGATTGCATGTGGACATGTTCATCGAGGAGTGCATTTATCTAAACAAAATGTTGATGTCTATACTTGCCCGGCAACTTCTGTGCAGTTTGGTGATACAAAAGAAGAAATAGGCTCTATTTTACCAAGTTATCAACTCCTTTATCTTGAAAGAGATGGTACAATGAGTCGTGAAATTATTGTGTTTTAATATAGCTTTTTTATATAAAAGACTATTGAAGATAGGGAAATATTATTTAGGATGAAATATATAACAATATGAAAAAAAATATTCTTTATCTACATGGTTTTAATTCATCTCCTTATTCATCAAAAGCGGAGCAAGCTCGCCAGTATTTTCAGGATAATTTTCCAGATATTAATTTTATTTGTCCTCAGTTAGCTAATTCACCTACGGAAGTATTGTTGCAGTTAGAGCACATTCTTAAATCAGATAGCTTAATGGGTGTAAATAATAGCACTTGGTTTTTAATCGGCTCATCATTAGGTGGTTACTTCTCTCATTATTTAGCAAATAAATATCAACTTTCTGCGGTATTGATCAATCCAGCAATTAAGCCTTATAGTTTATTAGAGCACTATATTGGTGAACAAATAAACCCTTATACCAATACAGTTTATCAAGTAACAGAGCAACATATGCTTGATCTTAAAGCGATTGAACAAAGTGCTCCAATGGATAGTGATGAGAAAAAAAATAATTACCTAATTATGGTACAAACAGGTGATGAAGTGTTAGATTATCAACAAGCAGTTGAGAAATTTAAATATAGCCGTCTTATCATTGAACAGGGCGGTAATCATAGTTTTGTTGGATTTGATAAAAAACTTCCAATGATTGCAGAATTTTTTCAACTATAAGCCAAGTTGGGAAAATAAAAACGATACATATACTTACATAGATAGAAAATAAACCATGACCGACCAATATAATTCAGATTCCATTGAAGTACTTAGCGGCTTAGATCCTGTACGCCACCGCCCTGGAATGTATACTGATACCACGCGTCCTAATCACTTGGGTCAAGAAGTTATTGATAACTCAGTGGATGAAGCTCTCGCTGGGCACGCTCAAAATATTAGTGTTATTTTAGATACCGATCAGTCACTTGAAATAACTGATGACGGTCGAGGTATGCCAATAGATATTCACCCTGAAGAAGGGGTATCAGGTGTTGAGCTTATTTTTTGTAAATTACATGCAGGTGGAAAATTTTCCAATAAAAACTACCAATTTTCTGGTGGTTTACATGGTGTAGGTATTTCGGTTGTTAATGCTTTATCAACCCGGGTTGATGTAACGATTAGGCGCGACAGTAAAGTTTATGAAATGGCGTTTGAGAATGGTTATAAAGTTGAAGAGCTAGCTGAAACAGGCACAGTAGGAAAACGTAATACCGGAACGCGTGTCAAGTTTTGGCCTGATCCTAAATACTTCGATTCAGCAAAATTTTCGGTATTAAAATTAACACACTTATTAAAAGCTAAAGCAGTATTATGCCCAGGCTTAACGATTAAGTTTCATGATAAAATTGAAAATAAAAAGCATGAATGGTGTTATGAAGACGGATTAACTGACTACCTAAAAGAATCAGTTAAAGGCTATGAAAGCTTACCTGAACAGCCTTTTGTGGGTGACTTTACTACGCAAACCGAAGCAGCAAACTGGGCTGTAACTTGGTTACCTGAAGGTGGTGAAAGTGTTGGCGAAAGTTATGTAAACTTAATCCCAACAGTCGCTGGTGGTACACATGTTAATGGTTTGCGCCAAGGTTTATTAGAATCTATGCGTGAATTTTGCGAGTTTCGTAATTTAATTCCGCGTGGTATCAAACTTACGCCTGACGATATTTGGGATAAATGTAGTTATATTTTATCCATAAAAATGCAAGATCCGCAATTTGCAGGTCAAACTAAAGAGCGTTTATCTTCTCGTCAATGTGCAGGCTTTGTAACTGGCGTTGTAAAAGACGCTTTTAGCTTATGGTTAAATGAACATACCGATATAGCTGAATCGTTAGCTGAATTTTGTATTAGTAACGCCCAAAAACGTATGCGTGCTAGTAAAAAAGTAGTGCGTAAAAAAATAACACAAGGTCCTGCGCTACCAGGCAAGTTAACTGATTGTGGTAGCCAAGATTTATCTCGTACGGAATTATTTTTAGTTGAAGGTGACTCTGCTGGTGGTAGTGCCAAGCAAGCACGTGACCGTGAAACACAAGCGATAATGCCATTGCGAGGGAAAATTCTTAATACTTGGGAAGTAGAATCTGGGCAAATTCTTGCTTCACAAGAAGTACATGATATTTCTGTTGCTTTAGGAATTGACCCTGATAGTAATGACTTATCAGAATTACGCTACGGTAAAGTGTGTATCTTGGCCGATGCTGACTCGGATGGACTTCATATCGCGACATTGCTTTGTGCCTTATTTACACAACACTTTTTACCTTTAGTACAAGCCGGACATGTTTATGTTGCTATGCCGCCCTTGTATCGTATTGATGTTGGGAAAGAAGTATTTTATGCCCTAGATGAAGCGGAAAAGGATAGTATTCTTGATCGAATAGCTGCAGAGAAAAAGCGTGGTAAAGTTAACGTACAACGCTTTAAAGGTTTGGGTGAAATGAATCCTCTTCAGCTTAGAGAAACGACGATGGATGCCAATACTCGTCGTTTAGTACAACTGACTGCGTTAGATGAAGAACACAGCGAAACCATTGAAATGATGGACATGCTTCTATCCAAAAAACGCTCAGGAGATCGTAAAGAATGGCTCCAAACTAAAGGCGATATGGCTGTAGTACAATAATGTTTTAGCCATAAATTGACAAATTTAGTACATAAACCTGTAATTAATAATAAGTGTTTATGCTATTTTCTTACTATTTTTAAGCGATAATTTATGGCAACTTATACTCTTCAATGCCAATGATCTTTTGTGTAAATAAATATATCGATGTTACTCGAAGTTGATGTTATTAAATATTAAATTTAACGTCGTTTAGCTTGAATAGCATTTGTTTAAAAAATTCACTTTATACTAGTTTGATAATTATCACATTTATAGGCCAATTGTATTGTTATTTAAGCGTATTTCACAGTGTTTGATTTTACTATTTTCTTTTGTGTATATTGCAACGAGCTTAGCTGTAGCTATACCAAAGAAAGAAGATAGTGTTGTTGGCTTTGATGAAGCCGCAATAAAAATAGAACAATTAATTGATAACAATATACCTTTAGCGAAATTTGAATTAGAAAAATATGCTAAATTAATTGGTAAATTACCTTTAGAGCAACAAATTACCTATCAGCACTTGTTGACTGATATTTATATTTTGCAAGGGAAGTTTCATTTAGCAAAACAAAGTGCCACCGACGGCCTATCACTAACCTTACAACTTTCTAGCCCTAGTTTATTAATTTCTGAATTACTTTATAACCGCGGTTTAGCCTATGAAAATATTGGTGAAACTGAGCTGGCGGCTAAAGATTATGAAAGTGGCTTAGCATTAGCTAAATCACTGCATGATAATGTTTTAATCTCAACGGGGTTGATGAAATTAGGGGGAATATATTATTTAACTGATCGATATGAAAATTCGTTACTCGTCTTAAATGATGCTTACAGTATTGCTAAGCAAACCGATGACGAAAAGCTCAAGGGAGCTGTGAATTTTGAGTTAGGGACTTTATATACTCACCTAAATAGAAATAAGCAAGCAATGGTTTATTATCAGCAGTCTTACGAACATTATAAACGTTCTAATCAAGCAATATTATCACTGAACGCGTTAGTGAATATTGGTATGAATCATGTTTCTGAAAATGAGTATGAACAAGCGATAATTGCCTATGAAACCATTATTAATGAACCAGATAGTGCTGAAGTTAATAAAATTATGTACAGCGCTTATTTGGGATTATCATGGGCTAATTTAAAGAAAAATAATCCTAACCCTGAAGCAAGTTATCAATATTTATTACTGTCTAAGCAGTATATAGGGAATATTGAACAATATGATATTGAATTACAATATTATGTCGATGAAGCTTTTATATTGTTTGAACTTAAACGCTTTAATGAAGTTATTGATAGTATTAATCGAATTGATAAAATTTTAGTAAGTCAAATGCCGTTAGGTCACTTAAAAATTCAAACACGTATCAATATTGTTGATTTACAATCTAAAACATATTTTGAATTAGGTGATTATCAAAAAGCTTATGAGTTACAAGAACACCGCTTAGTGCTAACTCGGTTATTACGTGATGAAAAAGAAACACAGTCAATTGCAGCAGTACGCTTAGCGCTTGAAGCTAAAGAGGCGGACCTACACAAAAAAGTATTAGAAAATAAACAGGCCTTGCAACAAATATCGTTGTTAGAAGCAGAGCAAAAGCAGAAAAGACAGAAGCTTTATTTACTTTATATCGCCGTTGTTGCCTTAATATTTGCATGGTTATTAGTTAAGTTAGTACAAGGTCAACATAGGTTATATCAAGTATCGAGTATTGATATGCTTACAGGTATTTCAAATCGCCGTGAATTGATGAAGAAAGGTAAAAAACTATTTCAACAATCGAAAACTAGCAATACAGAATTTAGCGCGCTAATGATTGATATTGATTATTTTAAAAAGATAAATGATCAATTTGGTCATGAGTGTGGCGACCTAGTGCTGAAAAAAGTGGTAGAACTTGGCAAAGCATTAATGCGCAAAACAGATGTTTTTGGTCGTTTTGGTGGCGAGGAATTCGTTGCACTTTTACCAAATACGTCTAAATCTCAAGCTAATATTATTGCCGAACGTTTTCGGGTCGCTGTTGAAGCATATATTTGGGATAGTAATGGTTCATTACCGGAATCATTGCATGTCACTATTAGTATTGGTGTCGCTAATAGTATCGACTTTACTAATGGCGAGTCGACTGATCTCTCCACCTTAATTAAAAAAGCGGACGAGCTACTTTATCAGGCAAAAGAGCAAGGCCGAAATAGGGTGTGTAGCTAATGATTATGCGTTGGGCTCTGTTCTTATTTTTTATTGCATCTATTTTGTTAAATGCTGCTGTGGCGGCAGAAGGCTTACCAGGTGAGCATAATAAAGTGATACCAGCTAAAGAGTTTAAACTTCGTAAGGATATTGTCGATTTAGCTGAACAATCCGTCCCTTTACCGGAGAATGTAAGTGCTTTATTGAATGATATATCAATATTAAATAGTGCTGTTAACTATGCTGAACAGTATTTGATTTTATTGATTAAAGCAAAGGTAAAGCAACAAGCTCAGCAACATAACGAGGCGATTTTGTTAATAGAACAAGCTAAATTATTATCAAAATATATTACTAAAGAGCAGTTAATTCGCCCGCTCTTTGCAAACGCTTATTTGGTTCTCGCTGATAGCTACGCTGAAGTTAAAGATTATGATAATGCTTATAAAAACAAGAAGATTTTTGTCGATAAATATAACGAGTATCGCGATAAGACACGCCAAAAAAATATTGAGAAATTAACTGAGAACTCTGAAGTTGCACAAAAAATATCAGAAAATAAATTACTGGCAAATCAAAACAAGTTAAAAGAATTGCGTATTGCCGATGTACATGCCCAGCAAGAAGATCAACAAAGACGATTTTTATTCATTTTTTGTACTATTTTATTGTTTATTTTATTACTGTTAAGGAAACTTAAAGTTAGAAAGAAACTGTTAGTATTAGCGAAAACAGACAGTCTTACCGGCTTATTGAATAGAACCGAGCTATTTAATCAGGGGCATAAACTAGTTCAAGACACCAAAGAGCAAGGTTTAGAGCTGAGTGTATTACTGTTAGATATTGATCATTTTAAATTGATAAATGATAAATATGGTCACTCTGTTGGCGATTTAGTGTTAGAAAAAATAGCCAGCCTTGTAAGTGAAACCATGAGAGCCCGAGACGTTTTTTCTCGTTTAGGGGGAGAAGAGTTTGTTTCTCTTTTACCTAATACTAATCTTGATCATGCCAAAGCAATTGCTATGCGTGTAATAGAGAAAATAGCACAATATAATTTTAATGAACTAGGCGTTAACGAGAATATAACGGTAAGTATCGGTGTGGCTAATCTGAAAGATACTAATCCTGAATTTGATGATATTTTACATGCAGCTGATTTAGCTATGTATCAAGCAAAAGCCGAAGGAAGAAACCAAATGGTTAGTTATGAAGCTATTGTTAGGGACAGAGAAAGGCGTTCTAACAATTAGACTAACTATTTGAATTCACTTGGCTATCAAAATCATATAAGCTGTAGTTAATATTGGCGTTTATTAATTGTTACAAGAGAAATTAATCGCATTAACTTTTGCGATACTAATGTTTATGGGAATAGGAAAATCATTTCATGTCTGATGTGCTCGAATATAGTCCAGACGGGGTAGAACAAGTTCCTCTACGACGTTTTACAGAAGAAGCTTATTTAAACTACTCAATGTACGTTATTATGGATAGAGCCTTACCGCATATCGGTGATGGCTTAAAGCCAGTACAACGTCGTATTGTTTATGCGATGTCAGAGCTTGGTTTATCGGCGACGGCAAAGTATAAAAAATCTGCGCGTACTGTTGGTGATGTACTAGGTAAATTTCACCCGCATGGTGATAGCGCCTGCTATGAAGCTATGGTGTTAATGGCCCAACCATTTTCTTATCGTTATCCGTTGGTTGATGGTCAAGGGAACTGGGGGGCGCCAGATGATCCTAAATCATTCGCGGCAATGCGTTATACAGAATCTCGTTTATCACGCTTTAGTGAAGTTTTACTGGCTGAATTAGGGCAAGGAACGGTTGACTGGGTGCCAAACTTTGATGGCACTATGGAAGAGCCTAAAACTTTGCCTGCTCGTTTACCACATATTATGCTTAACGGTATAACAGGTATTGCCGTTGGTATGGCGACAGATATTCCACCGCATAATGTACGTGAAATAGCGGATGCTTGTGTGCATTTAATTGATGAGCCTAAAGCTGAAGTCTCAGATTTATTAACCTTTGTTAAAGGCCCTGATTACCCGACAGATGCTGAAATCATAACACCTAAGGCTGATATTGAAAAAATATATCAAACTGGGCGAGGTAGTATCAAAATGCGAGCCGTTTATGATATTGAGCATGGAGAAGTTGTTATTACAGCTTTACCTCACCAAGCATCAGGCGGCAAAATATTAGAACAAATAGCAGGACAAATGACGGCGAAGAAATTGCCTATGGTTATTGATCTTCGTGATGAGTCTGATCATGAAAATCCTGTTCGTTTGGTTATTGTTCCTCGCTCAAACCGAGTTGATATTGAACAATTAATGCAGCACCTATTTGCCAGCACAGATTTAGAAAAAAGTTATCGTGTTAATATCAACATGATTGGCTTAGATAACCGTCCAGCAGTTAAAAACCTAAGGGAAATATTATCTGAGTGGCTTGAGTATCGCCGGGAAACAGTACGCCGACGCTTACAATACCGTTTAGACAAAGTACTTGCACGGTTACATATCTTAGATGGCTTACTCGTTGCTTATTTGAATATTGATGAAGTGATTGAGATCATCCGTGGTTATGATGATCCAAAAGCAGAATTAATGTCACGCTTTGCGCTATCTGAAATACAAGCACATGCTATTTTAGAAATTAAATTAAGACAATTAGCTAAATTAGAAGAAGTAAAAATTCGTGCAGAGCAAGACGAGTTACGTAAAGAGCAAGATTATTTAGAAAAAATTCTTAACTCAAAAGCACGTATGAATACGTTAATGAAAAAAGAAATATTAGCCGCGTCTAAAGAATATGGTGATGATCGCCGTTCTAAATTAGTAGAGCGCAGTGAATCAAAAGCATTAACTGAGAAAGATCTTGTGCCAAGTGAAGCTGTAACTGTTGTTGTGTCAGATAAAGGGTGGGCTCGTTGTGCCAAAGGCCATGACATAGATGCTACTGCGTTAAGTTATAAATCGGGTGATTCTTATTTATGTTCAGCTAAGGGACGGAGTAATCGACCTGTTGCCTTTATTGACTCGTCAGGACGAGCTTTTACTACGGATGCTCATACATTACCGACAGCGCGAAGCCAAGGTGAACCACTAACTGGACGGTTTAGTTTGGCGGCAGGCGAAAACTTCGTTCATTGTGTTATGGCTGAAGATGACGCTAAATATTTATTAGTGAGTGATGCTGGTTACGGTTTTGTTAGTAGCTTTAGTGATATGATTAGTCGTAATAAAAATGGTAAAGCGATGATCTCCTTACCGCAAGCGGCAAAAGTATTAGCACCACAATTAATTGAAAATATTGATAGTGATTCATGTCTTGCTATTACAACCGAAGGACGAATGTTAGTCTTTCCTGTACAAAATCTACCGATACTGAGTAAAGGTAAGGGGAATAAAATTATAAATATTCCAACTGCTAGAGCAAAATCTAGAGAAGAGTTTGTAACGGTATTGGCAATAGTGCCAGATGGCGCTTCGGTAACAATTCATGCTGGTCGTCGTAAGTTAACTTTAAAATCAATTGATATTGATCATTATCGTGGTGAAAGAGGGCGTCGAGGTAATAAGCTGCCACGAGGTTTACAACGAGTTGATTATGTAGAAATTGAACCTGTTAATGCTAATCTTGTACAAGAATCAGCGTTAGAGCCTGATAATAATAACGATAGCACACCAACAGAATAGCCATAGTAAATAAAGCTTTTAAGGGGGGAGGATCTCTCTTAAAAGCTTTATTTAAGCGCAATTAACTAAAGTGTAAATAACAATTGTTTTCATTGTTTAATCTCTGATTTAGGAGTATCATTTTAACAATAGTAATTCTCATTAACCTTAATCTTAAGTTTAGTTTTAGATATTTTCACTGTGCTTAACGCATATCTAAAAGCAGAGAATATTCCATTTTTACCTTACTGATCACTTTATTTTATAGTTTGTGTGATAAGTGTAGCTATAAGGCATAACCAATGACTTTAGTTGATGTAGCAAGAAACCAAGTAGTTAAAATTAGTGCACTCCCACTTGATGAAACATTATCCGCTCAACTTTTAGAGCAAGGTTTTACGTTACGAACTGAAGTGGCTTTAGCTCATAAAGCACCTTTTAATGGCCCATTAGCTTATCGTTTACACAACACCAAAATATGTATTCAACGTTCTGTAGCTGCACAAATTCAAGTTACTGCCGTTTAAGTCTATCTAATTAAACTTAGGGTTATCAGTTTTAAATAAAACTGTTTTCAGTAAATCTTATATGAGTTTTTTTTCATGAGTTGTTGTTCTAATTCTTCATCCTGTTCCGAGGAGGTATCACCCTCTAAAGATCTACATTACGCTTTGGTTGGTTTTGCTAATTCAGGTAAAAGTACGTTATTTAACCTTTTAACATCTCGCCATAATAAATCGTCTAAGCAAAACGTTGGTAATTTTTCTGGTATTACAGTATCTGCTAAAAAAGCCTCACTACAATTAAATAATGTTGATGCTTACCTTTCTGATTTACCTGGTTTAAGTTCACTTTCTCAACGTGGCGAACAAGGTAAAGATTTATCTATCTCACAGCAATTTATTCAGCAAAAAGATATCGATTGCATTATTAATGTTGTTGATATTAATCAATTAAGCCGACAGCTGTACCTTACTACCCAATTGCTTGAATTGGGTATACCTATGATGCTTGTATTAAATAAAACCGATAGAAAAAAGCATGCTTGGGTTGATATTGATAAGTTAAGTGAAGAATTAGGCTGTCCTGTTGTTGCTGTAAGCGCTCAAAATAAAAGCACATTTGATATTATAGAAAGAAAACTACTTGTTTGCTCTACACAAGAAAAATCAGCACCAAGTCAAGAAAGTCTTCAACCAGAAAGTTTATCATCAATTCAGGCGAGGCAAGATTTTGCATCTGATATCATCGCTAGAGTTAGTGTAACTGGTGGTGGCGCAAGCTTTTCTGATTACTTAGATAATGTTGCATTACATCCACTTACTGGTGTACCAATATTTTTAGGTATGATGTATTTACTTTTTATGTTTGCTATTAATGTAGGAAGTGCGTTTATTGATTTTTTTGATATTCTTAGTGGTACCTTTTTTGTTACTTACCCGCTCCATCTCCTTGAGCCTTTAAATTTACCGCCATGGATTTTAACTATCATTGAAGGGGTGGGAAGTGGTATGCAAACGGTTGCTACTTTTATTCCTGTTATCGCTTGCTTATTTATTGGTTTATCTTTACTTGAAAATTCAGGCTATTTAGCGCGGGCTGCTTTTGTGGTTGATAGCGTAATGCAAAAAATTGGTTTGCCGGGTAAAGCGTTTGTACCACTAATTGTTGGCTTTGGTTGTACTGTTCCTGCAGTGATGTCGGCTAGAGTGCTGGATAGTGAAAGAGAGCGTATCACTACGGTTATGATGTCCCCTTTTATGTCATGTGGGGCTCGTTTGCCTGTCTATGCTTTATTTGCCGCAGCTTTCTTCCCTGATAGTGGTCAAAACTTGGTATTTCTTTTATATTTAATTGGTATCGCCGCTGCTATTTTTACAGGTTTTTTACTGAAAAAAACGGTGTTGTCGGGTACCAGTTCGCTTAATATTATGGAGCTACCACCATACGAAGTTCCGCATATTCGTGCTATTAGTAAACGCGTATGGCAACGAACTTATAGTTTTGTTACTGGGGCTGGTAAAACAATTGTTATTGTTGTGTGTTTATTAACCTTTTTTAACTCTATTGGTACTGATGGTAGCTTTGGTCATCAAGATAGCGAGCAATCTATTTTAAGCCGAAGTGCACAAGTAGTGATGCCCGTATTAGCTCCTATGGGAATTGAAGAAGAAAATTGGCAAGCTGGCGTTGGTATTATTACTGGTATTTTCGCAAAAGAAGTACTTGTTGCCACCTTTAATAGTTTATATTCCCCACAAAATGTGCCGGATAAAGGTGAACCTTCTTTTGAGGCGAGTTGGCAAGCAGCAACAGCCAGTATTAAAGAAAACCTGCTAGGTATTGCGCCAGATGATCCTTTAGGTATTAATGTAGGTGACTTGACGGATATAGAAGCTGTTGCTCAAGAGCAAGGAGTAGAGTTAAGTACTTATCAAGTAATGCAAGCTGCATTTGTTGGTCAGTTAGGAGCATTTAGTTATTTACTCTTTATTCTTTTATATACGCCCTGTGTTGCTGCAATGGGAGCAATAAAAAATGAAGTTGGAAGCCGTTGGGCAGGTTTTGCCGGCCTGTGGAGTTTTACCTTGGCTTATTTAATGGCAACTTTATGTTTTCAAGTCGGAAACTTTTTCGCTGCGCCTTTAATTGCCAGCCTCTATATTATTGCTGTATTACTGAGTTTTACTGGGATATATTTTTGGCTTAAACATAAGGGACGTAAGGTGTTAACGATCCCTGTCTCGGTGAGTTATTCATAACGTATCACTGATTTTAAAGCCTTTTATTACTAATTAGTGTATTCTTATTAATTAAATAGGCGATATTTAGAGTAAGGAAACGTAAGTGCGATTTTTCAAGTTGATTACGATAACGCTTGTTTCCTTATTTATCATTGTTACTGTCATTTTTGCCGGTATTTATAATGCTCGCATTTCAATTATAAATAACATCGCACAAAACCAATTTAGTTTAGTTCCCGTAAAAGCTACATGTTTTGAATTTAGTCTGACAAGTGATCTGTCAATTGCTGTGGATAATTTATGTTTACAAAGCCCAAAGGCGGATATAAACATTGTTGATACCATTATTCAGTGGCAGTACTCTCCTTTTAATATCACTAATATTGATGTGAATCTGCTTGAAATAAACGCTAAAGAGCATTTTTTTTCAAACATCAATCAGGTTTCTTTAAATAAGAAAGAAAGTACTACTAATGAAAGTATTAACGACTTATTATCGACGACACTAAGAACGTATGTCGAGCAGATTAAGCAACTTCAATTGCCGTTAAACTTGAATGTGGAACAAATTTCTTATTTACCTTTTACTGCACAAGATAAAACTACAATAGCAAAAGGGGTGACTTTAGAAAAAGCTCAATCACCTTATATTGCTCAGATCTCAAGCCTAGATAATACCTGGTTATTTTCATTGAAAAACCAAGACAATATTGCCTTTGCGAACCTTACATTAGTTCATGAGTTAGCAGGTTTTTCTATTACGTTTTCAAGTGAGTTAGAGCCATTAAAAACATTTGTTAGTGAGCACCGGTTACCGATCAGCACTAGATTACAACAGGATTTAAATGCTCATGAAGTCACAGGAAGTATTAGTTCATTAATAAAGTATCAAGCTGATAAGCTCAGTATGGAAAATCATATTACCGGCTTTGTATTAAACTCCGCTACTGGTATAGGTGATAGTGGTGCATTTAAACTCTCAGGGGAGCTTAATTTTAATAATCAGTTTGATTTAGATTCCAACGAGGTGAACAGTAAAAACAATGAAACCTTTAAAAAGAATAATAATACATCATCGAATAACAATAATGAGGCACTGACTCTCCAATTTATAGAACAAAATGAATTACTGTTGGAGTATCAGCAAGTATCGCTGTTGGCGCTACTCGAAAGAATTCAAGTTTCTCCAATAATAATGTCGGTAATGAAAGATAACCCAATACCGCAATTAGCACTTAAGCTCCAAGGCGATGCAGTAGTTAACTTTATCAAAGATGAACTAAAGCTTAGCTATCTAGAAATGAATGCGGGTAATGATGAAGTCACACATCAAGTTGTATTAGATAATAGTGCAGTAGCCTTGGCTAACACCGAAAGGTTTAATGCATTTACTGTTGAAGATTTTGTTCTTGATAGTGAAGTTAACTTGATAAGTATACCTAGTATAGCAAAGCTAACAACTACGCCAATTAATATACATTTGGCAGGGTCATTGCAGTCACTAAATAATCAAGCAAGGCTAAACTTAGCGGAAGACTCTGTGATCGAGCTTAACAATATAAAGGTGGTAGGGAACTCAGAACAAGGTAGTCAAACATTATTCAGTGTAAAAGCATTATCAACAGAACTGAAGGGACATGTGGCATTGTTAGAAGATAATAAGCTTCATATGAATATATCCGTTCTAAATAAAGCGAAACAAATGAATGTACCTAAGGCCATACAAGTGAACTCTTTTGAGTTGTTTAGTGAGGTAAAAGGCTCTTTGGATGATATAAGTATTAAAACCAGTACTAATGCTGATGGTGTGGATTTGGGTAATATTTTTATTACTGGCACAGTACAATCGCCGGCAATAGAAGTAATCGGAACAGGTTTACCGCTGACTGATTTACTCTCATTAAATATTAAATTGCCTATTAGTGTTGAGCTTATTGAGGGGACATTAAACTACAATGTATCGGGTCAACTACCAGACTTAAATCATATTACTCAAACTCACTTTGATGCCAATGTAGGTATTAAATCACTTAGTGGCGAAGTTGATGGTATTTGGCTACAGGACCTAAATTGGCAGCAACAATTCACCATAGAATCAGGAAATATAACTACAAACGCTAATAATAAAGAGAATATAACGATAGCGTTAATTGAGTCATTTACGCCTATTTCAAACCTTTCTGTTAATACTCGTTGGTCGTTTAGTGATAATAACTTCAAACTTGCTGTTAACAATCTTAAAGCTGATGCTTTTAGCGGAAGCATTTTTGTTCCTGATATGCACTGGCCTTTTGTCAAAGGGCATTCAGCTAATGTTCAGCTAGATAGTATAGACTTAGCGCAAGTGTTGGCATTAGATAAAAAGCAAGGTATTGTTGTTACAGGTGATATTTCAGGGCAAATTCCTGTTATGTTTGATGGTGATAAACTCATTATTGAAGCAGGCGAACTATACAATGTTAGTAATGGCTTAATACAAGTGATTAACAATCCTGCAGTAGCAGAGTTAAAAGCTAATAATAGTCAGTTACAATTAGCATTTGATGCACTGCAAAACCTGCATTATCATCAGCTTTCCTCTACAGTTTCAATGTTAGATGATGGTTATATGCAGTTAGATACAATAATAAAAGGTCGAAATCCTGATATTGATAACGATGTAAACTTGAATTTGAATTTAACTTACGACTTGTTAGGCTTGCTTGAATCCTTGTCAATAACACAACGTTTTGAAGAAATAATTATCAAAGGTTTACAAAAAAATAAGGAGTAAGTATGCGTAAAATACTAATAGCAGTATCCATTGTTTTCACTATGAGTGCTTGTACACATAAAGTAGAAGTTAGCGCAAAAGAGCCAATTACTATAAATTTAAATTTAAAAATAGATCATGAAATAAAAGTCAAAGTAGATAAAGAATTAGATGACATTTTTAGTGATGAAAGCGATGTTTTTTAGGGAGATATTATGAATAATGTAACGAAAAAATTAATAAAAAAATTAAGTGGTGTTCTTTTTATTTCAACAATCACTTTCTCTGCTTGGGCTATATCGCTAGGTGCAGCAAAGCAGCAAGGTTTAGTGGGTGAAATGTCTAATGGTTATTTAGGTGTTGTTGTGAATAGCCCTGAAGCTAAAAGCTTAGTTAATAGTGTTAATCAAAAACGTAAACAAATTTATATGGATTTAGCACGTAAAAATAAAATTACTATGGAGCAAGTGACGGCGTTGGCGGGAAAGAAAGCATTAGCTAAAACAAAGCCTGGTCATTTTATAAAAAATACTTCAGGACAATGGATTAAAAAATAAGTTTTGGAAGGCAAAGGGAGCTAGCGTCCCTTTGCCCTGATATTGCTAGCCGTTTATTATGAATGATGTACTTGCTGTAAAGACAAAGAAAAACAGCTGCCTTGGCCTAATTCACTCTCAACAACTAGTTCAGAATTTAATATCTTGCTCAGTTTTTGACTAATGGCTAAGCCTAAGCCGGCATGCGTTGTATTATCTTCAATAGCATTACTTGCTCGATACCTAGCATCAAAAATATAGGCAATATCTTCTTTACTAATGCCCGAGCCGTTATCGGTTACTGCAATTTTTATTTTGTCTGCTAACTGATTAACAATAATTGCAACTTCTCCATTCTCTGTAGTATGTCTTATCGCGTTTTCCAATAAGTTTGTGATTATACGTTCAAGTTTGGCGATATCAGAATAAACTACAAAACGGCATTGTTGCGGCTGCAGGCTTAAACGAATACCTTTCTCTTGTGCTTTGAGTGAGAACTTAGCAATAATGTCATGTAGTAATTCACCAACAGCAAAGGTCTCAAGACTCACGGTTACTTGACCATCTTCTAAATGTGCTAATTCAAAGATTTGATCAATCAAGCGTTTTAATTGCATACCATTTCGTTGAGCTGTTGCCATATAATCAGCACGAGCAGATTCTGTTAATTTGTCACCCTTTATGACTATTGTTTCTATATATCCTTGCATAGTCGCTAATGGTGTACGCAAGTCATGAGATAAATGGGCTAATAGCTCACTTCTAACACGATCATTTTCAGTAAGTTGTGATAGTTGTTGGTTAATTTGATTAACCATGGCATTAAAGCTTGACCCAAGCATATGAACTTCATTGCTTTGAGGGTTTTTCCAATGTGTTAATTTAACCTTAGATTGATCAAATTTAACTTCGTTAATGGCTTTCATCTCATTTGCTAGTTGTTTTATTGGTGCTGTGAAGTAACGAAATACTGCTAAAAGAATAAGTAGAAGCAGTAATAAGGAACCAATAAAAATTGCACCAAACTGCTGTAAATGTTCATCACTTTTCACTTGGCTAAAAATAGAGTCGTATATTTCTCCGCCTATAATAATATATAAATATCCTTGTAAATTATCACCACGATAGATTGGTGCGGCTGAGAATATTTTTTGTTTATTTAAATGACGAGGATCATCACCTAGCACAGGCATAATGTCAGGGTTCGAGATTAAGTTAACTAAGGGGCTTAAGTTAATTTTCTGGCGCTTTATTTTGTTAGCATCAGCTGAATAAGTAATAATATTTCCAGCAGGGTCGAGAAAGTAAAACTCAAATGAAGGACCCAATAACATTAGCGTATGAAATAAGTTTTTTAATGCCGCTTTATCATAGACACCATCTTGTAATAGCGGATTATCATGTGCTAAATGTTCGGCAAGTTGACTATGTAATTTTTGCTCTGCTTGTAATTTTGAATGTTCAGCTAAGGAGTTGCTCCAATAAAAAAGCATAGATGCTAAGATAATGAAAGCACAGCACACCGATAATGCTAGCCGTTGATAAAGTGAAAATTTCATGAAGAACTCTTTAATTACTAATGGATGACTATAAAACGGCTGCAGAGTTTAGCTTGTAGCCAACCCCCCAAACTGTTTGAATAATTTGCGGCTCTGCACAGTTTTCTTCTAATTTATTACGTAAACGATTTATATGAGAGTTTACCGTGTGCTCATAACCACTATGATTATAGCCCCAAACACCATCAAGTAATTGAGCGCGAGAAAATACCTGGTCAGGGTTTTTACACAAATAATCAAGTAATTCAAATTCTGTAGAAGTTAAATTAATCGCATTGTCTTTATAAGTTACTTGATGATAACGCTGATCAACTAATAGTTTCCCTATGCAAGTACTATGCTTTTGTGCTACCTCATCTTTTTTGTTTTCTTTAGGAACACTTGTTTGGTTTCTTTGAGAGTAAGCTTGAGCTCGTCTTAATTGTGCCCGAACTCTTGCTTGTAATTCTCTAATACTAAAGGGTTTTGTCATGTAGTCATCAGCACCAAGTTCGAGCCCTAGCACTCGATCTGTTTCCGATGTTTTTGACGTTAGCATTATGATTGCCTGTAATGGTTTCTCTTGACGAATTTGTCGACAAATATCTAATCCATTGATGCCAGGAAGCATTACATCAAGCATAATTAGCTGGTAATTTTGCTTTAATGCCTGTTCAAGCCCTTGTTGTCCGTGACAACAAATATCACTATCAATATCTAACTCTGACAAATGCACTTGGATCAAGTTGGCAATATCATATTCATCTTCAACAATTAAAACGGTATCTTTCATATTACTGGCCAGTTAGTAGCGCAAGTTAATTTAACCTGATATAACTGGCCAAGTTCAACTTACTGTGTACGTGTGATAGTTAATTTAATCGCAGGGTTATCAAAACGATGCGCCTGAGTTAAAACTGAGCTAGATAATCCATCGTCTTGACTGACAACACCTGAGTGAATAGTAACGAAGTCAACATCATCTCTTGCTTCATCAAAACCAGTACCGCCATCTGCTGGGCCAGGGATGGTTCCCATCGCTTCACTATTAGCTTCAGTACCTGCATCATAAACATTTAAGTTCCATGATTTTACGTCATCAATTGCCATTGTAGATATATCTATACCAGTTAGACCCGTAAAAGCATCATTTGTATTCACTAACATTGTTGCAGCAGTGAAATAAATAGCATTTCTATCTGTTGTTGTGATTGCGACAGTGTCCGCTGAGCCAGGTATAATAACTCCTTCGCCTGATCCAGAAGCAAGTACACTTGAGTCTGCTATTAATTGACTGTTATCACCACTTTCGGCTAATTGCTCTAAAGCTATTGAAGACGCTTCACCTGCCATCCACATTTTACTGTCACCATGAAACATAACTGCAAGTGGTGAAAGTGGTTGCGCATAAGTTAAATTAGTTACAGTAACTGAATAACTATATTCATCTGGTGTAGCCGGTGTTTCAATAACGGGGGCTGTATCATTATTGTCGCTACCACAAGCTGATAAAACTAATAATAAGCTTGATGCAATTATTCGTTTACTTTTTTTCAAAGTATTGGCTCTGGCGCTATTGTTATTTAAAGAAAAGTTCAACATATTCTTCTCCTTATTGAACAGTAATAGTTAATTTAGCAACAGGGTTTAACCAACGGTGGATACTACTGTTTAAATCGCTTTTGCCGCCATCAGCCATCTCATCACCTAAGTTTCCGCGATGAATATGTATAGTTGTATTGCTCTCTGTATCAGTAACACCTGTCCCATTTGTGCCAGCATCGCCACCTGGTGCAGCTGGAATTCCTAATACTCCAGGAGCCGCGCCACCATTTACTAGTTCATTGTTGGCTTCAGTACCTGCATCATAAGCATTTAAGTTAATAGTGTAAGTACCAGCTTCAGTTGGAATTTTCCAACTATCTAAACCAACAAAACCATCATTTGAAGGTAAAATCATTGCTGCTAATGATAAATGCGTGTTAGTACTGTCATTTGTTAAAGTATAAGTAGTTGATAAACCAGGAGCCAAAAGACCTGCCGCAGGGTTTTCATTAGTATTAGCATCGATATTTGATAATAAGCTAACTAAGCCTGATATATCACCACCTTCAGCCATTGCTTGTAGCTCTGCAGTAGCAGTAGTACCAGACATGAAAATATGATTGTCACTTGAGTGAGCAGATGTAACGATGGGGGTGAAATGTAAGCCTTGCGTTAAATTAGTGACTGTAATTGATAAATCTTGTGCCATAACCGCAGAGCTCGAAAATGCGATTGCGCTCACGCTAAGTAAAGTAGTTAATTTTTTAGATGCTATTTTCATGGTTCCGTATACCTTCTCTTAATATTTATATTTATGGTTTATTTTTAAACTCAGGAGAAAGTATGCAGGAGAGTTGTTGTGGGAAGGTCACAAAGTTATCACGGTTTCATTACTTAATTATCACAAAGTTATCACAGCGCTATTGAAAGATAATCGGGACAATTACTTGCTTTACTTGCTGAGGATTAAAAGGCTTTTGTACGCAATTTTCAATGCCTAGTTCATTAATATGCATAAGGCTCTTATCGGTTAGTACTTTGCTCATTGCTATTATTTTAATATTACAGGTACTCGGCGTACTTTTTATTCTATTACACATCGAGAAGCCATCAATATTAGTCATCATTAAATCTAGCATTATTAAGTCAGGCTTGAATCGATGTAGTAAGTCGCCTGCATCAAAGCCATTATTTGCGCATATGATTGTTACGAAAGGTAGAGCGTTTTTTAGAGATTTAGCCAGCATATTTAAAAATTCTTCATTATCATCAATAATGAGAATTGTAAACGTAGTGTTAATATCTTTTGAATTCTTAGTTTTTGATAATAAAGGTAAAATATCATTTTTATCAAAACGTCGATGGCCGCCAAGTGTCGTTATAAAGGGTAAGCGCCCGATATTAGCCCAATGTCGTATAGTTGTTGGCACAACGTTTAATAATTCTGCCGCTTCAGAAGTTGTTAACAGGGATTTTTTTGTCATCTTCAAACCATACGTCATTGTAAGTTAATTCATTCTAACTCTCTGTTCAGCTTATATATTAACTTAGATCAATATAATGTGTTTTTATTTCATTTGTTGTAAAATATGGTGTGTTTTGTCGTTTTTGTCGTTTTACACGGATGAAGTAAATTAGTGTAAATAAATATACTTATACAACGAGAAGTCAAATGAATAAGAGAAATAAATCAATAATTAATGAAGAAGTTAATTTTCAGCAGGACGATGAGTTAGTTTCAACAACCGACAAAAGTGGTGTCATTACTTACGCAAACCCTGCTTTTTGTCGAATTTCTGGTTTTTCTCTTGAGGAGCTAGTAGGACAAAACCATAATATTGTTAGGCACCCTGATATGCCTGCCGTAGCATTTAAAGATTTATGGAAAAAGTTAGCGGCTGGTTTACCTTGGCGTGGTGCAGTAAAAAACTGTTGTAAGGATGGTCGTTACTATTGGGTTGATGCTTTTATAACGCCAATTTTTGAACAAGGTAGCCTTGTTGGTTATCAGTCTGTTCGAACAAAACTCAATGAAGAAACTAAGCTCAATGCAATTAAAGCTTATCAAGCCGTTAATAGCGGTAAATCACTGAACAAATGGTATGAAAATACTCTAATTAAAAACTTAGCCTACTGGGGAAGCAGCTTTGCAATTATATGCAGTGCATTATATTACCCATACACGATGTTTTTACTTCCTTTTATTCCCTTTTTTATATACAAAAACGAACTGATTAGTGTACCTCAATATTTTAGTAGGTTAACGCAAGAGTATGACAGCCTTTCTCGTGCTATATATTCAGGAAATAAACCACAAGGTATTGCTGATTTTCATTTCAAAATATCGGATGGAAAAATAAAAACAATTTTAGGGCGTATTTTTGATAGTAGTAAAATATTAACGTCAGGTGCTGTTAATTTATCTGAAGCTGCGAAAAAGGCGAAAGAAGGCACTGAAAAAGAAACTCATGAACTTCATCAAGTTTCAACTGCAGTAGAAGAAATGGTGGTCACTATTGAAGAAGTTGCTAAAAGTACAACATTCACCTCGCAAAAAGTTAATCAGGCACATAACGACTGTGAAACAGCTACTCATGCAATGCAGCATACGATGGATCAAGTTAACTTACTTGCCCAAGAAGTTGCTGAATCTGCTTCATCAGCCTCTGAACTCGCGAGCGAAGCAGAAAAAATTGGGAGTATTATGAATGAAATTCAAGGTATTGCCGATCAAACTAATTTATTAGCGTTAAATGCTGCCATCGAAGCAGCAAGAGCTGGTGAGCACGGTCGAGGCTTTTCTGTTGTTGCAGATGAAGTACGAGCTTTATCTAGTAGAACACATGCCGCAACAGAGCAGATACAAACATCTATTTCAGAAATTCAAAATACATTACTAATATGGTCCAAAACAATGGCCAAAGGCAAAGACTCTGCTGATGAATGTGTTGATAAAGCATCAGGAGCACGTGATGTGGTCAATAAGGTGTATGCACTACTTACCGATATATCTGATCTTACACTTCAAATATCAAGCGCATCAGAAGAGCAAAGTATGGTGTCACAAGAGATAAGCCGAAATATTATTAATATTAGTGATGCGTCTCAAGAAAACCTACAACAGGTTAATACCGTTGAATATGAAACAGACGAAATTCGTAGCCGTGCCGATGCGCTTGGTTCATTAGGGAAAGCGTTTACGAATTCGAACAGATAAGGTAATGATGAAATACGTAGAACTTCTTATGTCACTAACGGATAATGCTTTGCTTAATGATGCCTTAAATGTTGGTGATATGACACCACTAGTTGAAGATGGTTTTTATTCTTTAGCATCATTATTATCGATTGATAGCGCCGCCTTATGGTTGTTGAGTGAAGATAATAAAAGTTATAAATGTGAAGCTAATCTTTTTGATAGTAACCTTAGTGTAATAGCACCTAAATTAGTTAATAAAATAGATGATCCAGAGTTTTTCCGATTTTTAATGAGTACCTCTGAAGTTCTCATTGATAATGAGAATAGTCATACCTCTCTTGATCTGAATATAAATAAGATGGCACTGATTTTTAATGTCACTTCTATTTTGTTAATTCCCATTCACATCAAAGGAATAAATAAAGGTTTTATTTATTTAGGAGATAGTAAAAAGGCTATTCAATGGAGCACTGAAACTCTTTTTGTTTGTAAAATTTTAGTACAATTATTTAGCCGAGCGGTAATGGCTATAGATAAAAAAGTAGTAGAAAAGGAGTTATTACAGCAATATCAATTAATGAAGGAAATAGAGTCACTTGCTAAAGTCGGTGGTTGGGATTATGAAATATCTACAGGTAAAATTCATTGGACCGCAGAAACGTTTCGTATCCATGGGCTATCTGTTAACCATAATCTTGGTTTGAGTGAGTGTATTAATTTTTATAATGTCGAGGCTCAAAAATTAATAGAACAAAGCTTTAATTTAGCGGTGTCACAATTAAAACCTTATGTATTAGAGTTACCTTTTATTGATGGAAAAGGTCGCCATAAATGGGTAAGAACAACAGGTCAAATAAGAAATAACTCACAAGGTATTGCGACACATATTTATGGCGCATTTGAAGATATTACGGAACAAAAACGATTACTTAACACGCAAAAATCAACAAGCCAAAACCTAAAAACTATCGTTGATAACTTAAATGACAGTATTGTCACTATTTCTAGTCAAGGGATTATTCGCTCTGCGAACCGAATAGTTGAAAAAACTTTTGGGTACACGCCTGAAGAATTAATAGGTAAAAATGTCTCAATGTTAATGCCTGAGCCATTTGCTTCTCGTCACGACAAATATATGAGTAATTATTTGGAAACAGGAGATGCAAAAATTATTGGTATTGGTAGAGAGCTACCAGCAATGAAAAAAGATGGTAGCACCTTTCCTATGGAGTTATCTATATCAGAAATATTAAATGCAGAAGAAAAGTTATTTATTGGTATTGTTCGAGATATCACTGAAAGAAAAAAAGCCGAAAAGGAGATTCATAAACTGGCCTATTACGATGAATCGACTGGAGTGTTGAATCGTTATTCTTTTGAACAAGCACTAGAGAAAAAGTTCGCTAAAACCTTATCAATGAATGAGAATTTAACTGTGTTCTTAGTAAACATAGATAAGTTTTCGCAAATTAATTTAGCTTATGGTGAGAAGATCGGTGATAAAGTTCTTAATGAAACGGCAGCAAGGTTAGCTGAGAGTTTAGCTAATGTTGGTGCTTTATATCGAAGTGGCGCAGATAGTTTTTATATTATTTTAAGCGCGAATGAACATGTTAGTAGTGATAATTCATCAATTCATTCCAATAAAATGTTAGCTGATTCCTTATTAGAAAGCGTTAGACAACCCATTATCATTAAAAAGCATTTAATCAATGTTCAAGCAAGTATTGGTATATTAAATACACCTACCGCAGAAATGAATTATATTGATATCAAACCTTTATTAGAGTTAGCCGTTTCTAATGCTAAAAATAATGGTGGGAATAGTTATGTGTTTTCAAATAAAAATGAAACACTTATTTTAAAACGATACTCTGAATTATCACTCGCGATGAAAAGTAAAAGTTTTGTCGACGAACTTGATCTGGCATTACAACCTCAATATTCAATAGCGGGAGATATTGTTGGAACCGAAGCTTTAGTAAGGTGGCGCTCACCAACATTAGGTTTTATCTCTCCAGCAGAGTTCATACCATTAGCTGAACAAAATGGCGCAATTATCAAACTGGGTGATTGGGTAATTGAAAAAGTGTGTATGTTAATAGCGCAAAGACAAAAGTTTTCAGCGGAAGTGACTCCAGTTTCTATTAATCTCAGTGCCAAACAAATTGCTCAGCCCAACTTTAATCATAACTTGTTAGTTAAACTTGATAAGTACCAAATACCTTATTCAATGGTGATTTTAGAATTGACGGAAAGCGCGCTGATTGCAGACTTTGATCTTGTCATTAGTAAAATGCAGTCATTAAAAGAAAAGGGAATTAATTTCTCGTTAGATGATTTTGGGACAGGTTATTCAAGCCTAAGTTATATTAATCATTTACCTATATCAGAACTAAAAATTGATAAATCTTTTGTTGATAATATTATTAATGTTATTGATGAAGTTCCCATCATTAATAGTATTATTCATATGGCTAAGGCATTAAGTCTTATGGTAGTTGCGGAAGGGGTGGAAACAAAAGAACAACTTGAGTATTTATCTGAGCGTGGCTGTAACATAATACAAGGGTATTATTTTTCTAAGCCCTTAACGCCTGAACAATGGCTTAAAAACTGGCTCTAAAATATTTTATTGATCAGTATTTGAAAAGATAATTTACAAGTTTCAAATTAGTTGTTTTTTTCAAGCCATTGCTTAGGTGAAATCCCTAACTTTTTCCTAAAGACCCTTGCTAATGCCGAGCCATTTTCATAACCAACGGCATTAGCCACTATTGCTACAGGTTTATTTTGTTTTAATAATACTTTGGCGACATTAATGCGCCAATCAATTAAGTAATTTCCTGGACTTTGACCAACAGTACGTTTAAAAATATCTGCAAATTTTGAGCGTGACATTAATGCCAAATCTGCCAGTTCCTCTAACCCCCATTGTTTTTCAGGTGTTGCGTGTATAGCTAATAAAGCAGTTGATATATGAGGGTGAGCTAACCCTGCTAGTAAACCGTGTTGAATAATATTATTGTCGAGCACATGTCGAAGTATGTGAATAAGAAATATATTGGTTAATGACTCAATCATCGGTAGCCGCCCACATCGCTCTTGAAATGCTTCCTCGAATAACCATTGTGCCGTTTGGTTTAGCTTTTCACCGTCGTTAAGCTTAAATATTAATAACGATGGTAAGGCGTCTGCAATAGGGTTAGATGTATTCTCGTTATAAATAATATTGGCGCAAACGAGTTCAGGAGGATTTTCTTCACTGGCAATAATACGATGTGCATGAGGTGTGGGGATATATAGTACGGAGGGCTCATTAATGAACAATGATTTTCCATGTTCATCGATCAATGTTAACGCACCGCCCCGAAGTAAATGTAAATGACCTTGGTTTGGTGACTTGTTGAAGCTACTAATGCCACATAAATTGCCAGTAAAAAATACTGAGGTATTCATCGAAAAGCGTTGCAAGATAACTGATAGTTGATCCATTTTATTCTCTTTTAACTGTTTTGGACGATTGGGTTCAAAGTTTAGACTATGTCATTCCTTTAAGTTGATTGAAAGGACTATATTATTAACCAAGGAACAGATCCTTATTAATAGCTAACCTTAAATATTATATATCGGAGCAACAAAATGAAACTTTCAACAATCATCAAATCAACTTTTGCCAGTTCAGCTTTATTACTAAGTAGCTTAAGTTTTTCCGCAAATATTGAAGTAAATGTAAACGACAATGATATTGCGATTAAAGGCTATGACGCCGTTTCATATTTTACAAAAAGCTCTCCAACGAAGGGATCTAATAAATATACAGCCGCGTATAACGGTGCAATCTATCAATTTTCAACCGCTGATAATCGTGACTTATTTCAATCAGAGCCAGCTAAATATGCACCACAATATGGTGGTTACTGTGCGATGGGAGTCGCGATGAACAAAAAGTTTGATACAGACCCAACTGCTTGGCACATTCGTGAAGGTAAACTGTATTTAAATCTAAATAAAGATATACAAAAACAATGGGTGACTGATATTCCTGGTTATATCGATACCGCTCAAACGAATTGGTCTGGTATTAAAGGATTAACTGAAGAACAAATTGAAAAAGTATTTGATTAGTACTTAACCTGAACTCGGTTTAAGGTGTTTTTGTTAAGCCGAGTTTACTTATTGATAAGAAGAATTAAAGATGAAAAAGCTAACATTAACCGACTCGATTGATGAATTATTGCGAGAGAATGAATATTCATTACTTTATTTTACTGCGTCGTGGTGCGGTCCTTGTAAATCCATGTCTCCTATTGTTGAAAGAGTGTCTGGATTGATGAGTGATCGATTTAGCACGATTAAAATTGATGTTGATACTGTAGCACAAGTTGCTTCAGATTACGGTATACGTAGTGTACCAACATTAATGCTAGTGAAGGACGATGTAATTATTGATCAACGTGTTGGTGGTTTACCGCCACAACAATTAATGCAATGGTTAGAGCGGCTTACTTAATTATTATTTTATATCATTTAAAGCTTAGTTCAGGCATTAATAAATAATGAGTAAGTCTAGCTGTCGCCACTATATTTTACTGCTATTAAGGCACTATCCTTAACGAACTATTATTAATAAAGTAACAGTAAAAGTTGGCTATGCTAGTGGTTGTATTATTTATGATTATTTATATGTTTAAGTGTGCTTTTTTTGTTACGAATTAACTTAAGGTCGTGTCGATAACATCAATACCATTTATTAATAATTCTGATATGGTAGCTGGTGCTTAACAATTAACATTAGTTGACTGATAAGGTGAGGTTAAGCCTTTGTTATCATTTTCACGTTAGCTTTTGAATCGTATTTTTGTATGTGAAACTAATTATTAACTGAGGATGTAGTAGATGAGAAAAAAAGTAGAATTTCCTAGTCAAGGCCAATCCTTGGCTGGCTTATTAGAAACGCCAGATCAAGCAATACGTGCCTATGTTTTGTTTGCTCATTGTTTTACGTGCGGTAAAGATGTCGCAGCGGCTTCAAGAATTAGTCGCTTTTTAGTACAGCATGGTTTTGCTGTGTTTAGGTTTGACTTTACGGGGTTAGGAAACAGTGATGGTGATTTTGCGAACACTAATTTTTCCTCTAATACGGAAGATTTACTTTCGGCTGCAAAATTTTTAGAGCAACATTATGAAGCGCCACAATTATTAATAGGGCATAGTCTTGGCGGAGCGGCTGTATTAGCTATGGCTGACCAACTTCCAAACGTAAAAGCTGTTGTGACCATTGGTGCTCCGTATGAAGCAAGTCATGTAATACACAACTTTGATGCACATATTGAAACAATAGAGAATGACGGGCAAGCAAAAGTAAGCTTGGGAAAACGAGAGTTTACCATTAAAAAGCAATTTTTAGATGACTTACGTAATCAAACAACGGCTCATATTCAACACCTAAACAAGGCTTTACTCGTATTACATTCACCTATTGATTCAACTGTCGATATTGCTGATGCGGAAAAAATTTATAAAGCGGCTAAACATCCTAAAAGCTTTGTTAGCTTGGATACCGCTGATCACCTTTTATCCAAATCAATAGACAGTGAATATGTAGCACAAACTATTTCGGGGTGGGCAAGTCGTTATATACCTATGCCGAAAACGACAAGTCAAAGTGTTAGCAAAGGGCATGTATTAGTTGCCGAGCTTGATCATAAATTCCAGTTAGATATTTCTACTGATCATCACCATTGGTATGCCGATGAACCAACAGAGCAAGGTGGTAAAAATTCAGGCCCTGATCCTTATGAACATTTACTTGCTGCCTTGGGGGCTTGTACCGCGATGACTATTCGCATGTATGCTGATCATAAAAAGATACCACTCGAGCATGTAGAGGTCTCTTTATCTCATGTACGTGATTCTTTAAAAAGAGAGGATGGTACTGCTGCTGGGCATGATGAAAAGGTGGAAGCACTAATCCGTAAGGTACAATTATTAGGTCCACTAAGTGAGGAAGAAAAAGAAAGGCTTATGGAAATAGCTAACCGATGCCCGGTACATAGAACATTACACAACAATCCCCAAGTATTGACTACTTTGGTGGAGTAACTGCTTATCTGAATTGTTGTAGACTAGTATTTGGTCTACAACTTTATTAGTTTAAGTGCCAGTTAACGTTTCCAGTTAAGCTAATTATTTCAGATCATTCAGGTTGTTAAGTTCATTTGTAAAAGTAATTGTTCGCAGTCTATTTATTGTTTCGCATTAGCAACACTAACGTTTAATTCAAAGCTAATGTTGCCAAAATTAGCGTTGTTTATCTATTCTGACAGTACTGTTTTCTAAATAAATCATTCTCACTTTATCTGAAGAATGAAATGTCATTTGTGGATCTACATCTTGTATCACCATAAACTTTTCACCATTGTCAATTTCTATCATTAATTCAACCAAGCGAACAATAACTTTTTTAGGCTGGTTATGATGATTATTGGCAGTGGAACCACCAATAATGGCGCCTAATATTGTGGCTACATCTTTACCACTACCACCGCCAAATTGATGACCAATAGCACCACCTATTAGCGCACCACCAAAGGTATGCCAACCATTCCTTTTATCTTGAACAAGTGTTTCATTTGTAATGTTACGTACTGATATTACGGTGCCAAATAAAACTTTCTCAACAGGTACCGCTTTATTTCTATCGTAGTTGGCATAGCTATCATTGCTAAATAAAAATATGATAAATAAAGCCAATATTTTAAGACTTGTTAATTTCATGATATTATTTGCCTTCTATTTATTGAATTACCAGCTTACAAACTCTTTTTCTTTCGTTTTACGGATTTCTGTTTCGTCGGCCCATTCTACTAAGCCGCTTTTTAAATCCATCAGGCGCATAGTAAATTTATAATACACATCAGACTTATCTTTATTTGATTTCACAATACTGGCTAAATTTCCGTATAACATATATTGTGCGCCGACTTGCTGGCCAAAAGCGATAGCTTTACTAGCATCAACCATACCACTACTTTGTTGAAATTCAAGTTGCTCACGTACCGCAGCAACACGCCCCATATCAACAAAACGGAATTTACCTGAGCGTAATAGTTTGGTAGAAATAGAATCAGTAATTGATTCGGTGTCTATATGCTCGCTGGTTTTATTTTTGATGCTTTCTACAAAAATAATTGGGCGAGTATTGGCCGTTAATGTGCCAACAACGGGTGATAGTAATAAAGAGTCAGTCATTTGGCTGGCAACTTTCTGTAAATCAGTTGAGCCAAAGTTAATATCGGTAGTTTCTACCGCTGTGGCATCACCATATCGAACGACTGATTTATTGGTACAGCCACCTAGTGCTGCTATGGCAATACATAAGCTTGTTGCTAATACTATTTTATTCATTATTTTTTCCTTAATAACTTGTGCTGTTAATTAAAACTTAAAAAACTTTTCGGGTACTTCACGGACATAAATGCTAAAGGTCGACGCCTTGTTTGATGGCGCTAAGCCTGTGGCAGTTGCTGTTTGCATACCGTGTAATTCAAGCGCTTTCCATGGACTTTTTCCTACTTCAATAGCAAAACCGTCTTGATCAAACCATTGAAATTGATACTGTAATTGTAATGATTTTTTATAAGTGCTCGTTAAAATTGCGTTGACCTCTAATAAACCATTATTAGTGCGTGACTTGATATCGCTAATATATAGTTTTGAAGCAAGTTGTTTGTTGTCTATTTGTAAGTGTTCACTAAACGCTTGCTCTGGTGCTATTTGATTACTGCCAACACCTGAAGTAACCGGTGCTATGTTTTGACAAGCACTGAGCAAAAAAGTGCCCACTATTAAGGCTAAAATGGTGCGAGATTTATGGTTCATAAGTAAACTCCTAAGTTAGGTCTATTTTAGCATTATAAGTTACAATTTATATGCTAAAGATTATAGGTTTGATATTGATGAAAAGCACCTATAGCGGTTAATTTTATTAATGTAATTCTATTGGGATTAACTGATATCTCAACGGATTGGTTGACCCCATTTAAATTAAGCGAAATATTATGCTCACCTACCGGAAAGTCTAAGCGCATTATATGAATGCTATCAGGTAGAGTACTCCAACTTCGCGTATCCGCTTTTTCTGTTGCAAGGTTATAAATACTAGCAAAAAAGTTTCCAAGCTCTCCATTCTTTCGTGATAGTTGCTGCCTAAGTTCTTCTTTGGCAACTACTCGAACTATTTGTCTGGTGACCATTGCGGGTAAATCATCTTTTAATTGCCTTGCTGCTAAAGATTGTAATCGTACTATTTCTTCTGATTGATAGCGTTTACCTTGGTACTGTAAGCTTAATGGTGAATAACTCGTTAAATAATTCTGGTAGCTAGGTAAAGCGACACTGTAAAAGCGCGTTTGATTGTAACGAGTAAAAATAGGTAAGTTTAGTGCTATTTCTTGTTTTGCTGCTACTATGCCATTTTCTGTAATTACAATAACTTGCCCATTGTTTTTTTTATCTAATTTGTTGTTTTTATTAATGATGGTGTCAGGTAACGTTGTTTTTAATAAACTTATATCAGCACTCATAGATAAGTTATTTGCTAATCGCCAAACATCTTGCTGTATATAGCTATTGTTAGGATAGATTTCCAAAGCTTTTTTGTAATCAATGTATGCATCATTGCTTTGGCCTGCAGCTTCATAAAGTAAGGCTGATAAATAAAAAGTGTAAGCATTTTGAAAACCATTTTTAACATTACCAATAGCATTATTCATGGTTGGATATTTACTGTCGAGTTCGTTAATACTTAAACCTTGCGCTGACATTTGCTCTTGATTTTTTAAAATACTGTCAGCGTTACTCTTCAGTGCTTGCTCTTGTACTAAGTTAGCACGACGAACCTCTACCAGAGCACCGGATAAATCTTTTTGGGCTAAGTAATTAAGTGCTTGATAGGTATGTAGCATACTTTGCTCATAGAATGGAATATCATAACGAGTAGCGTTGTCATTACTCATTATTGCCGCAACATTTTCAACACCTCTACTAAGTTCAACTTTTGCAGAAAGCTGAGCTTGTTGAATGAGCTGGTATACTTGCTCGAAGTCTACCTTGCTCTGTTTAACATCTGCTGCTAAAAAAGCTAGGCGAGCTTTTTCCAGTAAATGCAAATTGTAGCTACTATCGCCTATTTTACGTGTAGGTATCAAGTTAATAGCTTGTTGAAAATCACCTTGTTGTTGCGCTTGTTTTACTTCTCGCATTTGCTGATTATAATTACTGAATAAGTCATTAAATGCACTAGTGCTACAAGCACTTAGTAGTAGTGATAGAAGTATGAATATGATGATTTTTATAAAGGTTACTTTCATACGGTTAACTTATTTTTATCCTAGATCGTGAGCTACTTAGACATAAAGTACTATTTATTAGTTCGACCTAGTTTACTCCTGACTGGTATTATATAGAAAATAAAGCTGAATAATTACCTAAAAAATTACTTTAACGCGAACTATGGAGCAATACGCATATTATTCAGTATTCATAAAATTATACTTTCCTGATATTGGTTAGTTCTATCTAGAGTTTGCTTTATCGGTTAATGAGTAAACTCATTTACAGGTTAATACATGGTTTATTGATTTTAGTCATCAAAGTCACGTTCCTTGTTAGACAAATATTGACTTGCTTCAGCGTTGAATTAGAATTTGATAAAAACGAATACACGAATAAAATTTCACTTACTCGATATACATTTAAGGTGTTTATACCTATGTCAGAAGAACTCAATAATTTAAAACAATCACAACAAAATAAAATTCGTTTTAATTGGCAAGATCCGCTGCTGCTAGAGTCATTATTAACTGAAGAAGAGCGTATGATACGTGATAGTGCTCATCAGTACTGCCAAGAAAAGTTAATGCCACGTATTTTATTAGCGAATCGGCACGAACGTTTTGATATTGGCATTATGAAAGAGCTTGGTGAATTAGGTTTACTCGGGGCAACTATCGATGAAAAGTATGGTTGTGCCGGGGTTAACTATGTAACTTACGGCTTAATTGCCCGAGAAATAGAGCGAGTAGATAGTGGTTATCGTAGTGCAATGAGTGTGCAATCATCATTAGTGATGCATCCAATACATGCTTATGGTAGTGAAGAGCAAAAAATGAAATTTCTTCCTAAACTGGCGAGTGGTGAAGCGATTGGTTGTTTTGGTTTAACTGAGCCTAATTCAGGTTCGGATCCTGCAAGTATGGCAACTAAAGCGATTGAGGTTGATGGTGGTTATCAACTTAACGGAAGTAAAATGTGGATCACTAATTCACCTGTTGCGGATATATTTATTGTTTGGGCTAAATTAAATGGTGTGATTAAAGGGTTTATTCTTGAAAAGGGAATGGTTGGTTTAAGCGCCCCAAAAATAGAAGGAAAATTCTCATTACGTGCGTCAATCACCGGTGAAATAGTGATGGAGGATGTTTTTGTGCCAAAGGAAAATATGCTTCCTAAGGCTGAAGGGCTGTCAGGTCCATTTGGTTGTTTAAATAAGGCTCGATATGGCATTGCATGGGGGGCATTAGGTGCTGCAGAGTTTTGCTGGCATGGAGCTCGCCAATACACCCTCGATCGTGAACAATTTGGTAAACCGTTAGCTGCAACACAGCTTGTTCAGAAAAAATTAGCGGATATGCAAACAGATATTAGTGCAGGGTTATTAGCTTGTTTACAAGCAGGACGACTAATGGATTCAGGGCAATTAGCCCCTGAAGCTATCTCTTTAATTAAGCGTAATTCATGTGGTAAAGCATTAGATATTGCTAGGACAGCTAGAGATATGCATGGTGGTAATGGTATTAGCGATGAATTTCATATTATTCGTCATGTGATGAACTTAGAAGCGGTAAATACTTATGAAGGTACACATGATGTTCATGCACTTATTTTAGGTCGAGCTCAAACTGGTATTCAGGCGTTTTTTTAAGATTAAGCAAGTCATACTAATTAAAAATTTTTAGTGTAGAATAGTAGAAATATTATTGTAATTATATTTCTACTTACTTGCACTTTGAGACAGCATAAAGATGACCACACTTAGAAAACAAAATGAATCGAATTTGGTGTATGCTTTTAAGCGATTATTAAAAGGACAATGCTATGGTTCGCAAGGACAATTAGCTGAAGCGTTAGCTGAGCAGGGCTTTGAAAATATGTCTCAAGCTAAGATATCTCGCTTGTTATCTAAGTTAGGTGCAGTAAAAACACGTAATGCTAAAAATGAAATGATTTATATTTTACCTGATGAATTAGCTGTGCCAAAGTCGAAGCACTCTATTGAATCAGTAGTACTAAGTGTTAAACATAATGGTATGCAAATTATATTAAAAACAGGTATTGGCGGCGCACCTTTAATTTCCAGAATGCTTGACAGCATGGGTGAATCCGCGGGAATTTTAGGAACACTTGCAGGTGATGACACTATTTTTATTGCACCGGTAGAAGCGGAAAGAATAGAAGAAATATCACAATCGATTCGTACTTTACTTGGGGTTAATGCCAGTTAATATAAAGTGATAAAATTTAAAATTCATGATGGCTATCAATTTATAAACTCTTAATCGGCCAATTAACCTAACTCTAAATCTACTTAAATAGATTGCAATAAAGCCCAGAATAGCTCGTTTTTTTACCCTTTAAATAAAATAATAGCGAGTTATTCTCCTGTCATAATCAGCACTACTCTAGTAAGTTAACATCGTTTTAATTATCAGTTGAGTTATCATTGTTAATTAAACTAAGTTGATCAAAGTTATTATTTTATCCATACTCATATTCTCTGATTAATTATTTTTCAGGTTATCAATAAAGATGAAATATATATTTTATACTTTTTTAGTTTTCTTACCTATGGTGTTATGGGCGGAGCCCGTGATTCCGAAAAAAAATACTGTAATTGATTTAAAATTACCTGCTACCTCTAACCATGCTGCATATGCCAAAGAACTTTTAACACAAGCGTATGCATTAATAGATTATGAAATCAATTGGGTAAACTTCACTAGCTCACAGGAGTTAGAGCTTGTTAATAGTGGTCGATTAGCTGCAGCTATTGCAAGAAGTTCTATCATTGAAGGTCAATTCCCTAGACTGGTCAGAGTCCCCTATGAATTATTTGATTTTTCCCTACTTAAAGTGAGCGATAGGCGTCGCTGTGGTTATTGTTTAAATGAAGATATAAAGTCTATTGTTTATCCTAAAGGAGCTGTTTTATCCGTAAATTATGCAGAATCCTTACGTGATGATGTAGAAAAGTTAGGGCTGAATACCTCTAATTACCTGAATGAGATGATTTTAAAAAGACGAGCAGATTCTGTTTTAATCATGGATTTTTTATTATCTCCTGAAGTGTATGATAACCCACACTTTATTGTAGAGACAATTATGCATAAATATGATTATCACTACCTATCACCAAAATATAAACACTTAGCAAAACCACTTCTTGCCGCTTTTAAAACATTAGATGCCAATGGGACTGTGGCTAAATTACAACAAAAGTATAATATTAATTCTGTTTATCATTTAAGTGCACCACCTAAAGAGGTAAGTTTCATTTCAGGGACTTGGGATGATTATAGTAATGCTGATAGCAGTGGTATCTATTGGGATATTATTGAAAAGGTATTTAAGGATGACTTTACGCTGACTAAAAGTACCTCAATATGGGCTAGGGCCGTTCATTCTTTCGAGCAAGAGCAAGTTGATGTATTGATCGGTGCATATAAAACAGATGTGTCAGTTGACGCTCTTTTTTCTTCATTTCACCTTGATTATGAATATCCTCTTTATGCCTTTGCTCGTAATAACAATACGTTAGAGCGGATTAAACAAAAAGATACTACCTTGACTGCTTGTGTCGACTCAGGAAGCTCTTTGCATAAACATATTGCGTTTATTGCGACAGATAATATTGTTGAGACATCATTTATACAATGCGAAACGTTATTAAAAAATAACAAAATAGATATTTTGATTGAGTATGATTATAACTTGGAGCCATCTACACAGGCTTTACCTAAGATGGTGTTAATAGAAAGCTCTCCTTTATTTCTAGTTTTTCATAACACAGAGAAAGGTCGATTTTTAAAATATTATTTCGATAAAAATATAGCAGAGTTAGCTAGAAATGGGGTTTTAAGAGAGCTTTTTCCTGATCTGAGTTCTTTTAATAGGGCTCATATTCGTCCTTGAATTAACTGTTTGAAGTGATGATTATGTTCGTGATTAAGATATTTTAAACTTCTTGAAGCAAGCTAACTTTACTGTCTTTATTTTGCTATAATTAGTGACAAGGCTGATGAAAAAATGAGATGGTTAACTTATGGAATACGAATTTATACATGATGCAATAACGGGTGATGCAAAAGCGCGATTTTCCTTAGAGCATGAGGTAATAGGCCCATGGATTGAAGTCGAATTAGGAAGTGATCACACCAAATTAAAGCACCTGTTAACAGTGATTGATGATATTGAAAAGGGTTCTCAAAATGAGGTTGTTATTACTGGGCATGAATATACAATATCAATCAATCAAGATGATGTTGAAATACATACTAATGCAAGCCTAGATGGCATAGAGTCATTACCCGAAATGTTAACAACGGAACACATTCACTTTGATGAAAGTGAAGGAGCTGCTTGCGGCATTGATGATTTTAAAAAATTATTAGTTTCATGGGCAAAATTTAACAAAAATCTATAACGATGATTTTTAACGCATTTAAAGGTAATAAGACAATATTTTAGCTTATATAGCGCCATTAATTTGAAGAATAGTTTCTGGTAATTCTTCTTTCTTTATTCCTAAAATAGAAAGTATCGGCTTTTCTAAATAAGGCCAGTCAGAAGATGCTTCATCTAGATTCTTTAATGATACTACATGTTCAGCTAGCTTTAATATCGCAAATAAATCTTGCTCTGGTGAGCCATTTATTTTATCTAAATAATCTCTTTCGTGGTGTTGCAATATTATTTGGCATACATCTTTTGGTAAACGCCATGAGCTAGCCACATAATAGCCTAAAATAGCGTGATTCACCTGAAAATGTTGCTCTTCTAACGTGATTAATGATAAGTCAGAAGTCAATGTTAATTGCTCTACAACCGCTTGATAGTTAGTGTGTTTCATGGCCATCACTGGAATACCGCAATCATGGAACAATCCTAAACTAGAGAGTTTATCCATCGCAATATTTTGTTTGAATCTTTTCCCTATAGCTACAGTAGCATTAGAAATGTCTGTTGTGGTACGCCAAAAATCTTCTAGATT
The DNA here is from genome assembly GCF_030547795.1 of Colwellia sp. 5_MG-2023. Taxonomy (NCBI): domain Bacteria; kingdom Pseudomonadati; phylum Pseudomonadota; class Gammaproteobacteria; order Alteromonadales; family Colwelliaceae; genus Colwellia; species Colwellia sp. 5_MG-2023. Next base: position 127,597 of record NZ_JAUOPW010000006.1, on the reverse strand, counting down.
AATACTACAATTTTTAGGATCAAAACTTTTTTTGATGAGGCTGTTCGTGATCAGCATTACTACGCCATAAATACCGATATATTTTACTGACATTTTGATATCAGTAATGGTTCTATCTAATCCATATAATGGCGAGTTAACTGCTTTTAAAATGGCAGCACTAACCGCAATATCTTGGCTAATACAATCGGCAATAGCATTGATGTTAGGGTAGGGGTCGGCCATTAATTTTAAAAGGTTAAGAAGTAATTGAGGCTGTGCAGGAACCGCAAAGCCTTTGCTAATATCATCTAAAACATTTTGATCAACAATAAGCATAACAAGAATAGTAATGTAAATTTAAAAGAGTGGTAAATTCTAAAGCATATTAATGATAATTACTTAATAATATTAATATTAATAAGTAAATTTGTTAAAGTTTATCTTTATATTGCATATTTTTAAGGTTTTTATGAAAAATTGCGCAATTTTAACAATGGAAAACCTGTCTGACTTTGAGTGTTATGACAGTTTACTTGATAAACCTTTAGCACAGCGAGGCTGGCAAACTCAACTAGTGTCATGGCGTAGTGAAAATGTAGACTGGCAACAATTTGACGCTGTTATTATTCGAAGTCCATGGGATTATCAAGATGATGCTAGTTCTTTTATTTCGGTATTAGAAGAGATTGAGCTTTCAAGTACCGTCTTACAGAATTCGTTAGCTACTGTTCGTTGGAATATTGACAAAATATATTTAAAATCACTCGCCGAACAACAAGTCAATATTGTGCCAACTTTGTGGAGGAGTAACTTTTCAGCTAAAGACATCCTTAGTTTTTTTGACTACTTTAATTGTCAACAAATTGTGATAAAACCAAGAGTAAGTGCTAATGCAGATAATACTTTTTGGCTAAAAAAAGAAAGCTTTGAAACGGTTTTAAGTCAACTGGAAGCTATTTTTTCACAAGCTGAGTTTATGGTTCAACCATTTATGAATAGTGTCATTGAGGAGGGCGAGTTTTCATTATTTTATTTTGATGGCGAGTATAGCCATGCTATTTTAAAAACGCCAAAATCCGATGATTTTAGAGTGCAAGAAGAGCATGGTGGGCAGTTACAATCAATAGCTCCTGAGAAATCGCTATTAGCACAAGCGCAATATACTTTAACTGCGATTACCAAGTTAACAGGAGAGATCCCTTTATATGCACGTATAGATTTTGTTCGAGATAATAATTCTAAGGTAGGGTTTGCTTTAATGGAAGCTGAGTTAATAGAACCTTCACTTTACTTTAATATGGATAAAAATTCAGCGGATAGCTTTGCGGGGGCTTTTGTTAAACGGATGAGAGAAACTAGCTAAAATAGATGATTAATTCTTATGTATAATGCCCTTAAATATTATATTTATGGGCATTATATTTATTTTACAGCATACTTATAATTTACATAGCAAAGTAGCTAACGTGTTATATAAATCATTGTTGTGAAAAAAAGTATAATTACCGCATTAAATATTAAAATATATGTAAAACCTTTAATACCTTCTTTTAAGCTATAGCCATGGTTATCGAGGTACCACCACCAAATAGCACTCATGAGAATAGGTAATATAAAGAAAAATTTAATCATGTTAATGTCCTGATGAATTAGTTGTAAGCCCAGATTTCTTTGTTTTTATTGGTTTAACCACTTCATGCCAGGGAGCTACTTTCAAAAGCATTAACATACCGGGCACAGCTAATGCGGTACATAGAAAATAAAATTGAGTCCAACCTATTTGTTCAACAATAAAACCTGTTGTGGCATTAGCAAATGTTCGAGGCAGTACAGCTAATGCCGTAAAAAGAGCTATTTGTGTAGCCGCAAAAGCAGGGTTGGTTGTACGTGCTATAAAAGCGGTAAAAGCCGCAGTGCCTAAACCTACACCTAAATATTCAAACCCCATTGCTATGGCTAAAGCATAATTATTATGACCAATTTCAGCAAGGGCAGCAAACCCAAGAATACTTGCTATTTGGACAAAACCAAACAACCACAAGGCACGATTTATACTGACCTTTATCATGACAAGACCACCCACAACTATACCGACTGTCATAGCAATGAGTGAGGATGTTTTAGCGATAACACCAATTTCTGTTTTACTAAATCCCATATCAATAAAAAATGGCGTTTGTAGGGCTGTGGCCATATTGTCCCCTAATTTATATAACACTAAAAAGGCGAGTGTATAGCAGGCTGGTTTAAAGCCATTACTTTGTATAAAGTCTTTAAAAGGTAGAATAACTGCATCTTTTAAGGATTTAGGGGCGCTTTGCTCAGTATCTAATTCTTTAATAAATAAGGTTAATAAAACACCGACAACCATAAATGCAGCAACAATCATAAAAACAGATTGCCAACTAATATGATCGGCAAGGATAAAGGCTAATGAGCCAGGTACAAGGCCAGATAAACGATATGCTTGAACATGGATCGAGTTTCCAAGACCTAATTCATTATCAGGGAGTAATTCTCGTCTATATGCATCTAAGACAATATCTTGACTAGCACTAAAAAAAGCTACTGCGGCAGCCAAGTAGGCGACAGACCAAATATTGGCTACGGGGTTTAGCCAACCAAAAGCAGCGATTGAACCAAGTAATAATAGCTGTGTTGCTAGCATCCAACTTCGTCTTCTACCAAGGCCGCCTAACGAATAACGATCTATCAAGGGAGACCAAATAAATTTCCATACATAGGGAATGCCTATTAAAGAAAATAAGCCTATTTCTGCTAAACTAACGCCTTGATCACGAAGCCAACCAGGTACTAATTGATAAAGTACAAATAAAGGTAAGCCAGAGCTAAAACCTGTAAAAATACAAATTAGCATACGCTTGTTTAAAATAGCTTGTTTAAACGATGTATTCGACATTAATTACTACTGTGTAAAATTGATTATACAAGCTTATCAGACAGTTGAGCTGAGCAGAAGAACATTAATATGATTAAGCTCAATGTTGATTAAGCAATAGGCCGCCAGCCGATACAATCAATAGGATAACTACCAACACCATTAAAAAAATCAAGGCAGGTGTTAATTTCACTTTTAAAGAATAAATCATCTTTTAAAGCTTGCGCACCATTGACACTTATTTCATGAACTAAATGCCAAAAAACACGTTCTTGCGCGCTACTCGGTGTTTCATCTACTACATTTAACAAAGTCCATTCACTCATAGTATCTATAATAAAATTATCTAATTCAGTATAGTGAATAGTCCTGTTGATAACGGCGTTAACATACGCCACCATTTGTATTACTTTAGCATTGATAAATTGCTCAATTATCATGAAGGACCCCATGAAGACATCCTTGCTTCCCGAAAAATTTAATGGATGAAACTTATAAGTTGTCATGCTCGACAACGAAGGATTAAAAGAATTAAGTATATACATTTATTAATGTTAAAGGTTTTTTTGTCAAAAAAAACTAGCTATTATTTTTAATAAATATGTAACATTATATTAATTCATTATAGAACGAAGCAATTTTTTAGCTAGTTAACAAGAAAACATTCATACGTTAAAGCGACCTTATGACGCTATTACTTGAGTGTCTTTTAGGTCATTACTCCGCGGGTAACAGTGTTGCCTTAATTAACATTACAGGCTTTACTGGTACATTTTCCCAACCGACAGCTTCGTTATATTCAGTTTTTACCTTAGCTATCGCTTCCAGTACTTCTTCACCTTCCATAATCATACCAAAAACAGCATATCCCCAACGTCTACCGGGATCTAAGTTAGAGTTGTCATTAATATTAAAGAAGAATTGTCTGTTGGCTGTATGCGGTCTATTTTCTTTTGCCATAGCGATCGTGCCTACTTCATTTTTTAAACCATTACCTGATTCGTTAATAATGTCGCCGTTCGTTTTTTTAGGAACAAAGTCAACATCATAGCCACCACCTTGTACTATAAAGTCTTCGACAATACGATGAAAAATAGTATTGTTGTATTCACCGGTAACAACATAAGTTAAAAAATTATCAACAGTTATTGGTGCTTTAACACGATCTAGTTCAATAACAATTATTCCCATTGTAGTTTCTAATTTCACTTTTGGGTAAATATTGGTTGGATCAATGGCAAGGTTTTTAGAGAAGGTTACTGCACTAAATAAAGTCAAACTAAGTAGCAGTGCACGGGTAAATGTATGAGTAGTCATTAAGTTATAAAACATTCGCATTGTATGAATTCCTCTAAGGGAGTTATATTAAAAAATCATTGATTTTTTGATTTGCTATAATCTGCTGTAATAATTTGGCTAAACGTTCATTAAAATTACGTTCTAATACGGCAATATCAGCCTTGAATGGCCCATCACTATTACCACGGTTTTTAAAGGTACTCGTGAGTGTTTCCGAGCCATTATTCACGATCACTTTTAATATGATTTCTGTTTGTACTTTATATTCGAAGGTTGCTTGTTCAACATTGATAATCGCTTTATCAATACTGATATTAATGTTGTTAATAGCATTATTGTTCAGTGTTAAATGTTGCTTTTTCCAATGTTCGGTTAAAGTATCTTGAATCGTATTTTCAAGCCTTTCTTGAGCTGAAACGAGTATAGCTGCTTTACCCTCTCGCATAATTTGCACGATATGATTTGACGTGCGCATGTCGACAACATCAAGCTGAGCTTTTTTATTGCTTTGCACAGTATTCGATACGTTCATTATTTCAGGGGCAATAATTATGTGGCTAGGAACATTGGCACATCCATATAACCCTAATAAAAGTAGACATGCCGTAACTTGATGGATAACAGTATTAAATTTCATGAGAGGTCGTCGCTTTTCTTGTTAATCAATTTTTTGCAATGAGTCATTATTTTCAACATCAGTATATAGACTAGAGTATCATATCGGACTATCGCTTTATTGCCGATTGTGTAACAAATTTATCATTACTGGCAATTAGCTTTTCATTACCAAAAATCCGTTTTAGTTTTATATGATATGCCAATTGCCTATTACCAATAATGCGTAACTCTCCTCCTTTTTTCAATACTCTATGGCTATCTTTGAACATTTGCCATGCAATATGGTCTGTCGTCGCGGCTTGCTGATGAAAAGGTGGATTACATAAAATTAAGTCAACACTATTACTTTCAACATTGCTTAAACAGTCATTGAGCTGAAACTGACAATGCGTGATTAAATTAGGTAAGTTATTACTAATATTTTCTCTGGCAGATGTTATTGCCATATGAGATTCATCAAAAAACTGTATTTTTGCGCTAGGTTGTTGAGCTAATATGCTTAAACCGATAACGCCATTACCGCAACCTAAGTCTATTACTTCACTATTTTCTGCTACACAGGGTAAGTTCTCAATAAAATATCGAGCCCCTATATCGAGTTTTTCTCGTGAATACACATTGGCATGATTACTAATAGTAAAATCACAATTTAGCGCTTTATTCGGGAGTGGCCATATCGTTGGAAAAGGTGATTTATGCTTTTGTTTTTGATCAAATTGACAAAACACTAAACGGGCTTTTTTTACCGCAAGCGAGGTTGTTGTTGTACCTAAATATTTTTCAAATAATTTCAGTGTCGAACTATGAATATCTTTTGCACGATCAGCTGCAATAAAGATAGGTTTTTGTCCTGTTACATTTTGATCAACACTATCCTTAATCATGATTAATTGTTCTATTAACAACGATTTACTTTTAGGTATTTTAAATAGAATAACCTCAATATCTTGAGGAAGAGTGTCTAAACAATTCAGTTGCGTGATATTGTTATTACTCAATGAATTTTGCTCAATATTACAAGCAATTCCTTGGCTGCTAATATAGGAGTCATTAACACAATAGACATCTGGGTTATTTGGTTGAGTGATACTCGTCGTTTTGGGAAGGCAAAAGTGTGTCGTTAATGCACCAAAAGCATCATTAAAAATGACTATGCGAGATTTTTCAGAGAACAGTTGTTCAGTATTAATATAATTGAGTAAATATTCATCAGCAGCATCCCATGCTTGTAAACTGCGATTTACTTGGGCTAATGGAAAACGAACCAGTGTTAATTGTTTATCATGAAGAAAAAAAGGGCTAAGCATTTTAAAAGTAATGTTGGAGAGAAATTAATATGAGTTATTGTGACATATCCGCAAGCGACTTCAAAATATACTTGTTTAAATGTTGCTTCATCCCCATAAAAGTAACTAAAATAAAAAAAGATTTAATAAAAAATTAAATAGATTAATAATACCAAACTAAATTTACTGTTAAATTTTTACTTTTGTCTCCTTGTTTATGGCATATAGAATTTAATCGACTAAAATTATTAGTACACCTTTCATTTTCTCGAGAATAATAATGTTTATAGCTACCGTCATTGAAGAAAAAATTCTCTCTGCTTTTTCCCCGTTACACTTAGATGTAATTAACGAAAGCAATAATCACAATGTACCGCCAGGAAGTGAGTCACACTTTAAAGTGACAATCGTTTCTAATAAGTTTGAGGGAGAACGCTTAATTAAGCGTCATCGCGCAATTAACTCTTTATTAGCTGAAGAGCTAGCAGGAAAAATACACGCACTTGCACTACATACATATACAGAAAAAGAGTGGCATGATTATTATGCTGACAATACGCCGTTGTCACCGAACTGTTTAGGTGGAGGTAAGTAATTTAACCACTTATTACTTCTTTTTTTAACTGCTCGTACCTCTTTGAGTTATTAGCAAGGTACAATAGCGGAAAATTCTCATACTATCGTGGTGTAATATGAGAATAAATTTATTCTTTATAAAAGTAATTTAAAAGGTTTTCTTATGGTTATCAAACCAAAAATTCGTGGTTTTATTTGTACTAATGCTCACCCAGTAGGCTGTGAAGCACATGTTAACGAACAAATTTCTTATGTTAAAAATCAATCATTTAGTGATAACGGTCCTAAAAACGTTTTAGTTATTGGTGCATCTACTGGCTATGGTTTGGCTTCTCGTATCACTGCAACATTTGGTCATAATGCTAGTACATTAGGTATATTCTTTGAAAAGCCACCAACAGAAAAGAAAACAGGCTCAGCAGGTTGGTATAATACTGCCGCTTTTCAAAAAGCAGCAGACGACGCAGGAATTTATTCTAAAAATATTAATGGTGATGCTTTTTCTCACGAAATTAAAGCGCAAGCAATTGAAACAATTAAAGCTGATTTAGGTAAAATCGATTTAGTTATATACTCATTAGCATCTCCACGTAGAACTGATCCTGATACGGGTGAAGTATACTCTTCTACTTTAAAACCAATTGGTGAAAGTGTTACCACCCGAAACTTAAATACTTCTAAACGCATTATTGATTCAGTTTCAGTAGAAGCTGCAAATGAAGAAGAAATTCAAGGTACTATCGATGTTATGGGTGGTGCTGATTGGGAGCTTTGGTTAAAGGCATTAAAAGAAGCTGATGTGTTAGCACAAGGTGTTAAAACTGTTGCTTATACTTATATTGGTAAAGAGTTAACATGGCCAATATACGGTAAAGCGACTATTGGTAAAGCAAAAGAAGATTTAGATCGCGCGGCTACAGCTATTAATGCTGCAACGGCGAGTCTTGATGGTCAAGCGCGTGTTACATCACTTAATGCAGTAGTAACGCAAGCAAGCTCAGCCATCCCAATTATGCCTTTATATATTTCAGCTATGTTTAAAGTAATGAAAGCTGATGGTACCTATGAAGGTTGTATTGAACAAATAGCTAATTTGTTTAAAGAGAATATTTATAGTAATAGTCCTCGTCTTGATGAAGAGGGACGTTTTCGTCAAAACTACAAAGAGCTAGAAGATAGCGTTCAACAACGTATAACTGACATTTGGAATACTGTAGAAACAGAGACTATTGATGATTTAACAGATTATGTTGGCTATCATCACGAATTTTTAAAATTATTCGGTTTTGATGTGGATGGGGTTGATTATGACGCAGATATCAGTCCGGAAGTCGGCATTAATAATCTGAGTTAATATCTTTTGAAATAGTGAATATTTAAAACCGATGCATGTCATCGGTTTTTTCTTTTTGAAGGACTTAATATACTCAACTATAATGAAGATAACTTAAAACTTTTTAGCTAATGATATGTCTACTTCTTTGTTTTCACATTTTTTTGAACGTAATGATAGTAATTATGTCGATTACAATAGACGTCTGTATTCTTTTTTAGGTTTTAGTTGTTTTGGCTGTATAGCACTATCATTCTTTAGCTATATTAATTATATCAATAACGATAAAGTCATTTTCTTAACTGTCTTTGTTACCCTTCTTATTTTTCTTGCTAATTTAGCGTTATTTTATTTATATAAATGCTTAGATTTAAGTTGTAATGTCATTAGTTTAAGTATTGTTATTTTTTGTATAGTATTAGTTTATCAAGGAGGAATTGATAACACTGCGCTTTATTGGACCTTCCCATTTCCGCTAGTACTTTTTGCTATGCTTGGTTATCTTTATGGGTCTATTACTAACGGATTTGTATTTGTATCCTTGTTACTTATGCTTAATAATCAGGAAATATTAATCGCGCATTATTCTGACTCAGAAGTTATTCGTTTCCTTTCTTCTTTTTTTGTCGTCAACATTCTTAGTTTTATTAACGAATATTTTCGCGAGCACAGTCATTCAGCGATGACAAATATTAATATATCTAAAGAGCAGCAAGCGAATACTGACATACTTACTAATTTACCTAATCGCCGTTTTATTGATGCCGTTTTTTTCCCTGCTAGCAAAGCGAAAGTGCCAAACAGGTTTCCTATGGTACTAATTATGGCTGATGTTGATAACTTTAAAAGCTTTAACGATCATTATGGTCATCACACCGGTGATCGTATTTTACAAAAATTAGCGCGTACAATGGAAAAGTCGATTCGTGATGAAGATATTGTTTCTCGAGTTGGGGGAGAGGAGTTTTTAATTATTTTTTCAAATACGGACTATGATACCGGCATGAAAATAGCTGAAAAAATCCGTTGTGCGGTCAGTGAAATGAAGCTAAAAGATGAAAACCAAGAGTTGAAAATAACAATGAGCCTTGGGGTAACGATTGCTCATACATATAGCGAAATTGAAAGTAAGTTAAAAGAAGCAGATGAAAAGCTCTACCAAGCAAAAAATAGTGGGCGTAATTGTATTTTTTAAAATTTAGTTAACTGACTATTTTTATGTGCCAATAGTATTAAATTAACGACTTAACGTATTTTATTGTAATCTTCATTATTAGAGAATATCCTAAAAAACTAATTGATCTGTATCATAAAACCAGCCTTTTTTATTCAATAAATGCTTAAGTAGAAGCTTTTGTTCTTTTTTTAGTCCAAAAGATACCACTATAGTCTAAATTGTAGTGAAAATTTGTTAATGGGCGTAGAATGAAAAGACTTTTTTGTGGTAATATTTGTGTCAGAAAAGTTTAACTTAGAGCCAGTGGGTCTTATTTTTTCATATGAAGGAATAAGTTCTTTACTGAAATACACTGAAATCAATTACTTATATGTCTTTTTTTGTTGGGTTATGCCAATTATTAAGGATAAATATGTCGTTGATTTTTTACTCCCATCAAAAGTAGTGCAAGTGTTTATGATTACAATAAAAAAAGGCTTAGATGTTCCTGTTAAGGGAGCTCCACAGCAGGTAATCCATGATGGTCCGTCCATCAAAACCGTTGCAACATTAGGTGAAGAGTTTGTGGGGATGCGTCCAACCATGTTTGTAAAAGTGGGTGATCGCGTTAAAAAAGGTCAAGTAATTTTTAGTGATAAAAAGAACCTTGGCGTTAAATTCACAGCTCAAGCTTCCGGTGTTGTTAAAGAAATTAACCGTGGTGAAAAACGTATTTTACAGTCAGTCGTTATCGATATTGATGGCTCTGATAAAGAAATATTTGCTAGTTACTCTGCCAATGAATTAGGTGCTATATCACGTGAGAAAGTGGTTGAAAACTTAGTTGAATCTGGTCTTTGGACTGCAATTAGAACTCGCCCATTCAGTAAGATTCCAGCAATTGATAGTACTCCTCAAGCTATCTTTGTTAGTGCGATGGATACAAATCCATTAGCTGCTAACCCTGAAGTAATTATTGCTGAGCAAGCAGAAGCTTTCCAACAAGGTTTAACGATTCTGTCTCGTTTAACTGAAGGTGAAGTTTTTGTGAATAAAGCACCAGGGGCTAATATTCCTGTTGATGCTAATGCGACTGTAACTGAATTTGCAGGTAAACATCCTGCTGGTTTAGTGGGTACGCATATTCATTTCTTAAAAGCTGTAAGTGCTGAAAGATTCGTTTGGCATGTCGGTTATCAAGATGTGATTGCTATTGCAAAATTATTTACTACAGGTGAACTTGATAACACCCGTGTTATTTCGATTGCCGGACCAGCAGCTAAAAATCCTCGTTTAATTCGCACTACTTTAGGTGCTAATACAGGTGAATTAACTGCCGGTGAAACTATTGATGGTGAAGTGCGTGTAGTCTCAGGTTCATTATTAATGGGCGCAACGGCAACAGCAGTACATAGCTATTTAGGTCGTTATCATGTGCAAGTGTCTTTGATTCTTGAAGGACGCGATAAAGAGTTTTTGGGATATATGTATCCAGGCCCAAATAAATTCTCAGTGACACGTGCTTATATGTCTCACTTCTTCCCGAAGAAGTTGTTCAACATGACAACAACCACTAACGGTAGTTCACGTGCAATGGTACCAATTGGTAATTTTGAACGTGTTATGCCATTAGATATTTTACCTACCTTGTTGCTACGTGATATTTGTTCAGGTGATACTGATAGTGCGCAACAACTAGGTGCCTTAGAGCTAGACGAAGAAGATTTAGCACTGTGTACATTTGTTTGCCCAGGCAAAACAGATTACGGTGTCATTCTTCGTGACTGTCTAACTACTATCGAGAAGGAAGGTTAGTCATGGGCTTGAAAAAGTTTATTGAAGATATAGAGCCGCATTTTGAAAAAGGCGGTAAACATGAAAAGTGGTTTGCATTATATGAAGCTGTTGCAACGGGTTTATTTACTCCTGGCTATGTAAGTAAGGGTAAAACTCACGTTCGTGATAGCATTGATTTAAAGCGTATTATGATCACAGTATGGCTTGCGGTTTTCCCAGCCATGTTTTTTGGTATGTATAACATAGGTTATCAGGCAGTTGATGCTTTGGCAGCTGGTTATTCTTTACCACAATCTTGGCAGGTTGATTTATTCAACTTTTTAGGTGGTTCATTAACAGCAAGCTCAGGCTTATTGGATATGACCTTCTATGGTGCCATGTTCTTCTTACCTATTTACGCCGTTACTTTTATTGTAGGTGGCTTCTGGGAAGTACTTTTCGCTGCAGTACGTAAGCATGAAGTGAATGAAGGTTTTTTCGTTTCTTCTATTCTTTTTGCACTAATTCTGCCGGCTAGTATTCCTTTATGGCAAGTAGCTATTGGTATTACCTTCGGTATCGTTATTGCAAAAGAAATTTTTGGTGGTACAGGTAAAAACTTCTTAAACCCTGCATTAGCGGGTCGTGCGTTTTTATTCTTTGCTTATCCTGCACAAATTTCAGGTGATGCTGTATGGGTTGCTGCTGACAGCTTCTCTGGCGCTACAATGTTAAGTGCTGCTAATCAAGGCCTTGTTGATTATTCAATTAATGCAGATTGGTGGAACGCTTTTTGGGGATTCATCCCTGGTTCTGTAGGTGAAGTATCAACTTTTGCTATCTTGCTTGGTGGTGCTTACATACTTTATAAAGGTATTGCTTCTTGGCGCATCGTTTTAGGTGTGTTCGGTGGTATGGTAATTACTTCATTAATATTCAATGCTGTTGGCAGTGATACTAATACAATGTTTGCTATGCCTTGGCATTGGCATTTAGTTATTGGTGGTTTTGCTTTTGGTATGATGTTTATGGCAACAGATCCTGTTTCAGCATCTTTTACCAATACAGGTAAATATTGGTTTGGTGCTTTAGTTGGTGTCATGGTTGTACTAGTTCGTGTAGTAAACCCTGCATTCCCAGAAGGTATGATGTTAGCTATTTTATTCGCTAATTTGTTCGCACCATTGTTTGATTACTTTGTGGTAAAAAGCAATGTTAAACGGAGGCTTGCACGTAATGTCTAGTAATAAAGAAACTCCATTAGGAACGATATTATTCGTTCTAGCGATCTGTTTAGTCTGTGCTGCTTTAGTATCTATTTCAGCAGTTGGCTTAAAAGATAAACAAGACGCAAACAAGTTACTTGATCAGCAAACTAAAGTTTTAGAAGCTGCAAAGTTAATCGAAAAAGCAAACGGCGATATTGTTGGTACATATAATAAATATGTTGATGCTAGAATGATTGACCTTGATTCAGGTGAGTTCATTGATAGTGACCCATTATTATTTGATGAGCGTCGTAATGCTCGTGATAAAGCTTTATCAATTAAACCGGAAAATGATATAGCAGGTATCAATCGTCGTTCTAATACAGCGGTTGTTTACTTAATCAAATCAGATTCAGGTTCTATTGATACTGTTGTATTACCTATCATAGGTTCTGGTTTATGGGACTTAATGTACGGTTACGTTGGCTTAGAGTCAGACTTAAATACAGTGAAAAGTGTTATTTACTCTGATCATAAGGAAACTCCAGGACTAGGTGCGGAAGTGCTTAACCCTAAATGGAAAGCCTTATGGCCAGGTAAAAAAATATATAACGACGCTGGTGAAGTTAAAGTTAAGCTAGTTAAAGGCGGTGCTAAACCTAATGATATTCACGGTGTGGATGCGTTATCAGGTGCAACCTTAACAAGTAACGGTGTTACTCATACATTACAGTTTTGGTTTGGTAAAGAAGGTTATGCTCCTTTCATTACTAAATATCGTGCAGAAGGGGTTAAATAATGTCTTCAGATGCTAAAAAAGTATTAACGGGTCCTATTGTTGACAATAACCCAATAGCATTACAAGTATTAGGTATTTGTTCTGCTTTAGCGGTAACCAGTTCGATGGCAAATGCTTTGGTTATGAGTTTAGCTGTTATTTTTGTAACGGCATTCTCTAACTTATTCATTTCTAGTATTCGTAACTATATACCTTCAAGTGTGCGTATTATCGTACAAATGGCTATTATTGCATCTTTAGTAATTGTAGTTGACCAAGTGCTTAAAGCTTTTTCGTATCAGTTATCTAAAGAACTATCGGTTTTCGTTGGTTTGATTATTACTAACTGTATTGTAATGGGGCGTGCGGAAGCATTTGCCATGAAAGAAAAACCTGTTGTGAGCTTTATCGATGGTATCGGTAACGGTCTAGGTTACGGTTTAATATTAATGCTAGTTGCTTTTTTCCGTGAATTATTTGGTTTTGGTACTTTATTTGGTATTGAAATTCTACCATTGATTCAAAATGATGGCTGGTATCAGGCGAATGGTTTATTAGTATTACCATTTAGTTCATTCTTCGTTATTGGTTTAATCATTTGGGCTATTCGCCAATGGAAACCAGAACAAGTAGAGAAGGATTAATACCATGGAACATTATATTGCATTATTAGTTAAGTCTATTTTTATTGAAAACATCGCATTAATGTTTTTCTTAGGTATGTGTACTTTCCTGGCGGTATCGAAAAAAGTAGATACGGCAATTGGTTTAGGTGTTGCTGTTGTTGTAGTACTTGGTTTGGCTGTGCCAATGAACCAAATTATCTACCAAGCAGTATTAGCACCAGGTGCACTTGATGCTGTATTAGGCATTACCGATCCAAGTGAATCGATTGATTTAAGCTTCTTATCTTTTATTACCTTTATTGGTGTAATTGCTGCCTTAGTTCAAATCTTGGAAATGGTATTAGATAAATATTTTCCTTCTTTGTATCAAGCCCTTGGTATATTTTTACCACTTATAACCGTTAACTGTGCGATTTTTGGTGCGGTATCATTTATGGTATCTAAAAACTTAACGCTTGGTGAATCAGTTGTTTATGGTATTGGCTCTGGTGTTGGTTGGGCATTAGCGATTGTTTTACTCGCTGGTATCCGCGAGAAGATGAAATACTCTGATGTACCAGACGGCTTGAAAGGTTTAGGTATCACATTTATTACTGCTGGACTAATGGCTTTTGGCTTCTTGTCTTTCGGTGGTATTTCGTTATAAATTTGGTCGGTGTAACGCAGGTTTCTATGCGTTGCACCCTTAGATAACTTTAAGGAAAGGTCGATGGAAATTATTCTCGGCGTATCGATGTTCACAGCGATAGTTATTGCCTTAGTATTAGTAATTTTATTTGCTAAATCTAAGTTAGTATCAAGTGGTGACGTAACGATTAGCATAAACGGTGATCCATCTAAAGCAGTTGTTACTGCTGCAGGTGGTAAATTATTAGGCGCATTAGCTGATCAAGGTATTTTTATACCTTCAGCATGTGGCGGCGGCGGTACTTGTGGTCAATGTCGTGTTGAAGTGCATTCAGGTGGTGGTGATATTCTTCCTACGGAAGAAGGTCATATCAATAAGCGTGAAGCAAAATCAGGCTGTCGTTTAGCCTGTCAGGTTGCTGTTAAGCAAGACATGGAAATTGAAGTAGAAGATGAAATCTTTGGTGTTCAACAATGGGAATGTGAAGTTATCTCTAATGATAACAAAGCAACTTTCATTAAAGAGCTTAAGCTACAAATTCCTAATGGCGAATCAGTACCATTTAAAGCCGGTGGTTATATTCAAATTGAAGCACCAGCGCATCACGTTAAATACAGTGATTTTGATATTGATGAACAATATAGTGGTGATTGGAACCATTTTGGTTTCTTCGATGTAGAGTCTAAAGTAGATACAGACACATTACGTGCTTACTCAATGGCTAACTATCCAGAAGAGGAAGGCATTATTATGCTTAATGTGCGTATTGCTACGCCACCTCCTGGACGTTTGCATTTACCGGCAGGTAAAATGTCATCGTACATCTTTAGCTTGAAGCCAGGCGATAAAGTAACAATTTCAGGTCCGTTTGGTGAGTTCTTTGCGAAAGACACTGATAATGAAATGGTATTTATTGGTGGTGGTGCAGGTATGGCTCCAATGCGTTCTCATATCTTTGATCAACTTAAGCGTTTGAAGTCTAAACGTAAAATGAGTTTCTGGTATGGTGCTCGTTCACTTCGTGAAATGTTTTATGAAGATGATTATAACGGCTTAGCTGCTGATAATGATAACTTTGAATGGCATGTTGCATTAAGTGATCCTCAGCCTGAAGACAACTGGGATGGCTTAACCGGCTTTATTCATAATGTTCTTTTCGAAGAATATTTGAAGGACCATGAAGCTCCAGAAGATTGTGAGTACTACATGTGTGGTCCTCCTATGATGAATGCTGCGGTTATTCATATGTTAAAAGATCTTGGTGTTGAAGATGAAAACATCATGCTAGATGACTTCGGTGGCTAATTAAGCTGAATCTTTTGTTATTTCGTCCAATAGCTGTATCGAAGGTCTTCATTGAGTAATATTAATGCTGCGCCTTCTTTTTGCTCTAAACGAACTATCTGTAAAGTAAGGTTTAATTTGCTA
This sequence comes from Colwellia sp. 5_MG-2023, assembly GCF_030547795.1. NCBI lineage: Bacteria > Pseudomonadati > Pseudomonadota > Gammaproteobacteria > Alteromonadales > Colwelliaceae > Colwellia > Colwellia sp. 5_MG-2023. The sequence continues at coordinate 112,004 of NZ_JAUOPW010000006.1, read as the reverse complement.
TAAATAATAAGGGCGACTTAGGTCGTCTTTATTATTTATATCAAGATATTAAATTACCCAAATTAGTATCTTGATATAAATAATAAATTTGGAATACCTATGAATAAATTCAAACTAATACTAATTGTCTTATTAGCCCTTATCCTAACAGCTTGTTTTCCTAGTAATAACTCTGCTAAAAAAGAAATTTTATTGCAAGGTTATACGATGGGAACTACATACAATATTAAAGTTGTAGCGACAGCCGCTGAGGTAGAAAGTTTAGGCTTACATAAACAAATTGATACATTGCTCGAGCAAGTGAATCAGGAAATGTCGACTTATATTCCTAATTCGGAATTATCTCGCTTTAATGCTCTTCAGTCACTGGAACCTGTTGAAGTATCACCTGGTTTTAAACGAGTCTTAGCGGAATCTATTCGTTTAGGTGAGTTAAGTGGTGGTAAATTAGATATTACCGTTGGTCCTTTGGTTAACTTATGGGGGTTTGGACCTGAGCATAGACCAGAAAAAGTACCAAGTGATGAGTTACTAGCCAATACACGGTTACGTGTTGGGTTAAAGAACCTTCATTTGAATGGCAATAAATTATCAAAAGATATTCCTAACTTGTATGTTGATTTGTCTACTACGGCTAAGGGCTATGGGGTCGATGTAGTCGCAGAGTTAATTGAAGCTAATGGTATCCATAACTATTTAGTCGAAATAGGCGGAGAACTTCGTGTAAAAGGTTTTAAACATACTGGTGAGCTGTGGGCAATTGCGATAGAAAGACCTATTTTTGATCCTTTAGGTGATCATAGAGCGGCTCAGCAAGTAATTATCCCTAAAGATAATGCTGTTGCTACAGCAGGCGACTATCGTATTTACTTCGAAGAAGATGGACAACGCTTTTCTCATATTATTGATCCTGATACTGGGAAGCCGATTAATCACAACCTTGTGTCAGTCACCGTTATTGCTCCATTATCCATGACCGCGGACGGTTTATCTACTACCATGATGGTGATGGGCGCTGAAGAAGGAATGAAGTTTGCGACTGAAAATGATATCGCAGCATTGTTCATTTCTAAAGCTGAAAATGGCTTTCATGAAGAATTTACGGTAAAATTTAAGCAATACTTGAAATAATACTTACCGTGTGTCGGTCTTAATTAATAACATAGATACGCATTAAACTTATTTTCCAATGGCTTTTGTCCTGAGCCCTGATCATTAATTATTTAATTGAGAGCATAACATTATGATGATTTTTATTATTACCTTTGGTTTTTTCCTAGTTGTCGGCGTAGCTATGGCAGTGGGTTATATTTTTCAAAATAAAACGTTAGCGGGTAGTTGTGGTGGTTTAGCAAGCGTCGGTATTGAAAAAGATTGTAATTGTGAAAATCCATGTGAAAAACGTCAAGCGCGTGAGCGTAAATCAGCACTTGAAGAAAACTTGAACAATAGAATAGATGTTACAAATCTCTAGTGATTTGAGACTATAGACTTATTAAGGATAGTACCATTGCTATCCTTTTTTGTTTAATAGGTTTATTTAATAGATTTTTTACTGAACGCTAACTTAATCAAGTCATATAAAAATATCAGTATTGTTAATTTTTAGCGGCTAGTTCATAAAACTTTTTATTTTTTGAATGATCCCTAAACTATCTAAGCCTAACTCTTGATGAACTTCTTCTTGCGTACCATGCTTAATAAATTGATCAGGAATACCTATATTTAATACTTTTATTGCGATACCTTGCGATAAAATATATTCATTTACTGCTGAGCCTGCACCACCCGCTATTGCATTATCTTCAATAGTTACTAGGGTACTATGGGTTTTAGCTAATTGATTAATCATGTTATTATCAAGTGGCTTAATGAAGCGCATATCTATAAGGGTTGCGCCAAGTGTTATAGCGGCTTTATTTGCTTCAATTAGCATGGTACCAAAGCTTAAAATCGCGATATTATTATTGCTTTCGTTTGGCGATATTATTTGTTTGGCTTTACCTATCTCTATCACTTCATCAATATGTGGTAATTCTTCACCAGTACCACTGCCGCGTGGATAACGAACAACGGTGGGAGTGTTTGATTTATGCCCTGTATTTAACATTAATTGGCATTCACGTTCATTAGCTGGTGCCATAATTACAAGGTTTGGAATACAACGTAAAAAGCTTAAATCAAATGAACCTTGATGTGTAGCACCATCTGCACCCACAATACCCGCGCGATCAACAGCAAACATTACTGGTAAGTTTTGAATGGCAACATCGTGAATAAGTTGATCGTAACCACGTTGTAAAAAGCTTGAATAAATTGCAACAACAGGGTGCTGATCACCAATTGCTAATCCAGCTGCGAACGTGACAGCATGCTGTTCAGCAATGGCGACATCGTAATATTGATCAGGAAAGCGTTGACTAAATTCAACCATACCCGACCCTTCACGCATCGCGGGGGTAATTGCGACTAACTTTTTATCTACAGCCGCTGTTTTACAGAGCCAATCACCAAATATTTGAGAGTAAGTTGGCAATGAAGGTTTAGATTTAGGTAAATGTGCATCACTAGGATTAAATTTTGGAACAGCATGATATTTTATTGGATCTTGCTCTGCAGCTTGAAAACCTTTACCTTTTTTAGTCGCAATATGTAGCAGTTGTGGCCCTTTAAGGCTACGCATATTTTTAATTGTATCGACTAAACCATTAACATCATGACCATCAATTGGACCAATATAATTAAAGCCAAGTTCTTCAAAGAAAGTGCTAGGAACAACCATACCTTTCAGGTGTTCTTCTGCTCTGCTAGCCAATTCTTTAATTGGAGGAATGTTATTTAATAAACGCTTACCACCTTCTCTAATACCTGTATACAAACTACCTGATAGCATTTTGGCGAAGTGATTATTTAATGCACCAACATTTTCTGAAATAGACATTTCGTTATCATTTAAAATGATCAACATGTCTTTTTTAATATCACCAGCGTGATTTAATGCCTCAAAGGCCATTCCTGCAGTCATTGCACCATCACCAATAACGGCAACAGTTTTTCTATTTAATCCTTCTTTTTCTGCGGCAACTGATAAACCTAAGGCAGCAGAAATTGAAGTGCTTGAATGACCAACACTTAAAGTATCGTATTCACTTTCTTCACGCCAAGGAAAAGGGTGTAATCCGTCTTTTTGTCTAATAGTATGCAGTTGATCGCGACGACCAGTAAGAATTTTATGTGGGTATGCTTGGTGTCCAACATCCCAAATAAGGTGATCAAAAGGCGTATTGTAGACATAATGCAATGCAACAGTCAGTTCAATAGTACCTAACCCTGAAGCGAAGTGGCCACTGCTTTTACTTACTGAATTTAATAGGAATTTACGCAGCTCATTACTTATTCGCGGTAATTTATCTTGAGAATAATTTCGCAAATCTTTTGGTGAGTTGATTTGGGTAAGTAATGGATAGTCAGCAAGGTTTGTGGTCATAGTTGTTCTATAGTTGTTTTTATTTTTAGCTACTTAATGGCTACGTTTAATGATAAAGGTGGCAAAATCAGCTAAGGATTGTGTATTGTAAGGCAAACTGGCTAAAGCTTGAAGTGCTTGTTGAAATAAGTTTTCAGCTTTTTCTTGAGCACCTTCTAAGCCAAGTAGGGCTGGGTAAGTGCTTTTATTTAACGCAATGTCCGAACCGCAAGGTTTCCCAAGCTGTTCTTGGGTTGATGTTATATCAATAATATCATCTCTGACTTGATATGCGAGACCAATAAATTTTGCATACGCTTTTAGGGATTCTTTTTCTGATTGTGATATTTTGGGGCTACATTCGGCTACCATTGCAACAGAAGCTTCCAGTAAGGCACCCGTTTTCAATGAATGTAAAGTTTCCAGTTGTTCTAAGGTTATCATTTTATCAGTTGCGGCTAAATCAAGTGCTTGGCCTCCGCACATACCTTGATAACCAGCGGCCGTTATTAGTTGCTGAATTAGCTTAACTTGCTTAGGTTTAACTGCTTCTGAAAAATCGTGGTTGGCAATAATATCAAAGGCAAGAGTTTGTAAGCTATCACCAGCAAGAATTCCTGTTGCTTCATCAAAAGCCTTGTGACAGGTTGGTTGACCACGCCTTAAGTCATCATCATCCATCGCGGGTAAGTCATCATGTACTAAAGAATAAGCATGTATACATTCTATTGCGCCAGCTATTCCATCAACGTCTTTTAAATCTAGGTCTAATGCTTGTCCTGTAATATAAGCTAAATAAGGACGTATGCGCTTGCCACCTATCAATAGCCCATATCGCATTGCTTGATGAAGTTTCTTATCGTTAACAGTTAAACTCGCAAGTTTCTGCTCTAAAAATTGGTCGATACGTTGTTGAAAAACATCATGATTGGCTAAACTACTCACGAAAGATCACCGGATAATTGCTCATTGTCAGTTAACGCAAAATCTTGGAGTTGTTGTTCTCCGTTTTGCTCGAGTAAAATTTTTACTTTTTGCTCTGCTGTTTGTAGCTTATTTTGGCTTAGTTTACTTAATGTTAAACCACGCTCAAAAAGTGCCATTGATTCTTCTAAGTCTAAATTCCCTTGCTCTAAATTTTGTACTATCGTGTCCAATTCGCTAAGAGATTCTTCAAAACTTAGGTTTTCTAATTTTTTTTTGGCCATATTTTATATTCTCTTTATGCCTTAGATGCTTTCAACTCTAGGCGCAAACTTACCTTAGCTAAGCACAATGGTCAATGTAGTGCTCATATATTTCAGCGTATATTGTGATTATTTAACGATTAAGTTATTGACTATTAGGGCGATAACTTAATATATAAAGGGATAAGTAATGGCGAATAGCTTTATCATAATGTACTATTATTTTATTAGATCAAATTAGTTTTTATAGCTTTAGGAGTTTTTCTGTGGATTTAGCAACCTTAATCGGTATCCTTGGTGCCATTGCTTTTCTCGTTATGGCGATGGTTTTGTCTGGCGATATTACGATGTTCGCTGATACCCAATCAGTACTAATTGTTTTTGGTGGTTCACTATTTATCGTGTTATCTAATTACAGTATAGCTCAGTTTTTTGGTATAGGAAAAATTATAGCTAAAGCGTTTATATTTAAATTAGAAAAGCCCGAAGAATTAATAGAAAAAGCCGTTGATATGGCTGATGCTGCACGTAAAGGTGGATTCCTCGCCTTAGAAGAAGCAGAGATAACCAATAATTTTATGCAAAAAGGTGTTGACATGCTTGTTGATGGTCATGATGCCGATGTAGTGCGGGCGACCTTACAAAAAGATATTAACCTAACGACAGAGCGCCATGAAAAAGGTGCTGGTATGTTAACGGCTTTAGCTGATGTTGCACCTGCTATGGGGATGATTGGTACACTTATTGGACTCGTTGCTATGTTGGCTAATATGGATGATCCTAAATCTATTGGCCCAGCTATGGCGGTTGCTTTGTTAACGACACTTTATGGTGCCTTCTTAGCAAATGTTATTGCTATTCCGTTAGCGACTAAATTAAAACTGCGCATGGAGGAAGAAAAAATGAATCAAGAGTTAATTCTTGATGCCGTGCTTGGAATCCAAGATGGGCAAAACCCGCGAGTCATTGAAGGTTTATTGAAAAACTATCTGGCTGAAGGTAAGCGTCAAACGAATACTACTGATGATGAATAACAATCGATTTATTAATAGGGAGGACTTATGACTGAGCAAAAGTGTAAATGTCCGCCACCTGGGCTACCTGCATGGATGGGAACATTCGCCGATCTTATGTCGTTGTTAATGTGTTTCTTTGTTCTATTGTTATCTTTTTCTGAAATGGATGTACTAAAGTTTAAACAAATTGCCGGATCAATGAAATTTGCTTTTGGGGTACAAAATAAAATTGAAGCAAAAGATATTCCGAAAGGGACAAGTATTATTGCTCAGGAGTTTAGACCTGGTAAACCGGAGCCAACACCAATAGAAGTTATTCAGCAGCAAACCATGGAAATAACTCAGCAAATGTTGGAGTTTGAAGCGGGAGAAGAAAACTCGGCTGGTGGACGTCAAGAGCAACGTGGTAGCGAACGAGGCGGAAAATCACAGAGTACTGATGATGCCTTATCTGAACAAGCGTTACAAAAAGCACAAGAGCAAATAGAGCAGGCAGCACAAGATCAAGTTAATGAATTGGTCAAAAAAATAGCGGATAAACTTGAAGAGCAAATTGAAGATGGTGCTATTGAATTAGAGTCACTAGGCCAACAAGTTATTATCCGTATTCGAGAGAACGGCTCATTTCCATCAGGCTCTGCTTTTTTACAGCCTAAATTCAAACCTATTATTAGACAAATAGGTGAGTTGTTGAATACAATTCCAGGTGAAATTATGATTTCAGGGAATACTGATAACCGTGGAATAGATTCAGAGTTATTTGACTCAAACTGGGATTTATCTAGTAAAAGAGCGGTTGCTATTGCACATGAAATAATTAAAGTACCAGGGTTTAATCAAACACGTTTAGTTGTTGCAGGGCACGCAGACACTCGTCCGTTAGTACCAAATACTAACCCATTGAATCGTCGACGAAATCGCCGTGTTGAAATTGCCATTAATCAAGGTAAGCCAAAAGAGAGCGAACCTATTCAAGTACTACAATAAAAATTAAGGTATAACCTTAGTTATGTTGAAAAGCTGTCATCGTAATGAGGACAGCTTTTTTTGTTGGTACTCAATATTGCCTTAACTCGCATTTTGAGGTGGTTTGGGTATATAATGCGCGCCATTATTCTTATTGTTATATTTATTAGGCCAACATCGATGAAATTTATCGTAAAGCTGCAAGCTGAAATCACCATTAAATCTCGCCCTGTTCGTAAGCGTTTTACCAAGATCTTAGAATCGAATATTAAAAATGTTTTACGCCGCATTGATGAAAAAGTTACCACGCGGATGAACTGGGATAACATCGAAGTAAATACTAAAGATAATAGTTCTGAAAACCGTGAACGTTTAGTGGAAGCACTTAAGTGTATTCCAGGTGTACCGATGTTTTTAGAAGTTCAGCAGTCAGAATTTATTGATGTTCATGATATTTATGAAAAAACTTTAGCCATTCATGCTAAGACGATTGAAAATAAAACTTTCTGTGTTCGTGTAAAGCGTACGGGTACACATGACTTTAATTCACTGAAAGTAGAGCAATATGTTGGTGGTGGTTTAAATCAGTCAGTAGAAAGTTCAAAAGTTAAACTGACTAAACCTGATGTCACTATTCGTTTAGAAATAAAAAACAAAGATTTATTTATTGTTACCCAACGTCATAAAGCGCTAGGTGGTTTTCCTATCGCAACCCAAGAAGACGTTTTGTCTTTAATGTCTGGTGGTTTTGATTCAGGGGTTGCTAGTTATCAAATGATTAAAAAAGGGGCTAGAACTCATTATTGTTTCTTTAATCTAGGTGGCTCTGCTCATGAAGTAGGGGTGAAGCAAGTTAGCTATTATTTATGGAATAAGTTTGGTGCGTCTCACAAGATTAAATTTTTTGCTGTTGACTTTGAACCTGTTGTGGCTGAAATATTAGAAAAAGTTGAAAACAGTCAAATGGGCGTAATACTTAAACGTATGATGATGCGTGCCGCGAGTAAAATAGCTGCAAAAGGTAAAATTCAAGCGCTAGTGACGGGCGAAAGTTTAGGGCAAGTGTCTAGTCAAACACTCACTAACTTAAACGTTATTAATCGAGTAACAGACACACTTATTTTACGTCCATTAGCTGCTTATGATAAACAAGATATTATTGATATAGCTCGTGATATTGGTACAGAAGATTTTGCGAAAACTATACCTGAGTATTGCGGTGTTATTTCAAAGAAACCGACAGTAAAAGCGGTATTATCTAAAGTTGAAGAAGAAGAAGGTCATTTTGATTTTGATATTCTGGATAAAGTTATTAGCGAGACCCGTGTTTTTGATATTCGTGATATTGGTAAAGAGACCGAAGAAGAAATTCACGCAGTTGACCTAGTAGAGAATATTCCAGGCAATGCTGTTGTGGTTGATATTCGTAGTCCAGAAGAAGAAGAAGATAAGCCATTAAGCTTAGATAATGTTGAAGTTAAACATATCCCTTTTTATAAACTTGCCACTCAGTTTGGTGATTTAGATATGAGTAAAGATTACCTACTTTACTGTGATCACGGGGTCATGAGTAAGCTACAAGCTCTTTACCTGATTGATAACGGTTTCAGTAACGTAAAGGTATATCGTCCGTAAAAGCAAGTTTAGTTCTTAAATTAGCGTATTAGGTCAGCACCTTAACTTAGCGCGCTAACCGCTTGCCACATTTTAGTATTTTCTGGTGTGGCAAGTTTGTGTTTTATACCTAAGCGATGTATATAGCCATTAATGTAATCTATTTCACTCGTACGTTTTTCGGTAATATCACAACGCATAGAAGAGCTATTTTTAGCGGTTGCTTGTGCTACATTTTTCACTATTATTTTAAGATCTGCTAAATCTAAATTCACCTTTTCAGCATCAGCTACAGCCACTACTTCTTCTAGTAATATTAAAATTGTTGATGAATATTCAGCATTATTTATTTCACCGTTACTGATATCGTTTATTGCAGTTAATGGATTAATAACACAATTGATTGCTAGCTTTAACCATTGTTTTTTATTGATTTCTTGATGAAATGTTACTTGAGGTAGGGCGGTATTTAATAATTTTGTCAGTGATTCTTGCTGTGCTAAGTTCGGCACACCTGAAAGTAAACCAATATCTGTTGAACCAACTCCGGTATGTGTCACAGTAAAAGGCGCTGAGCGCAAACAACCATGTGTTGTGAGTAATGCGTAAATATTCTGGTGCTTGATTATATTTTGCGATAGCTCTGACAAGGTTCCCATACCATTATGAGCAAGTACAATAGTAATATTACTTTTTAATTTATTTGCAATATTATCCAGTGCTAACGATATTTGAAAAGCTTTTACGCAAAAAATAATGAGATCAGCTTGCTCAATATCCTCAGTTTGCGCGTAATTAATTTTACCCTGATGTACTAAACCATTATGATCAGTAAAAGAATATTGATCATAGGACATGGTTATTTGATTTGTTGATGTCTTATTAGACCGCGGCTTAGCTGAAGGAGAAGTTGAATCGGTTCTCTTCGAGGGTAACAAATGCAGCCGTGCTTCATTATAATCACCGTGGTTATTTATCAGCTGTAAAATATGATGATACCAAAGTAAGCCTATCGCGCCTTGCCCAACAATAATAATATTTTTCAACTAAATGTTACCTTTGAAGCTTGTTGTTTTTTATTCTCTGAATCATAAATGATTTATATCGAAAATAAGCAATTTTAAACAGTATGTATAAAATGATCCCCGCTATATCAGCAAAAAAATCACTAAACTCACCATTACGAAACCCTAAATAATATTGCCCTAGCTCACTGAGCCCAGCATAGCAAGATAGCGTAAAAAAAGTAGTTAATAATGATAGCTTTATTACTGAAATCGCTAACCAGCTTAAAACGAAAAAGCTAATAAAATGACCAATAGTATCTATTTGCGGAGAGCGAAATATTATTCTTGTTAGGGCATCAGGTAGTAATAATTCATGAGAAAAAAATAGGGCTATCCCACAGCAGAAAACGAAGATAAAAAAAGTTAGGTGATGTCGTACTTTCACAAGGTATACATTTTAAAAAAATAAGGCCTTAATATTACCATGTCCTCAGCGTTTGTGGATGAAAAATTCTCGTGAGGTCTGCTTGTTTGGCTTTTTTTGCTAGGTATAATAGGGACAATAATAATTTAATTGAAAGAGAATAATTATGCCATCAATGGATATTGTTTCTGAGACTGATTTAGAAGAAGTACGTAATGCGGTAGATAATGCCAATCGAGAAATATCAACTCGCTTTGATTTTCGTGGTGTAGATGCAAGTTTTGAATGGAAAAAACCTGTAGTAACAGTAAAGTCTGAAAGTGATTTTCAACTAAAACAACTTTGTGACATGTTACGTAGTCAATTAACTAAGCGTAATGTTGACGCTAAAGCGATGACAATAGGAGCTGCTTCTGCAACAGGTAAAAATTGGAGCCAGCAAGTAACCTTTAAAGAAGGAATTGAACAAGACGTAGCCAAAAAAGTTGTTAAGCTTATTAAAGGAGAAAAATTTAAAGTACAAGCGGCCATTCAAGGTGAGCAAGTTCGCGTTACAGGAAAGAAACGTGATGACTTACAAGCGGTAATGCGTTTTGTGCGAGAAGCTGATTTAGAGCAATCTTTTCAGTTTACTAACTTTAAAGATTAATTTCCATATAGATTTTAATTTTAGCTTATCGAGTTTCTGTCATTCGTTGTAGTGGCTCAAACTCGATATAGCATTGCTAGTTTCTGTGTTTGAGTCAAACCTTACTACAGTAATATCATCTAGGCGTTGCCCACCTTTATCACCTTATCGAACTAGTGTCATTTCACATCAATTATTTACCCAAACGACTCTGTTTTATATCAGCTTCATTAATTAAGTGAGCAATTTTATATGTAGAAAAAATTGCCAAATATAAGGAATTTATTTAATAACTAGTTGTTCTAATTATTAAATAACGATGTGGTTGGTGGTTTTAGCAAGTAGAAATGCTCACATAGCTAGTGAGATTGGCATTAGCACTACAGAAATCTTTTAAAATAGGCAGTTTAGTCAATATTTCAGTGTACCTAATTCAATAAAAATTAGGGCGTGGTTATTTATACTGGCCTACGCTTCAGTTCTTTACTAAACTAATTATGGTTTTGATTTTTTAAGTTAATCTCAGATATGGAGACTAGCCTTTTGGGGAAGTCATCATGTCTATGTGAATTTAAACCATAAAAATATTAAACAGAGGTTATATATGTCTTATGTAGATGGTTTTGTAGCTGCAGTCCCAACAGAAAATAAAGAAAAATATATTGAACATGCTAAGTTATCTGCGGTTGTTTTTAAAGATCACGGTGCACTGAAAGTCACTGAAACTTGGGGGGATAATGTTCCTGATGGCGATATAACATCCTTCCCTATGGCTGTTCATTGCGGCAACAATGAAACGGTAGTATTTTCATCTGTATTATGGCCGACGAAGGAAGTACGTGATGCTGGTTGGGAAGCCATTATGGAAGATCCTAGGATGGATCCAGAGCAAAATCCAATGCCTTTTGATGGCAAGCGTTTAATATACGGTGGCTTCGAAGTTATTATAGAGGAATAGTTGCGAGTGCCATTTAATTAACAAGGAACATAAAAAGCCAATAACCTGGCTGGCTTTGAACTTGAAGTGGCTCGTTAAAAGGTCTTTGGAATCTACTAGATAAAGTTTGAGTTATGCCACCTTAGTTAAATGTTGAAGGCTTGTAACTCGAACTTTACCTATGAGTTAAATTGTTATTTAATCGTGATCATGCCCACAGCTTTCACCTTCGCCATGAATATGGCCGTGCGCAAGCTCTTCTTCAGTTGCTTCTCGTACTTCTAAAATATCGACTTCAAAGCTCAAATCAATACCAGCTAATGGATGGTTACCATCAACAGTTACTTCATCGTCTGTAACATCGATTACAATAACTGTTTGCTCACCATCATCAGTACTAGCACGCAGTTGAGTACCCAGTGTTAAATCTTCAACGCCTTGCAGTAATTCTTTTGGTACTGTTTGTACATAGTCGTCATGACGTTCACCGTAAGCTTTATCTGCGCTTACATCAACTTTAAATTGATCACCAACTTGATGACCGATTAATGCCTCTTCAAGGCCTTCAATCAGATAACCTGAGCCTTGAATAATAGTCATAGGTTTATCATCATAAGAGCTGTCGATTAATGAACCTTCGCTGTCTGATACTGCGTAGTGCATTACGACTACTGAATTGTTGGTAATTTTCATATATTGTCCAATGTTAAAACTGAGTTTAAAGTTAAGTTTAGACGTTAAGAGATTAAGTTAACGTTTTAAGTATGATTTTTCTATTCCTCAACCGTTAACGAATAAGGTAATGTTTCAACTGCTACCTTAGCGTCAGGTTGTGATTTTATTCTTAATTGAGTTGAGCTATCAACATCATGCCCTAATACAGCTTGGATATAGCATGTACCATCATCAGCTTGATATGTAGATAATACATCACCAGCTTTACGCCAGTTTTCGCCTAATTGTTTTTCAATTATATCATCATTTTGTACTGGCTGATTCAGAAGAGTAGTTAATGAAAACAGGGCTTTTTTATTCTTACCTAAATATTGCATACGAGCGACAGTTTCTTGGCCTAAATAGCAGCCTTTAGTAAAACTGATACCGTGAATAGCTTGTAGGTTAAGCATTTGAGGAACGTATTCACCGCTGCTTTCATGAGATAACTGAACAAAACCTTCACTGATTTCGAGTAAATTCCAGATATTATTAGAGTAAACAGGTAAATTGATGCCTTGTATAATATTTTCTAATCTGGAGGTTGAATCAATTAATAAGTAACGAGTTATTCTGCCTGAAATATAAACCAGTGTTGTAGAGTCTGACTGTACTACGGGGTTTAAACTATCAGGGATACGTGAAAAATTATTTTTTAATATAGTTTCAGCGTCATCACCTATTAATGCAAAAATCGCTAAGTCATCAGCTTTTAAAATATCAACCTTGGCAAAAACACCAAACTTTTTTAGTTCTGCCATTGATGACTCAATACTCGATTCAGGCTGAATTAATAAGTGTGCGTCGTTTCTATTTAATAAGCGAAAAACACTGAATGTTTTGCCTTTAGCATCGCAATGTGCACCAACAAGTAAGCTATGTTCTGTACTTATGGTTACGTCACAAGTGACTTGTCCCTGCAAATACTTGCTCTTTTCTTCACCCGTTAATGCAATAGCACTATAATGATTTAGTGAAACTAAATAAGTGTCGGGTAATTGCTCTAGAGTAGGGGAGTTTGCTTCAAGGTTTATTGACATAAGAAAAGCCTATGCTGTGGTTAATAAAAGATAAATAAGGGTGAAAGAGCAATAAATCAAGTTTAGTTGCAAAAAACACACAATTTATTGGCGGTAAAACAGCTGTTATTGTTACAATGTATTCTACTAAACAACACGTTAAAGCAAAACGGTTAATCCTTAGAACATCACTTTAGGTAAATTACTATGCCAACATCAATGAGCTCTCTAGAAAAAAATCCTCAACCTATAGTCAATAAAGCAAGACTAAGATGGGCTTGTCGTCGTGGTATGCTAGAGCTAGATGTACTATTTATACCGTTTGTTGATGAAGCTTATGATAATTTAACATCGAAACAACAATACGTTTTTGAACGTTTACTGACCGAGCAAGATCCAGATCTATTCGCTTGGTTTATGGGGCATAAGGCTTGTGAAGACCAAGAACTTAACACCATGGTGCAACTTATTCTCAACCGCGTTAAAGTATAATATATGCGTTAGAAGTTCACGTTATCAGCCTATGTTATACGTGGGAGGATTTGTTGCGATACTTCTGTTACCCATATTATTGTTTACTTATGCTTATCATCTTGCATTAGTTGTTATTGTACTTACGTTATTTTTATTTGGCTTTTGGCTATCAAGTAAATCAGTTCAATGTGTTACGGATGTAAACTTTGAGTTAAGTAAAGCGGGGATTTGTTCTCTTAAAGGGAATGACTATCAACTATCAAAAAGTAGCCGCTTTAGTTTTTTGGGCTGTTGGTTAATTTTACAGCCCATCACTAAAGTGAGTTTAATGCTTGATGATGATAAGGTAAGTAAAAATAAAGCACTTTTTATTTACCGTGATAGTCTAAGTGAACAAGATTTTTCTCGATTAGTCACTGTTATTACTCAATTAAATCGTCAACCTTAGGCACTACACTTTTAATTGAGTTTAATTTAGTTGTCAGTATCGTTGGTTTTGCATCAGGTAAGGTGTCCGGATAATCTAAGGTATAGTGTAGACCTCGGCTTTCTTTTCTTTTCAGCGCACAGTGAATAATCAACTCAGCTACTTGTACTAAATTTCTCAATTCGAGTAAATTATTACTAACTTTAAAGTTTCGATAATAGTCTTGAATTTCTTGTTGTAATAATTCTACGCGATGCAAGGCTCGTTCAAGTCTTTTAGTGGTTCTAACAATACCAACATAATCCCACATAAATAGGCGTAGTTCATGCCAATTATGTTGAATAACAACTTCTTCATCAGAGTCTGTTACTCGACTTTCATCCCAAGGTGGTAAGTCAATAAAAGAGTTGCTATGGGTTAACGAACCGCTAATTTCTAAAGCGGCGGCTCGTGCATAAACTAGGCACTCTAGTAATGAATTACTCGCTAGACGATTCGCGCCATGCAAGCCAGTATAAGACATCTCTCCAATAGCATAAAGTTGAGGAACGTCAGTTCTACCATGCTGATCTATCATGACGCCACCACAGGTATAATGTGCTGCGGGTACAATAGGGATTGGCTGTTTAGTGATATCAATACCTAAATCTTTGGTGCGTTGATAAATAGTAGGGAAATGTTGTTTAATAAATTCAGCAGGTTTATGACTTATATCTAGGTACATGCAGTCAACACCTAAACGTTTCATTTCAAAATCTATCGCTCGGGCGACAATATCCCTAGGTGCTAATTCTGCTCGCTCATCAAAAGCCGGCATAAAGCGACTACCATCAGGTCGTCTTAGTTTAGCTCCTTCGCCACGTAACGCTTCTGTTAACAAAAAGGTTCCAGCATCAGGATGAAATAAACAAGTAGGATGGAATTGATTAAATTCCATGTTTGCTACACGACAGCCCGCTCGCCATGCCATTGCAATTCCATCACCGCTTGCAATATCAGGATTAGAGGTATATTGATAAACTTTACTTGCGCCGCCTGTTGCTAAAATAGTTTTTTGAGCATAAATACTTTCAACTTTTTCTGTATTTCTATTCCAGATATAAGCGCCAATACACTGTTTTTTATCATCGGCTTGTTTAGAGTCGGCCTTATGATCACAAATAAGATCAATTGCATTGTAACGTTCAAAAATACGAATACGCGAATGCTGTTTAACTCGCTCTGATAAAGTTGTTTGAATAACTTTACCCGTAGCATCTGCGGCATGAAGGATACGGCGGTGACTATGACCACCTTCTCTTGTTAGATGGTATTTAGCTTCGCCTTGAGTGTCATCTTCTTTATCAAAATTAACACCTTGCTCAATGAGCCAATCAAGGCATGCTTTTGCACTTTCCGCTGTATATCGCACCGCACTTTCATCACATATGCCAGCACCGGCAACGAGAGTGTCTGAAATATGATCTTCAATACTATCATTTTCATCAAAAACGGCTGCCACACCACCTTGAGCATAATAAGTCGATCCTTCATTTAATGGACCTTTGCTCAAAATAACGACATCTGCATTTTTTGCTAAATGTAAGGCAAGTGTTAAACCAGCAGCGCCGCTGCCAATAATTAAAACGTCACAATTGTTTTGTTGATTCATATATACGAATGTTAAGTAAAATCAGTTATTATAGTACGATATTAACGTTAATTAGCGTTTGATAATAGAGCTAGCAAGTATGAATTGAGACTAAAATAGAAATAAATGAAATTAAATAGAACTTTTTCTAGAACCCGTAGTCTTAATTTATGCGTTTGTTATGAGCCAAATGTGTAAAATGATTTTTTACTCTGAATTTTTTGTAGAGTATATTTAGGAGAAATGGCTCAAATGAGCGAACAGAACGTCGACCAAGCATTGGTTGAGCGGGTTCAGCAAGGGGATAAAAACGCCTTCAACCTGTTAGTAACGAAATATCAGCATAAAGTGTCTAACTTAGTGTCGCGCTATGTAAGTAATCACAGTGATGTGCCAGATATCGTACAAGAAGCTTTTATTAAAGCCTATCGAGCCTTACCTAATTTTAGAGGGGAAAGTGCATTCTATACTTGGCTATATCGAATTGCAGTGAACTGTGCAAAAAATCATAGTGTCGCTTTAGGTCGAAAACCACCAAGTAATGATGTTGAAATAGAAGATGCTGAGTTTTATGATGGAGGGGAAGCGCTAAGAGAAAATGCTTCACCTGAAAAAGTATTACTTACTGAAGAAATTAAAAAGGTGATTTTCGATACAATAGCGCAACTACCTGATGACTTGAGAATGGCAATAAATTTTCGAGAGATTGAAGGATTAAGTTACGAAGAAATAGCAACCATTATGGAGTGCCCTGTTGGTACAGTGCGTTCGCGAATTTTTAGAGCACGTGATGTGATAGATAAAAAAATCACACCATTACTAAAAAGTTAACTTGCGTAATAATGGCTAGTTAAACGAAAGTTTATCAATTTTAACACCAATTTAGGTGTGAATTAAAAGGTTAAAGTATGAGTGAAAGTAAGTTTGAGACAATATCATCTATAGTTGATAACTATCGTGTTCCTGAGCAAGAGTCTGAACAGACTATTGACGAAATGCTCAAGGATGAAAACTTAGCAAACACCTGGGAGAACTATCATTTAATCGGTGATGTAATGCGCAATGAAGTACCAGCAGCATTACAGTTAGATTTATCGGCACAAATAGCATCAGCAATTGCAGATGAACCAACAGTATTAGCGCCTAATACTTCCAATAATAATGCAGCTACCGGATTTAAAGCTAAAGTTATCCAGCTGATAAAACCTGCAGGACAATTCGCTATTGCAGCCTCGGCAGCAGGATTAATGATTATTGGAGTACAGCAAAATACCGCGGATACCAATGAAGTTATTATGCCAAGTCAAATAGTACAAACTAAACCGTTAGGTGGATTTGCTAACCCAGTAAGCTTTAATTATCAGCAAAATACCAAGTCACAACAGCAGGCTGAACTTGAGCAAAGAATTGAGCAACAAAGACGTTTTCAAGCTTTATTATCAGATCATGAGCAACAAATTAAGTTGAGTGAAGTTAGAAAAACAGATAAGAAGGAAAGTCTTGCTGAGATGGACAAAGAATTAGAAAAATCTCAATAGAAAGCAAACCTTTGATCTCCCCCTATATGAAACGTGAGTAACTTAAGTATAATGAGTTATTCACTTTTTACTGTCTAAACCACGAGAAAATATGAAATTACTAACATCATTCTCCTTTATCTGCATTTTTATCACCAGTTTATTTGTTAGTTTTTCAGCTGTGTCTGCCGATGAAGAACAAGCAAAGTTACTCCTAGAGCGACTTTCTCAATCGTTACGTCAACTAAATTTTAACACTTCGTTTGTTGTCGTTAAAAATAACCAAGCAGAGCCTTATCATTGGTTGCATGGTCTTGCCGAAAATAAAACGGCTGAACAAGGCGACAATAATAAATATGTTGAGCTTGAAATTTTAGCTTTATTAAATGGCCCACGTCGCGATATTCTACGTATTAATAATATCGTTAGTTATAATGAACCAGAATATGCGCCATACTCTATTGACTCTTCACAAATTAGTGGTCCAATTCCTGCTGTTTTTAGCCAAGATATAAGTATTTTAGAAGAAAACTATCATTTGGTTTTAGTGGGCAAAAATAGGGTGCTAGGTAGGGCAGCACAGTTAGTTCGTATTGTACCAAAAGATTCGCATCGTTTTGGGTACTGGCTTTGGTTAGATCAACAAAGTGGCTTGCTATTAAAGTTAGCAATTATCACTCGCAAAGGTAACTTACTTGAGCAAATTCAGTTTACTCATTTAGACATAACAGATACTGTTTCAGAAAACTTGAGTCAACTACAAACGACTGAATTACCAAAAGTAATTGATGTTGCTACTCAACAAAAAACAACAGAACTTGCTTGGCAAGTTAACTGGCTACCTACTGGATTTAAGCCAATTAAATCAGATAGACATCGTATTAGCACCAATAAACAAGCCGTTGAATTTATGCTTTTTAATGATGGTTTAGTAGATATTTCGGTTTATGTTAATCCAAGTAATGAAAAAAACAGACCATTAGAATTTGGTAATGACGGTGCCACCTTGGTATTGAGCCAGGTAGTTAATAATATTGAAGTAAGTGTTGTTGGGAAAATTCCTTTAGAGACCGCGAAGGAAATAGCTAATTCAGTCAGTTTTAATACTAAGGTTACTTCACCATAATGGAAGAATTAGCAACCGTTACCGAGATTAGTCATGGTAATATTACAGTCGTTAGTCAAATAAAGTCTACTTGCAATAGTTGCTCACAAGTTAATAACTGTGCCAACGGGCAAGTTGCCAAAGCGATACCTCATAAAAAGCTATCATTTACCTTAGGTAAACCTAAATCACTGAATAAGCAAATAATAGGGGTTGGTGATAGTGTTTTATTAACTGTGCCTGAAGAAGATGTATTGAGTAGTGCTTGGCAAGTCTATTTATTACCTATATTAGGGCTCTTTTCGTTTTCAGCATTAGGTCAATGGCTAGTACAGAAAGCGATAATACCGCATGAATTAATCGCAATCGTTATTGGTAGTGTCGGTGGTTACTTAGGTTATCGTTTAGCAAAAAAACTGCAAAGCGACCCAATTAAGCAAAAAAATTTGCAGCCGAAAATTTTACGTGTTTTACCTAAGCCTCTTGAAGTCAACAATATTAGCGAAAGTTAACATCTGTTGTGAAAATTCTGAACAAAAGATAGCCCCAGCGCGCTAAATTCGTTAAGATCACGCCATTCTTGAATTAATAACTTTTTATCTGAATAGCCATTTATGAAAAATATACGTAACTTCTCAATTATTGCTCACATCGATCACGGTAAATCAACACTTTCAGATCGTCTAATTCAACATTGTGGGGGGTTGCAAGCACGTGAGATGGAAGCCCAAGTTCTTGATTCAATGGACATTGAACGTGAGCGAGGCATCACCATTAAAGCACAAAGTGTTACTTTAGATTATATTGCGAAAGATGGTGAAACTTATCAGCTTAACTTTATCGATACTCCGGGACATGTTGATTTCTCTTATGAAGTATCACGCTCGTTAGCCTCGTGTGAAGGTGCATTACTTGTCGTTGATGCCGGACAGGGGGTTGAAGCACAAACCGTAGCTAATTGTTATACCGCCATTGAAATGGACTTAGAAGTAATTCCTATTTTGAATAAAATAGATTTACCACAAGCCGATCCTGAACGTGTTAGCGAAGAAATTGAACATATCATTGGTATTGATGCGACTGATGCCGTGACTTGTTCTGCTAAAACAGGTCTTGGCATCGAAGATGTTTTAGAAACGATTGTTAAAAATATTCCACCACCGCAAGGTGAGTATGATGCTCCGTTACAAGCGCTAATTGTTGATTCATGGTTTGATAACTATCAAGGTGTTGTTTCCTTGGTAAGAGTTATTAATGGTGAAATTAGGAAAGGCGATAAAATGTTGGTGATGTCTACAGGACAAGTTCACCAAGTTGATAAAGTAGGAATATTTACGCCTAAACAAATTGATACTGGTATATTACGTGCTGGTGAAGTTGGTTTTGTGATTGCAGGCATTAAAGAAATTCATGGAGCACCTGTAGGTGATACCATTACCATCAGTAAAAAAGAAACAGCGAATGCACTTCCTGGATTTAAAAAAGCACAGCCACAGGTTTACGCAGGTATTTTTCCTATTAGTTCTGATGACTATGAAAACTTCCGTGATGCTTTGAATAAATTAAGTCTTAATGATGCTTCTTTATTCTTCGAGCCAGAAAACTCTTCGGCTTTGGGTTTTGGTTTCCGTATTGGCTTCCTTGGCATGTTGCATATGGAAATTATTCAAGAGCGTTTAGCACGTGAATATGATCTTGATTTAATTACGACAGCCCCAACCGTAAATTATGAGATTGCCTGTACGAATGGTGAAGTATTATCTATTGATAATCCGGCTGACTTACCTGCAATTAATAATATTGACGAAATTAGAGAGCCAATTGTACAAGCTAATATTTTAGTACCACAAGAATATCTAGGTAGTGTTATTACCCTATGTATTGAAAAGCGTGGCGTACAAAAAGATATTATTTATCACGGAAATCAAGTTGCCGTTACTTATGAGTTACCTATGGCTGAAGTAGTAATGGACTTTTTTGATAAGTTAAAGTCAACAAGTCGTGGCTATGCTTCACTCGATTATAATTTTATTCGCTTCCAGGAAGCCGATATGGTGCGTGTCGATGTTATGATTAACGGAGACCGAGTTGACGCTTTAGCTATGATTACACACAGAGATAATTCTGTTTCACGTGGTCGTATGCTCGTTGATAAACTAAAAGAGCTGATTCATCGTCAAATGTTTGATATTGCTATTCAAGCCGCTATTGGCAATAACGTTATTGCGAGAACTACCGTAAAGCAGTTACGTAAGAATGTAACCGCTAAATGTTATGGTGGTGATATTAGTCGTAAGAAAAAGCTATTACAAAAACAGAAAGACGGCAAGAAACGTATGAAGCAAGTAGGTAATGTTGAAGTACCTCAAGAAGCGTTTTTAGCAGTATTGAAATTAGATAATTAACTAAAAAATACAAATAATAAGTGTTGAACCAACATATTCGGTACTTATTTTTGTGACAATTAAAAATAGGAATTTTATGGCTGTTTATTTTTCAATTATCTTGGTTGCAATTACGGTAATCACCGGTATTGTGTGGCTTTTAGATAAGCTTTATTTAGCACCTCAACGTAAATTGAAAGTTGAAGAAGCACAAGATGCGGTAAAAATGCAAGGTGGGGCAGAATTACCAAAAGAAACAATCGAAAAGCTGATGGAACCATCACCTCTTATTGATACTTCGGTGCAAATTTTTCCTATAATCGCTTTTGTTCTAATCTTAAGATCATTTCTTTATGAGCCTTTTCAAATACCATCTGGATCGATGATGCCCACGTTGCTCGATGGTGATTTTATATTGGTGAATAAATTTAACTATGGTTTAAGGGATCCTGTTGCTCGTAATAAATTTCTTGAAATTGGTTTGCCTAAACGTGGTGATGCTGTGGTATTTAAATATCCCGTCGATCCTCGAATTGATTATATAAAGCGTGTTATTGGTTTACCGGGTGATCGTATTATTTATAGAAATAAATCGTTATATATTAAAAAAGCGTGTACAGAATCGGATACAAGTTGTCCTGACTTTGTGCAGATTGTAAATAACTATACCAATAAGTATGAAGGGCCTGATGCTGAAGAAGGGATGAACCAATTTGAAGCAGTAATGTTTGATAAAAAACATAATATTTTGAATAATCAAAATGTTTTACCTAGAACAGGCCATTATTTTCAACAAGCAGGTACGGCACAAGATGAATTTTTAGTGCCAGCAGGGCATTATTTTGTAATGGGCGATAATCGCGATAATTCGCTAGATGGGCGTTTCTGGGGGTTTGTACCTGAAGAAAATCTAGTCGGTCAAGCTGTTGCTATTTGGATGAGTTTTGATTTTGAACGTACTGAAGAAAGTATTTTACCGCACTGGGTACCAACAAATATCCGTTTTGAACGTATTGGCGCAATAAACTAATGAGTAATAAAAATCAAATTAGTGCTATTTCTCTCAATCGTTTGTCAAAGAAAATTGGTTATAGCTTTTCTCAACCTGAATTACTAGTACAAGCACTTACGCATCGAAGCGCGAAGGGGCAACATAACGAAAGACTCGAGTTTCTTGGCGATTCTATTTTGGGGTTTGTTATTGCAAAAGCGTTGTTTGATAAATTTCCTAAGCATAACGAGGGCGATTTGACTCGTATGCGTTCTAGCTTAGTGAAAGGTGTAACGTTAGCTGAAATTGGACGAGATTTTAATTTAGGTGAATACTTAATACTTGGGCCAGGAGAGCTAAAAAGCGGTGGGCATAGACGGGAATCTATTTTAGAGGATGCTATTGAAGCCATTATCGGTGCGGTTTATTTAGATTCCAATATATCTCAATGTAAGAAGTTAATTTTATCTTGGTTTGCTCAACGACTTGATGCAATTAAGCCAGGAAATGAACAAAAAGACCCTAAAACGCGTTTACAAGAGTATCTACAGGGAAGAAAAATACCTTTACCTGTTTATGATGTTATTGATACTAGTGGTCAATCGCACAATCAGCATTTTACTGTTAGTTGTATTACTGAGGTTGTCAATAAAGAAGTGATTGCTCAAGGTACAAGCAGACGTAAAGCTGAGCAAGCAGCCGCACAAGAAGTTTTAGCACAGTTAGAGCAAAGTAGTCTTAAGCAAAAAAATACCAAGGTAAAATAGTCAATGAATAATGAATCTACTCGTGCAGGAATAATTGCCATCGTTGGCCGTCCTAATGTAGGGAAATCTACTTTACTTAATGCATTGCTTGGTCAAAAAATTAGCATAACATCGCGTAAACCACAAACTACACGTCACCGCATTTTAGGTATTCTTACCGAGGAAAATAGACAAGCTATTTTAGTCGATACACCGGGCCTTCATTCTGAAGAGAAAAGGGCTATAAACCGTTTGATGAATAGGGCGGCAACTAGTTCAATTTCAGAAGTTGAGTTAATTCTTTTTTTAGTTGAAGGTACTCATTGGACAACAGATGATGATTTAGTACTGAATAAAATAAAAAAAAGTGGTTCACCTTGTATTTTAGTGGTTAATAAAATCGATAATATTGTTGATAAAGATGAGCTATTACCACATTTGCAAAAATTAGGAGCAATGCATGACTTTACTGATATTGTGCCTATTTCTGCCAGCAAAGGGCATAGTGTCGATACGATAAAGAAACTGTGTTTAGATAGCTTGCCTGAAAGTGACTTTTGGTTTCCTGAAGACCATATCACGGATAGATCAAGCCGTTTTATGGCGTCAGAAATTATTCGTGAAAAGCTTATTCGTTTTACAGGTGATGAACTTCCTTATTCAATCACCGTTGAAATAGAACAGTTTAAAATGGATGATAAAGGTATTATTCATATTAATGCGTTAATTTTAGTGGAACGTGATAGTCAAAAACGTATGGTTATTGGTAATAGAGGTGAACGCCTAAAAACTATTGGCCAAGAAGCAAGACGTGATATGGAAAACTTATTTGATAGTAAAGTTTTTTTAGAAACCTGGGTTAAGGTTAAATCTGGTTGGGCGGATGATGAGCGAGCGTTAAGAAGCTTAGGTTATGGTGATGACTACTCTGGTTAGTGGCTAGTTAAGTAACAGCTAAGCTAATAAAGCAATACTTATTGGCTTATTCTATAAAATGACGTATTACGAAAAATAGTAGAAACATGTCAAATATTCAAGTGGAACATCATGCTTTTGTACTCCATTCTCGCCCTTTCAAAGAGAATCAGCAACTACTTGAATTGTTAACTGAATACGAAGGAAAAACTTCCGCACTTGTGTATGTAGGGCAATCTAAACGCTCTATTAAAAAAGGTATGATCCAGCCTTTTTTACCTTTAAAACTTACTTTTAAGGACAGCAATGCGACGTTAAAGCGTATTACGGGTATTGAAGCAGCAGGTAATTCTTATTCTTTAAACCAACATTATTTATATAGTGGTTTTTATATAAATGAGCTTTTGGTTAAACTCTTGAGTAATGATATTGTCTGTGAAGCGGTATTTAAGCAATATCAGTTAACATTAATATCCCTATCTGAAAATTTACCTATTGCTCCTCAATTACGACAATTTGAATTATGCTTGTTAGAAGAGTTGGGTCAATCGTTTGATTTTAGCCCTGTATTTAATGAAGTAAGTGATAATGTTGCTGGTTTTTATTATGTAGTAGAGCAAGGGTTTGTTCCTGCTTATAAATATTCAGTAACTAATATAACTACGCCTTGGTTTAATACAGAGCATTTACAATCTATTGCTAATTATATTTATCAAGGCACAGAGCTTATAGATAAAGACGCTGGGCATACGTTTAAACTATTAATGCGAAATGTGTTAACCCATCTACTTGATGGTAAGCCTTTAAATAGCCGTAAATTATTTGAGAAAAAATAAGAGAGAATAAAATGAAAGAATTACTTTTAGGCGTTAATGTCGATCATATTGCGACTTTACGCCAAGCTAGGGGAACAAATTACCCTGACCCAGTATATGCCGCTAGTGTTGCCGAGCATGCTGGAGCTGATGGTATAACTGTACATTTACGTGAAGATAGACGCCATATCCAAGATCGAGATATTCATGTGTTAAAACAGACACTACATACGCGAATGAATTTTGAAATGGCCGTTACTGACGAGATGATCGCAATTGCCTGTGAGGTGAAACCAGCTTTCTGCTGTTTAGTCCCTGAAAAAAGAGAAGAGCTAACAACAGAAGGAGGTCTAGATGTTATTCAGCAGTTTGAAAAAATAGCTGATGCTGTGACAAAAATTTCAGCAGTAGGTACACAAGTAAGCTTATTTATTGATGCAGATAAAGGTCAAATTGATGCTGCTTTAGCGAGTGGCGCACCTTATATTGAAATCCATACTGGCCAATATGCCGATGCAATAGAAGAGTCAGTTCAACAAAGTGAATTAGTACGTTTAACTGATGGTATTAAGTATGCGCACAGTATTGGTTTGAAAGTAAATGCAGGTCATGGACTTAATTACTTTAATGTTAAACCTATTGCTGCAATAGAAGAGATAATAGAATTAAATATTGGTCATGCCATTATAGCTCGTGCAGCTATTGATGGTCTTGATAAAGCGGTTAGAGATATGAAAGCATTAATGTTAGAAGCAAGGCAGTAGTTTTAGCTTCTTAATGATTATTTTAAATTGAGCTCAAGTTAGTTTGAGTTCGATTTAAAATACTGGGAACTAGCTTTTAAGGATCATATATGCCGATTATTGGTATTGGTACAGATATTGTAGAAATTAGTCGTATTGCTAAAATGCCTGATAATACTCGTGAACGATTAGCTAAGCGTGTATTGACACTGGATGAATATGAACGCTTTGTAAGTATGGGTCTAGTTTCAGTTAATAATGCTACAAGTTATTTGGCTAAACGTTGGGCAGGAAAGGAGGCGACAGCCAAAGCTTTAGGTACTGGTATAGCAAGTGGTGTTTCTTTTCAACATATAGAAATAATAACGCTTGCAAGTGGAGAGCCTAAACTTATACTTTCTAGTAGAGCCCTAGAAATTGCTCAATCTAAAAAAGCACAGTATTGGCATATTTCTCTTGCTGATGAAAAACGTTATGCAACAGCATTTGTGACGCTTTCATAAAGTAGTCAAAAATATTAAATTAAGGATAGCGGGTATAATATTTTTTTATTTTATTTTTATTTTTTTTATACTAAAATCGAGTTCTTATATTTGCGGAATTCTGCATTTTAATTGTAGCTATTAGCTTTTGTTGTTTAAATAAGGAATTTTCATGCAAGCAGAAGAGAAAATAATACTTGAAAGACGTGAACGCTCATCTGAAAAATCTATGTTGTGGGATAGGTTATCATTAGCGCAAAAATTTTCAGCTAGCAGTCTAGGCAAGTTTGGCTATGAATTATCCTTTATACGAAAAGAAAAAGACCATAGTATAGCTGTACTCACTTGTAACTCTGGGATCGCAATAATTACTGAAGATGGCGAGATTGATACAAGTCCTGATATTACGCTTCGTGATTAAATATTTATTCCAGGTACATCGCTATTTAGCTTTATTAACACACTAGGCGCTTGTTCTAATATTAACTCTATTTGTTCAAAAAACTCTAAAAATTCAGGCTCTAAGCTACCTAAAGCTGCCTCTTTTTTCAGTTGAGTTTCTATTTCTTGGCAAATATTGGTTAGCTGTGGAACCCCCGTGTAACAGCAAGTTCCGTTTAGTTTGTGTATCAATTTTGTTAATTTCGTACTATCTTGTTCTTCTAACGCAATGCTGATCTCTCTTTTACTTTCTGGTAAGTATTCAATTAATCCTATAAGCATCTCTTTAGCTAAATTTTCTTTTCCGCCTGTTCTGTTAAGTGCTATCTGCCAATCTATTATCTTTATATTGTGCTCCTCTTGTAGTGTTAAAGGCAAAGTTTCTCTCGGTGTATGTGAATTTTTTTTGTCACTATCTAGAAAATAATTAATATCACAGTATTCATAAATAATGTGTTTTAACATAGTTTCATCTATAGGCTTAGTCATGTAGGCATCAAAACCTTGTTGTTCCATTCTTTCTTTTTCACCACTTAAAGCATGGGCTGTCACTGCAATTATAGGCGTTTTTTCGTTATAAGAATTACGTCTAATAGCTTGTAGGGAGCTTATGCCATCCATTATTGGCATTTGAATGTCCATAAAAATTAAGGTAAAAATTTCATTCTGGCATAACTCTAACGCTTTTAAGCCATTGTCAGCCAAGACAACTTCGCCCACTTGCTCGCATAATAGGGCATTAATGAGTTTTAAGTTCGCTTCGTTGTCGTCTACTGCGAGTACCTTAATGGGCAGAATGTTTTTATTTGGCGTTGATAAATACTCAGGCTCAGCTAATAAAGCACTGTAGAGTTTGTTTGTTGTTATTGGCTTACTTAAACAGCTTAAAGCACCACTGGCTAGCAGAGCATCATGTAAACTAGGTGAATTACTATTAATAGCTAAATGTATATTGGCTATTTGAGGCTTTATTTTAGTGATTGTTTTTTTTAAATCACTTAAAGCGGTTGAGGTTTTATCGTGACCAATTAATGCAAAATCAAAATGTGTATTTTCATCTTGTGCAGACTGTTCAAGCACTTCATCTAATTGTGTTTTAGTATCGACTTTAGTTACTTTCATATCCCAATTAGATAAAATGTCGTATGTTGCCGCTCGGCTATGTGAATGCGGTTCATAATATAAAATAGACTTATCTGCTAGCCTTAAGTGCTCTAATTCACCTGTTACAGGTAAGGTGTTCATGCCACATTCAAAGTTAAACCAAAATGTTGAACCATGATTTTTATTAGAACTAAAACCTATATCCCCCTTCATTTCATGAGCAAGTCTTTGGCAAATAACTAAACCTAAACCGGTTCCTCCATGTAGTCTGGTGATACTTTGATCTGCTTGAGTAAAGGCTTTAAATATTGTTTTTTGTTGTACGTTGCTCATACCAATACCACTGTCAGCAACGGTTATTTTTATTGCAGCTCGTTTGGCGTTAATTATGTTGAAGGTAACATCGATAAGCACAGAGCCATGTTGAGTAAATTTAATAGCATTGCTGACTAAGTTACTCATAATTTGTTTAATGCGCATTGCATCGCCTAACAAGGAGTCAGGCAGTGAGTTATCAATTTTTATTGATAACTCTAATTCTTTTTTATGAGCACTAGGTGCTAATAGCACTAAGCTCTCATCGATAGATTCTCTTAATGAAAAGGGAATACTTTCTATTACCATTTTTCCTGCTTCAAGTTTTGAAAAATCCAGAATATCATTAATAATGGCGAGTAAATTATTGGCAGATCTATCGATTGTTTGTAAGTAATCTCGTTGAGAGTCGCTTAGTGGTGTTTTAAGTACTTGTCGAGTAAAGCCAATTACCCCATTTAAGGGGGTACGTAATTCATGGCTCATATTAGCTAAAAATTCCGACTTTATTTTATTAGCATCTTGAGATTTTTTCTTGGCAATGCTTAACTCAACATTTTGAATTTCATACTGTTCTAAACTTTCACGTAAATCAATGGTTGCTTGATCAATACTACTTTGCATTTCATTTTGGTAATTACCCAATGATTGCGCCATGGCATTAATACCTAGTTTTAAAAAATTAAGTTCGCCAATTAACAGTTGCCCAGTTACGCGACTTTCAAGCTTTCCCTCTCTAATTCGATCAATAGCATTCACCATGGAGTTGATCGGCTTAGTTACGTTTTGAATCAGCTTCAGTGCTAAAAGACTACTCAGTAAAACAGCAAGAAAAGCGAGGCTAAAGGCAATAATATATTGGCTTTGTTGTTTGAGCTTAATCCAGCTTTTATCGACATGTATAGCAATGTAGCCCAAAGGTGTTAAAACATTATTACTATCAAATTTTTCGTCAAGGATAGGCGTTCTGAAAATAATAAAATCGTCAAAGTGCTCTCCTTGAGTATAGGAAGGAGGGGCTTCTTCTGGTTTTAAGCGCATTAAATTTGTATCACCATGATAAGCGCTGGTTACTAATATTTGGTTATCTAAAGTAAAGACAGTAATACTTTTAATAAGACTTGATTGGCTTCGGTGTACCGCGCTGATGATAGCGCGAATTTTTTCGCGGTTGTTGTTAACATATGCTTCTTTAGTGGTAATGGCTAAAGGTTCAATAATACTTTGGGAGCGTAAAGTTAAAAATTCGTTTAATTCACTACTACGGTTATATGAAAAATAGCTGGCAAGTCCAAAGCTAATAAATGCTATAGGAACAATCGTTAGTAATATAACCCAGTCTTTGAGGCGTAATTTATGCATTATGAATAGTGTTTAATATTTGCTCGTTTTACCCTAAACCCGTAACTTCAGGTGGAACGAGTATAAAACTAGTGTAAAATGATCATCCTGATAAGCCTATAATGTCATATGCTTAATAAAATTACACTTTTTAGTTGAGTTCTGCTTTAGCTACTGATGTAAGCCCAAATAAAGAAAATTCCTAGGTATTCAATAATGGCAAACTTTTTCCAAGTAAATAATAAAAAGTCAGTTAAAGCCCAAGAGAGAAAAAAACTAACCGTTAAGGTTGAAAGATTAGACTCAAATGGCTGTGGCGTTGCCTACTACCAGAGTAAACCCGTTTTTATTCCTGGCTCTTTACCGAACGAAAGCGTCGATATTAAGATTGTTGAACAAAAAAATAAATATGCGTTAGCTAAACTTTTAACAATCAATAAAGCTAGCCAACATAGGGTTGTGGCAAAATGCCAGCATTTTACTCTGTGTGGTGGTTGCGATATACAGCAGCTAGAATATTCACAGCAGCTTGATTTTAAGAAAAATAAAATTATATCGCTTTTTTCTCGCGCTGGTGTAGCAGACACTATTGTTGCTAAATTACCTTGGCAAAGCCCCGTTACGAGTTCGCCATGGGAATACCGTCGAAAAGCAAGAATAGGTGTGCAATTTGATAAGAACGCCCACGCGACGATCGGTTTTAGGCAAAAATCTACTAATCAGCTTGTCGCTGTTAAGTCGTGCCCTGTGCTTGTTGAGCCGGCGGCTAATATATTTCCCTTATTAAAAACATTGATTAATAAACTGAGTGTGAAAAAAGCGATTGGTCATATTGAAGTTATTAGCACAGAAGATTTAGATGATAATGAGCTAGTCCCCGTTGATATAAATAGTGCTACGAAGCCAGTAAAAAAGTTAACACTCATCATCCGCCAAATTAGAGCGATAAATGAACATGACCATCAATTGTGGCAAGAATATGCTGAAAAGAATAGCTGGGAAATTTATTTCCAAACTAATGATAGTAATAACGAAAATGTTAATAAAAGTTCAGGTAACTTGGTTGATAGTTTACGTTATCGCTTAGTTAATGGTATTCAAATTAATTTTTCAAGTACAGATTTTATACAGATAAATCAGCAGGTAAATTTGGCCATGGTTGAACAGGCGCTTGATTGGTTGTCGCCGCAAAAAAATGACAATATATTAGATTTATTTTGTGGTCTTGGAAACTTCAGTTTACCGCTAGCGCAACAAGCTAAGTTAGTTATTGGCGTTGAAGGTGTACAAAGTATGGTTAATAAAGCGAGTGCTAATGCTAAGTTTAACCAGATAAATAATTGCCATTTTTTTCAAGCAGATTTAAATAGTGAATGGTTGTCTAATATTTGGGCGAAAAATGAATTTAATAAGGTGCTATTAGATCCTGCTAGAGCAGGAGCAGAGTTAGCTGTAGAGCAAGTGATTCAACTTAATATTCCCACAGTTTTATATGTTAGTTGTGATCCTACTACGTTGGCTAGAGATAGTCAGGTGCTAATTTCAAAAGGGTATAAAATTGAAAAAATAGGGTTAATCGATATGTTTTCTCAAACAAAGCATGTTGAGACTATGGTATTGTTTAGTCGGTAAGTAAACTAAATTACACTTAGTTATTGCTCAATGGCAATACTTCACGGCGCAAAAGTTGTTCTTGGCATTGAGAGCAGGAGTGCCGTGGTATAATTTAGCGAAATTGGTCTTAAATCGTGGTTTTCATAAAGGAAAGAAAATGGTTTCGGTGCGTAAATCTCATCAGGTTGTTAGTGTAAATTTTAAACATTGGCTAACAGAGCAATCTTTACCAGAAGAAAAACAACAAGCATTGGAACAGTTGTGGGAGCAAGTTTCGCCATTCTTTCAACAACATGAAGCTAGTCTTTTAAAAGCAAGGGAAATGGTAGAGATACTTTCTAGTTTAAATTTAGATGCTGATTCTTTATTAGCAGCTTTTTTAACGCCTTTACTAGAAGAGAATTTAATTACGCAAGATTTTGTTAAAGAACACTGTAGTAAAGATGTTGCAATGCTTTGCCAAGGTGTTGAGAAAATGGAAGCTATCAAAGGCTTAAGGCAACAAAGTAGTGTAAGTAATATTGATAATATTCGCCGTATGTTATTGGCCATGGTTGAAGATGTACGTGCGGTAGTTATTAAATTAGCTGAACGTTTGTGTGACTTACGAGAACAAAAGCACAGTGATGAAGAAAGTCGCGTATTAACAGCTAAAGATAGCGCTAATATATATGCACCTTTGGCCAACCGCTTAGGTATTGGTCAATTAAAGTGGGAATTAGAAGATATTTCATTTCGTTACCTTCATCCACAAGTTTATAAAAAAATTGCCAAATTATTAGATGAAACACGCCTTGAACGTGAACAATATATGCATGATTTTGTTGGGAATTTAAGTGATCAATTAAAAGCGTTAGAAATCAAGGGAGAGGTTTACGGTCGTCCAAAACATATTTATAGCATCTGGAAAAAAATGCAGCAAAAAGCATTAGATTTCGATCAGTTGTTTGATGTGCGAGCTGTGCGAGTTGTCGTTGAAAGAATACAAGACTGTTATTCTGCTTTAGGTGTTGTTCATACTCAGTGGCAACATTTATCTCAAGAATTTTCAGACTACGTTGCAACGCCTAAGTCTAATGGTTACCAATCGATTCATACTGTTGTACTTGGCCCTGAAGGTAAGTCAGTAGAGGTACAAATAAGAACGCAGCAAATGGATGATGATGCCGAGTTAGGTGTAGCAGCACATTGGCGTTATAAAGAAGGCTCGATAACAGGAAAAAGTAATAGCTTTGATGACAAGATAGGCTGGTTACGCAAAATTTTACAGTGGCAAGATGATGTCTCGGAAAATGGAGAGCTGCTAGATGAACTTCGCAGCCAGGTTTTTGAAGATAGAATTTATGTCTTTACACCTTCTGGTGATGTGATTGATTTACCTATGGGTTCAACCCCATTAGATTTTGCCTATTATATTCACTCTAATGTTGGTCATTGTTGTATTGGGGCTAAAGTCTTTGGAAAAATCGTTCCTTTTACTCATCAGTTGAAAACGGGTGATCAGGTTGAAGTGTTAACAAATAATCACCCTAATCCAAGTCGTGATTGGTTAAACCCTAATTTAAATTATATTCATTCATCAAGAGCTCGAGCCAAAGTACAACATTTTTTTAAATTACAAGATCGCGATAAGCATTTAGCTCAAGGTAAGGAGTTACTTGATACAGAATTAGCAAAGTTAACTAACTTAACCATTAGCCAAGGGCAATTGAAAGAAGCGGTGGCGCATTTCAATGTAAAAACCATTGATGATCTATATGCTGCTATTGGTTCAGGTAATGCACGTTTACAGCAAGTTATTAATTACTTTAAACAACTTGAAGAAAAGTTTAATCCAGCACCTGAGATTGATCCGCAAAGTTTAGTGAAAGAGCCTCAGGCAGGGCATAGTACTGCTGGCGACGATAATGGTATTACTGTGTCGGGCGTCGGTAATTTGCTCACACACATGGCAAAATGTTGTTCCCCTGTACCAGGTGACATGATTTCAGGCTTTATTACTCAAGGGCGAGGTATTTCAGTTCACCGGCAAGATTGTGAACAACTCGCTAATTCGTTAAATCAGCAGCCGGAGCGTATTGTAGAGCTTCAATGGGGCGTTGATGATAAGCAAAATTATCAAGCGAGTGTGCTTATTATCGCTAGTGATCGTCAAGGGTTATTTCGAGATATATCAACGATTATTGCGAATGAAAAGGTGAGTATTGTTGGTATCGAAAGTCATAGCGATAGCGCTAAACAAACCATGAGTATGAAAATTAAAATAGAAGTCACCAGTAGTGAGCTACTTACTAGAGTGCTAGATAAAGTAAGGCAACTTGATGATGTTGTGGAAGTTAAAAGATTATAAAACTTGTTGTCAAAATTAAGAATAAGAGAACATACATGCTAAATGTTAATATTGAAAGCGAAGCTTCAATTGAAAAATTACGTTGGATAATGTCCCAATTACGTGATCCTGACACAGGCTGTCCGTGGGATATAAAGCAAAATTTTGCCTCTATTACCGCGCACACTATAGAAGAAGCATATGAAGTGGTTGATGCAATAGAGCAAAATGACTTTGTTGAGCTTAATAAAGAGTTAGGTGATTTATTGTTCCAAGTTATTTTTTATAGTCAGCTTGGACAGGAACAACAACTTTTTAATTTTGATACCGTGGTTGAGGCTATCTGTGAGAAGCTTATTCGCCGTCATCCTCACGTTTTTAGTAGTGCTGATTTAACGAGTGACGCACAAATAAAAGCTAACTGGGAAAATGAAAAAGCCAAAGAACGTCAAGCAAAAAATAACCAAGAAAACTTGAGTATTCTTGCTGATATACCTAAAAGCTTACCCGCTCTATCACAAGCAGCAAAGATCCAAAAAAGATGTTCGCATGTCGGCTTTGATTGGGATAATGTGAAGGATGTTTTTGCAAAAATTGAAGAAGAAGTACTCGAAGTTAAAGCAGAGCTCGAAGCAGAAAACCTTAATAAAAAAGCATTAGGGGAAGAAATAGGGGATTTAATGTTTGCCGTAGTGAACTTATGTCGTCATGCAAAAGAAGATCCTGAAACATTGCTGCGTAAGGCAAATCAAAAGTTTACTAAACGCTTTCATGGGGTTGAAGCACAAGTACAGCAATCGGAACGAGATTTTTCAGCGCATAGTTTAGCGCAATTAGAGCAGTATTGGCAGCAAGTAAAGCTGAATGAGAAATAGCAGATAATATTATGACTAAACTTTTACTCTCCACTATGGCTTTAGGAAAACGTTTACAAGTTGACAATAGTTATGTAACTGTTGGTTTAACTAACCCTAAAAGTCCCAGCAATGTTGGTGCTGTTATGCGTGCTGCAGGTTGCTATTGTGTTGACCAAGTATTGTATACAGGACAGCGGTATGCGAATGCAGCTAAATATAATGGCTCAAAACATAATACCGATACTAAAAATGCTCATGAAAAAATTCCTTTAAAGGCCGCAAGAAATTTTGAAAATATTGAAGCCTTGCGCGCTGAACTACCAGAAAATACCAAAATTATTTGTGTAGATCTCGTTGAAGGAGCGACACCATTGCCTCATTTTCAACACCCAGATCAAGCGATTTATATCTTTGGTCCTGAAGATGGTACTATTAGTCAAAGCGTCATAAATAATGCTGATGGTGTTGTATATGTACCCACGGTGGGCTGTATGAACTTAGCGGCCTCAGTGAACGTATTGTTATATGATAGATTAGCTAAATCCTTAGTGAATAGTAATCAGATAGATAGTGATAATGCATTAATAAAGAAAAGTCGCGACACCAATAATAAAGTTAAAGTTAACTTGAAACACGAATAATGGAGTGAGTTTTGTGTCAAAACCAAGAATCGCTAACTCAAACAGCAGAAATAAAGTCTAGAATAACGGCCCAAGGTTGTCCTGTGACTATTGCTAAACGAAACAAAATTATGGTTTTGCTATGGAAAACTATGGGCGTTTTTTGTGTTGGTTTAGCCATATTAGGTGCGATCTTACCAATTCTACCAACAACTGTTTTTTTGATTATGGCAACAGCTTGTTTTGCTAAATCGTCACCAAGAATGCAACAAAAATTACTTGATAACAAAACATTTGGACCACTAATTCGAGAATGGCAGAAAAGTCGAAGTATACCTAGAAAAGCAAAAAGAATTGCCTTGCTTATGATTATACTATCGGTGGCTTGGTCTTCTTATTTACTACAAGACTTGATGTTATCGTTTTTGGTTATTCTCCTAGTTATTTGGCCTTTCATTTTTTTATGCCGTTTACCTATTAGTAAATAGCCCTATATTATCACCATATTGTAGTCCCTTAAGAAAGCGGGACAAATAATGAGGTATGTGTAAGATTCTGAATTAAGTTCAGAATGACGACGGTGTAAGATGACGATTTTTTTAAGGTAACGATGGCCGTTTATGGGATATTGATTCCTTTCAGGATGACGCCCATTTCGTCATTCCGTAAGTGTTTTGATACGGAATCTCATGTCTGTAGTTAAACCACCGTCGAATTTTTGAATCCTTAACACTACACAGCAAACTATTGAAATTCTGAATCTAATTAGGCAGAAAGTGCTTTATTGACAATATTGGCCAAATGTTTAGGCAGTGCTACTTGCAAGGCAATATTATGAGCTTTTTCAGACATTTTTCCCCAGGTTAATTGCACAATACGAATTATTTTAGCTTCATTATCTTGTTCAATATATTGTGTAGCAAATTCATCAAAGTAATGAACTAGAAAAACTAAGCAGGCAACATCTTCCAATGTTTGGCTATCAGCATTGAGTTGGCTATCTTCTTTACTTTTTAAGTTTTCTTTACAAATTATAGAGGCTGTTTGTTTCGCTTGTAAATCACTGTAACCTTGCTCGATCATAAGGCTCGCAGTTAGTTCACCATGAAACTTCCCTAACGCGATTCGCCATTTATAATACCCAGCTTTACCTGGTTCATACTCATTACGTTTTAAATGCCAACGCTTAATATGCTGAGCTCGAACTGCTATTTGTAATAATTCACTTGCTTGTGGCCAATGCTCATTTAGACAAGCGGTCATTCGTTGGCCATAAAGCAATTCTTTTGGGTGCTTTTCGTTATTTAGTAGGGTGAAATTACTATCTTGGCGGTTAATATCGTCAATAGCTGATAACACGCGCTCTAATTTATTTGTCATAGGTTACTTAGGTTAAAAAGTGATACTCATATAATAACGATTAATGAACGACAAAAAAATGCTTATTTTAACTTGCGCTCTCTTTGAGGCAGAATAAATTTAATATAATTGTAAATTACAGTTATTATTGTTGTTGTCTTGTATTTTAAGTATAATGTTTTCCCGTCCTGCTTTACTTCTTTTTAACGTGCTTTTTAGTGTTTTCTTAACGAAAATAATCACTATGGATGAGCATTTTATAGTTAAAAAAGTAATGCAAAAAAAATTCTGTATTTCCCTTACATCGGTGTAGACATGACAACTAGATATATTTTTGTTACTGGCGGCGTAGTTTCGTCTCTTGGTAAAGGTATTGCCGCAGCATCCTTAGCTGCAATCCTTGAAGCGCGTGGTTTAAAAGTAACCATGTTGAAACTTGACCCTTATATTAATGTCGATCCCGGCACTATGAGTCCTATCCAGCATGGTGAAGTTTTTGTGACTGAAGATGGTGCAGAAACTGATCTGGATTTAGGTCATTACGAACGCTTTATTCGTACCAAAATGACTAAGCTAAATAATTTTACGGCGGGTCGTATTTACCAAGATATTCTAGCACGCGAGCGTAAAGGCGAATTTTTAGGTGCAACTATTCAAGTTATTCCACATATTACGAATGACATAAAGCGTCGTGTAATAGAAGGGGCGGAAGGTTACGATGTTGCCATGGTTGAAGTTGGCGGTACTGTTGGTGATATTGAATCACAACCGTTCCTAGAAGCTATTCGTCAACTCGCAACGGAAGTAGGTCGTGAACGTGCAATGTTTATGCATCTTACCTTAGTTCCTTACCTAGCTGCTGCGGGCGAAATTAAAACTAAACCGACTCAACATTCAGTAAAAGATTTACGCTCAATTGGTATTTTCCCTGATATTTTAGTTTGTCGTTCAGATCGACCTTTACCAAATGGGGAACGTGCGAAAATTGCTTTATTCTGTAATGTTGAAGAAAAAGCGGTTGTGTCAATGCGTGATGTTGACAGTATTTATAAAATTCCTGCGTTATTAAAATCTCAAGGAACAGATCAGTTAGTGACTAAACGTTTTGGCTTAGAGCTACCTGAAGCAGATCTAACTGAGTGGGAAGAAGTACTTTATCATGAAGCGAACCCTAAAGGTGAAATTACGGTTGGTATGGTCGGAAAGTACATTGAACTTCCTGATGCTTATAAATCTGTCAATGAAGCATTAAAACACGCAGGTTTGAAAAACCAAGTAACGGTTAATATTAAGTATATTGATTCACAAGATGTTGAAGTTAAAGGTACTGACTTATTAAAAGATTTAGATGCTATTTTAGTACCTGGTGGTTTCGGTGAACGTGGCGTAGAAGGTAAAATTTTAACGGCACAATATGCACGTGTAAATAAAATACCTTATTTAGGTATTTGCTTAGGTATGCAAGTTGCTTTAATTGAATTTGCACGAAATGTTGCAGGTTTGACTGACGCCCATAGTACTGAGTTTAATGCTGATTCGCCGCATCCAGTGGTTGGTTTGATCAGTGAATGGCTTGACGAAGAAGGGCAAGTTGAGTACCGCAGTGAAGAGTCTGATTTAGGCGGAACTATGCGTTTGGGCTCACAATTGTGTCACCTAGTGAAAGGTACCAAGGTGTGCGACGTATATGGCAGTGAAACAATTTATGAAAGACACCGTCACCGTTATGAGGTAAATAATAACTACCGAGAACAGTTAAGCAAAGCTGGCTTAATATTTTCGGGGTTATCAACTGATAAAAGTTTAGTTGAGGTGATTGAAATAGCAGATCATCCATGGTTTATTGCCGGGCAGTTCCATCCTGAGTTTAATTCAACTCCGCGTGATGGGCACCCTTTATTTGAAAGCTTTATTACCGCTTCTTTTGACTATCAAAAGCAGCAATTAAGTTAATTCAAAATAATTATAAACCGTAGCTATAGGCTGCGGTTTTTGTTTTTTAAGTTTGAGAAGGAAATATAATGTCAAATATAAGTAAAATAATAGCACGCGAAATTATGGACTCTCGTGGTAACCCAACTGTTGAAGCAGATGTTTATTTAGAATCGGGTGCTTGGGGACGTGCAGCAGCACCTTCTGGCGCATCAACCGGTTCACGTGAAGCATTAGAGCTACGTGACGGTGATAAATCTCGTTACTTAGGTAAAGGTGTCCTTAACGCCGTTGCTGCCATTAAAAATGATATTACACCTGCTTTAGTTGGCCAAAACGCACTTGAGCAAGCTAATATCGATAAAATCATGATCGATTTAGATGGCACTGAAAATAAAGAGAAATTTGGTGCAAATGCTATTTTAGCTGTGTCACTAGCTGTTGCTAAAGCTGCTGCAGCTGATAAAGGTGTTCAGTTGTTCGAACATATTGCTGACTTAAATGGTACCCCAGGTGTTTATAGCTTGCCTGTACCTATGATGAACATCATTAATGGTGGTGAGCATGCAGATAACAATGTTGATATTCAAGAGTTTATGGTACAGCCTGTCGGTGCTAAAAATTTCTCTGAAGCACTAAGAATGGGCGCTGAAATTTTTCATGCCTTGAAAAAAGTATTATCAAGCAAAGGTTTGAATACTGCTGTTGGTGATGAAGGTGGTTTTGCCCCTGACTTAGCCTCTAATGCTGACGCTTTAGCGGTAATTAAAGAAGCAGTTGCTGCTGCTGGCTACAAGTTAGGCTCAGATGTTACATTAGCGATGGATTGTGCTGCATCGGAATTTTACGATAGTGAAAAAGGTATTTATGACCTTAAAGGTGAAGGCAAGCAATTCACTTCAAATGAGTTCTCTGATTTCTTAGGTGAGCTTTGTAAAGAATACCCAATTGTTTCAATTGAAGATGGTTTAGATGAGTCTGATTGGGATGGTTTTAAATACCAAACTGATTTACTTGGCGATAAAGTACAAATTGTTGGTGATGATTTATTCGTGACTAACACTAAGATCTTTAAACGAGGTATTGAGACAGGTGTTGCTAACTCAATTTTAATCAAGTTTAACCAAATTGGTTCATTAACTGAAACGTTAGCTGCAATTCAAATGGCTAAAAGTGCTGGTTATACTGCTGTTATTTCTCATCGCTCAGGTGAAACAGAAGATGCAACTATTGCTGATTTAGCGGTAGGTACAGCAGCAGGTCAAATTAAAACAGGATCTTTATGCCGTTCAGATCGTGTTTCTAAATATAACCAATTATTACGTATTGAAGAATTTTTAGGTGATAAGGCTGTTTATAATGGTCTTAGTGAAATTAAAGGTCAATAACCATTTGTGTTATTAATTTTGAATAAAGATTTATAAACAGAGTGTTTATATCACCGTAATATATTTCAAGTGTCTTTGATTAAAAAACCGAGCTTTAAAGCTCGGTTTTTTTTATCTGGCGTTGTATTTTTTATCGACAATCAAGTATGCTAAGAGATAACGAATTATCTGAATAATACAAATATAACTACTTGATTTATTAATTGATGTCGCAAACTTCTCTTTGGCAAACTGACCAGCAAAGTAATGACTTTGCAGAAATATGTAATGCGCTTTATGAGCGAGAGTTACGCCTGCTTGCACATGGTGAATTTACGTCTGTACAATCGGTACAAGGGCGTTTAAAGAGTTTAAGTTATTACATTAAGCGCACAGCCAATTTAATGACCCAAGTTAATGCACAGGGAATTAGTCCGTTAACATTAGATATTCAAAATGCGAGTTGGTCAGCAAAACAAGCCAGTAAGTTGTCGTTATCAGGACAGACAGCACCAGAAGTTTCTTCATGGTATTTAACACAAAAATTAACCTTAGGGTTAGTGGTGCCAATATTTATTGGGGGACATGTAATATTAGATTCTATTGATAAGATTGATGTCGAAAATAAACGACTTCGCAGTAATGTAGCTGGCTGGATTTCTCTTAGTAGCGATAGTTTAGCGGATAACTTTCCTGTAAATAATACCAAAATTAAGCTACTAAAACCGAATAAAAAGATTATGTTAGCGGCTTGCGCCGGACACTGTTGGAAAAATAAAACGTATAGTAGCGTGTCACAGCCGATCATACCAAGTTTACGTGAATTGTTACTTTCTTGTGCGATTAACTGGAAAGACTTCAAACAACCATTAGCGTTATAAATAAGAAGCCCATATAATAGTAAATCTTCTTGTCATTATTTATTTTATTAAGGGATTATGAGGGCATTTACAGTACTATTATTAATTGTGTTGGCTTTACTGCAATATCGACTTTGGTTCGGTAAAAACAG
Source organism: Colwellia sp. 5_MG-2023 (assembly GCF_030547795.1). Taxonomy (NCBI): domain Bacteria; kingdom Pseudomonadati; phylum Pseudomonadota; class Gammaproteobacteria; order Alteromonadales; family Colwelliaceae; genus Colwellia; species Colwellia sp. 5_MG-2023. Next base: position 72,506 of record NZ_JAUOPW010000006.1, on the reverse strand, counting down.
TGTGTCTGATTATTTATCTTTGCAAGAAGATGTTAAAGCTCAGCAACTAGTAAATGCCAAACTTCAACAACGAAATAAATTATTATATGCAGATACAGATGATCTCAAGTTAGGTACAGAAGCAATCGAAGAGCGTGCTAGAAATGAACTTGGTATGATTAAGGAAAATGAAACGTTTTTTCGTGTTGTTCCTAGTAAGAATAGTGAAGTAAATGACAATACCAACAAAGAGTTATATTAGTTGTGAATAATGCTATTCCATTCGTTGAAAATCAACAGTTTGTTGTCGTTGTTCCTGCTGCCGGTGTTGGCAAACGGATGTTGGCATCATGTCCTAAACAATATCTTACAATCAATGAACAAACTATTTTAAGTCATACAATTAAACGTCTACTTAGCCATAAAAATATAGCAAAAGTGATCGTAGCTATAAGTGATGATGATGGCTATTTTGTCAAAACAGCATTATCAGATAACCCTAACATTATAAAAGTTAGTGGTGGTGAAGAGAGAGTCGATTCTGTTTTAAGTGGTTTACAGGCGATTGATGAATTGGATTGGGTATTGGTACATGATGCAGCCCGACCTTGTATTACTCATGACGATATCGATAAACTTATTTTACAATGCCTTGAACATAATACAGGTGGAATCTTAGCAGCCCCTGTTGTTGATACCATGAAGCGTGCTAGCAGCAATGATTCTGGTCAAGCAGGTGTTGATAAAACAATTGATCGCAGTAGTTTGTGGCATGCTTTTACACCACAAATGTTTAAAGCCCAAGAATTAAAAGAAGCAATAATACAAGCTAAAGAAAAAGGGCTAGTAATTACGGACGAAGCTTCTGCTATTGAGTTTGTAGGCTTACCTTGTTTACTTATTCCAGGTAGAAGAGACAATATAAAAATAACGCGCCCAGAAGATTTAATCTTAGCTAGTTTTTATTTAAATCAGCAAAAAATTGAACATGAAAAGGATAAAAAATGCGTATAGGTCATGGTTTTGATGTACATAAATTTGGTGGCTCAGGACCCTTAATGCTTGCAGGAGTTGCCATTCCTTTTGATAAAGGTTTTATTGCGCATTCCGATGGTGATGTTGCTATACATGCGCTTTGCGATGCTATTTTAGGAGCACTTTGTTTAGGAGATATCGGGAATCATTTTCCTGATACTGATGGACAATATGAAAATATTTCTAGCAGAATTTTGCTACGTCATGTCGTGGCTTTAATGAATGAACAAGGTTATGAAGTTGGCAATGGTGATATAACCATTGTTGCTCAAGCACCTAAAATAGCACCTTATTTAATGGCAATGCGCGAGTGTCTAAGTGAAGACTTAAATTGTTCGTTAGGGCAAATTAATGTCAAGGCAACTACAACGGAAAAGCTAGGATATGCCGGTAGAAAAGAAGGCATTGCGGTTCATTGTGTTATATTGCTGACACCTCTTTCTCATTCCATTTCAGTGACAACAGAAATTTAATTTTACTGCTCCTTACGACTAATTCAGAGATAAATAATGTTACAAGAACTTGCCTATTTGCACCACAAACCTGAGTCTAAAGGTTTATTAAGAGTCAACCAAAGTGATTTTAAAGTGTTTGAACTACTGCCTTTTTTACCTTGCGGTGAAGGCGAGCACTTATTTATTCATATTAGAAAAACCGGTGCAAACACTGTTTTTGTTGCCCGAGAATTAGCTAAATATTTTAAGGTAAAAGAACAATTAGTGTCTTATGCAGGTTTAAAAGATCGCTTTGCTGTAACAGAACAATGGTTCGGTATTCATGTACCTGGTAAGCAAACATATGATTTATCAGATCTCGTTATTGAAGGTGTTGAAGTACTCAGTTACAAAAGACATAACAAAAAACTACGTACAGGCGCATTAACTGGTAATCGTTTTGAGTTAATATTACGTGACGTTACCGAACTTAAAACGTTGTATGAACGTTGGCAAAAAATTATAGAGCAGGGTGTGCCTAATTATTTTGGTGAACAGCGTTTTGGCATTGACGGTGGTAACATTGAACATGCATTAGGTTTGTTTTCAGGCACAAAAGTAAAAGATAAAAAGAAACGGGGGATGTATTTATCAGCAGCACGATCATATATTTTTAATGCGATAGTTAATCAACGTATTAAAAATAATACCTTCTCAGAATTACAATTAGGTGATGTATTAATGCTTGCCGGTTCTCAATCTGTGTTTCGCCCTAAAGAGATTGATGCTGTTCTTAAACAACGCTTAATTGAAAAAGATGTGGATATTACTGCAGCAATGTGGGGAGCTGGTGATCTAATGACAGCTGCTGAACCCGGTATACTTGAACAAGAAATCGCTGATAAGAACAGTGAATTTGCTAATGGCTTACCACGTTTTGGCTTAAAACAAGAGCGTCGACGTATTCGGTTAGTTGTTGATAATGCAGACATTGAGCTCTTAACAAATGACAGCTCGATTGAAGAAGCATTACCTGCTGTAAAAATTAGCTTCTCATTGGCTGCTGGTTCATATGCAACGACAGTGCTTCGAGAGTTAATTGATTATCAAGATTGCACTCAACGTGTTAATACACAGGCGAACGGTAATATAGAGTGAAATAATTAATGAGAATTTTATTAAGTAATGATGATGGTGTTCATGCATTGGGTATTAAAGTGCTACAACAAGAGCTAATAAAGTACTTTGATGTCACGGTTGTTGCACCGGATAGAAACTGCAGTGGAGCAAGTAATTCTTTAACTTTATTAAACCCTCTTAGAGCAGAAGTGTTAGAAAATGGTTTTATTTCTGTTAATGGCACGCCCACTGATTCAGTTCATTTAGGTGTTAGCCAACTTGCATCATCGTCATTTGATTTAGTTGTGGCTGGCATTAATAATGGCCCGAATTTAGGTGATGATACAATATATTCGGGTACTGTTGCTGCGGCGACTGAAGGTCGACATATGGGGTTACCTGCCATTGCTATATCGCTGCTAGGCAAAGATGAAAAGTATTATCAAACCGCGGCAATAATTACCGCGAGAATTATTAAGCGTATTCAAGAGCATCCTTTAGCTGCGGATCAAATTCTTAATATCAATGTGCCTGACGTGGCAATTGATGACATAAGAGGGATAAAAGTCACCCGTCTTGGTCATAGACATAAAGCTGAACAGATGCAGAAAATGAAAGACCCATGGCAAAGAGATATTTATTGGTATGGCAGGTTAGGTAAAGAGCTTGATGGTGGTGAAGGTACAGATTTTCATGCAGTAGCGAATAGTTATGTTTCAGTAACACCGCTCACTGTTGATATAACAGCACATAACAGTATAGATAGTATGAAAGAATGGATAGGTGAAGTAAGGTTATGATGAGTCATAAAAAAAATGCTAGGGCGGGCAGTAGAACAAAAAGAAGTGGAGAATTACTTGCACAAAAGTTGCAGGCTGAAGGCATAACAAATCCGCAGGTATTACATGCTATAGCAAGTTCACCTCGTCATATTTTCTTACCAGAAATATTGGCTCATAAAGCTTACGATAATACAGCCTTACCTATTGGACAAGGGCAAACTATATCTCAGCCTTATATAGTTGCAAAAATGTCAGAGCTATTATTGAATGATTATAAGCCTAAAAACATTCTAGAAATAGGTACCGGCTCAGGTTACCAAACTTCTATTTTAGCGCAACTAACAGATAAAGTTTTTTCGGTAGAGCGAATTAAGGCTTTACAGTTTCAAGCTAAGCGCTGTTTAAGATCGATAGATTTACATAATATTTCATTAAAGCATGGAGACGGTTGGCAAGGCTGGGCAAGTAAAGCTCCCTTTGATGCCATTATTGTAACCGCTGGTGCAGCTCGTGTGCCACAAGCATTACTTGATCAGCTGGTTGATGGTGGACGTTTAGTTATTCCTGTAGGCGATAAAACTCAAATACTGAAAACCATTACTCGCCATGGTGATAGTTATAGCGAGGAGCAAGTTGAAGTCGTTCGATTTGTACCGCTAGTCGCTGGAGAGTTATTGTAATGAAAATATTTACGGCGGTTTATGATTGGACGCTAAAATGGGCTGAGCATAAGTTTGCGCCACGGATGTTAGCACTGTTAACTTTTGCTGAATCGGTATTCTTTCCTATTCCGCCTGATGTTCTACTTGCACCTATGGTATTAGCTAAACCTGAAAAAGCATGGCGACTAGCCAGCCTGACAACGATTTCGTCTATTTTAGGAGGAGCTGTTGGTTATTTGCTTGGTTATATGATGTTTGAACCATGGATACAACCACTTATTACTGAATTTGGTTATCAAGCACGATTTGATACCGCAATAACTTGGTTTAATGAATGGGGTGTATGGGTAGTGTTTATTGCTGGCTTCTCACCTATACCTTATAAGTTATTTACAGTAAGTGCTGGCTTTTTACATATGGCATTTTTACCTTTTCTACTTGCTTCAGCTATTGGACGAGGGATGCGATTTTTCCTTGTTGCTGGATTAATTCAGTGGGGAGGAGAGGCTATTACACATAAATTACGTAAATGGATAGACATGATAGGTTGGACTGTTGTTGCACTAATTATCATTGCGTATTTAGTCTTGAAATAATTGTTCGTTTAACCATGATAGCGATTCAAATTAAAAATAATACAACGCCTAAAACACTTTTAAAATTATTGTGTTGTATTTTTTTAGTTCTGAATCTTTTGGCGTGCTCTTCTCGGGAAAAACCCGCTCCTGTAGTAACTGTCTATGGCAGTATTCCCTTAACTAAACAAGCTCAAAATACTATCAATAGTACTGAGTATGTAGTGCAGCCGGGAGAAACATTATATTCAATTGCATGGCGAGCAAATTCTGATGTTCGGCAAATAGCTAAATTGAATAATATTCCAGCTCCTTATAATATTTTTCCAAATCAAAAATTAATTTTAGTGGCGAATAAACAGACAAAAAGTGTAAAAGCTAGTAAGAATAAGCAGTACAGTAAAAGTCCGACTAAAAGCTCTACTCAAAAGAACAATACTGTAGTGAAAAAGAGTGTTGCATCTTCGAAAAAGCAGGCGTATGGTAAAAATATAAGTGATAAGAAAATAATAGAAAATAGTCAACCGAAAGATAATTTTTCTCAAAAAATTCGTCGTTGGCAATGGCCTGTTAAAGGAAAAATCATTGCCTATTTTTCTGCGAAAGAAAAAGGCAATAAAGGGATCGATATTACTGCTCGACGCGGTACTAAAATTAAGGCGACGGCAAGTGGTAAAGTTGTTTACTCGGGGAGCGCATTAAGAGGTTATGGCAAGTTAGTTATTATAAAGCACAATGATGATTATCTTAGTGCCTATGCCCATAATGATAAAATACTGGTAAAAGAACAGCAGCAAGTAAAGGCTGGAGATACTATAGCAACGATGGGAGATACTGATACAGAAAGGGTTATGCTTCATTTTGAAATACGTTTTCGAGGAAAGTCAGTTGATCCCTTAAAGTATTTGCCAAAGCGATAAGAAGTGTATTCTATTGAGGTATTAATCATAGTAAATCATTGATTAAAAAGAATACTGTTTGATTAAATAAATTGGAGTTAGTGTGAATATATAATAGTTAATAATAAGCTTGCGAGATAAGGGAGAACACCATGGTAAAAGAAAAAAAACAAACGACCGTGCTTAAAGACAAAGTACAAAAATCGTCAGGTGTTGATGCAACACAAATTTATTTAAGTGAAATAGGGTTTTCACCATTACTAAGCGCAGAAGAAGAAGTTTATTTCTCGCGCCTATCCCTAAAAGGTGATGAAGCATCACGTAAGCGTATGATAGAAAGCAATTTACGTTTAGTGGTTAAAATAGCTCGACGCTATAATAACCGTGGTTTACCTTTACTTGATTTAATTGAAGAAGGTAATTTAGGTTTAATTCGTGCTGTTGAAAAATTTGATCCTGAGCGAGGCTTTCGCTTCTCTACTTATGCTACTTGGTGGATTCGTCAAACGATAGAACGAGCGATAATGAATCAAACACGTACCATTCGCTTACCCATTCATGTCGTTAAAGAATTAAATATTTATCTACGAACTTCACGAGAACTTATTCAAAAGTTAGACCATGAACCAACCGCTGAAGATATAGCCAATACACTAGATAAACCGGTTGCAGATGTCACTAAAATGCTGCGTTTGAATGAACGTATAGCATCAGTAGATACACCTTTTTCAGGTGACTCAGATAAAGTATTACTCGACGTTATTCCTGATAGCAAAAGTAATGGTCCAGAAGGAGACTTACAGTCGGAAGATCTGAGTAATAACATAGTGAACTGGCTAAATGAGTTAAACTCCAAACAAAAAGAAGTAATTGCTAGACGTTTTGGTTTAATGGGCTATGAAGCTGAAACATTAGAAAATGTCGGCATTGAGATAGGTTTAACTCGTGAACGAGTTCGTCAAATTCAAGTGGAAGGACTGAAACGCCTTCGCGATATCTTAAGTCAGCAAAACTTATCGATTGAAGCGTTATTTGAAAATCAATAATTTAAAATGTAGTCAAAAAAATAATTAAATTATTAAAATAATAAAAAGCAGGCTGTAAAGAATAACTTTACAGCCTTTACATGATAACTTTGTATTACTTATTTCATTAGTATAATAACACTATAATGAAATAGCTGTGTCTAGCTTATCCTACCATATAGAATTAGTTTATTAATGAGTTACTTTGTATGCTTCTCAAATTTTACAGTACAATGTAAACCTGAAGTATTTGCTAATTTTAGTGGTATTGTTAATGGCACTACTCTTTTAAGCCGCTAACGATTATAGTGTTGTCTTAACCGTTTCCTTATTGCTCGTGTGGTAGTGGCAGTAGCTGCTGAACAAATATTGTTCAATATTTGTTTTATTGATTTTACTGTAGAAATAAATAACAATTAATTGTTTATTTTGCTCAAGTTATTTTATTTTAAGCCGATACTATAATTGAAGATATTCGTCTAAACTTATCACAGGCGGCATCCACTCTATAAAAGGGAAAACTATGAACAATAAATTATTATCAAAATCACTGGTGTTTACTGCAATTTCTTTTATTGCAACAACGGTTAATGCACAAAGTGTTGATTTTCCGGTTAGTTTTAGAACAATTTCTGATGTTGAGATTCAACAAGTACAAGCGCTAAGTTTCGGCGCAACAATGTTTTCAGCCAATGGTGGTACATGTTCAATGGATGCATCTGGGACAACTATAAATGATGCGGACGCTGCTATTCTACGAGGAACACCTGTATCAGGTAGCCTTGCAGGTGCTGTGACAGGTACAGGTTGTATTGATACTGCAGCAGGTATATCTGGAAACCAAATAGGTATTTATCGAGTGATAGGCATTTCTGGTTCTGATGTTCAAATTACTGTCAATGAAGTAACTGGTAGTGACTTTACTTATACTCCGGATTCTGGCTGTATCAGTAATTATGATGGCGCTACCGCTGGCGATACCTGTCAATCTTTCTTTGTTTCCTCTCCGACAACTACCGCTTTAGCTGATGCGACAGATGGTGCTGATGCTAATGTTACTGAGGGCGAATTACGTATAGTGATTGGTGGTAAAATTACTATTAACACGGATTTAACCGCTGATACTAACTATTCGCAAGACTTTACAATTGATGCAATATATTAAGATAGTATCTTAAGGTACTATATTTAACGACGATGAAAAGCCATGTTATTATTCACATGGCTTTTTTTTGTCCGTTTTGTATTTGTTTGGTATTTAATGAGTTTTTATATGTTAGTAAAAGTAAAATATATATGTGTGTTAATCGTAATATTATTAACGATTGCCACTTTTAATGTTAATGCTATTAGTTTAACAAGTAATAGAATTTATCTTGATAATAATAATCGAGTTGCCTCATTTATTGTTTTAAATCGCAGTTTAACGGCTGAAGAATGCCGCTTGTCTTTTCGCTATTTTGAATTTGATAATGCTGCGGTAATGGGGAAAGAGTTAACCGATACATTACCGAGTAATAATACCAGTAAAACAGTTAAATTTTCGCCACGTCGATTTTCAATTGCTGCAGGTAAATCTCAAGCTATTCGCTTATCGTTAAGGCGCAGTGCAGACACAGATAAAGCTGAATATCACAGTTACTTAAGTGTTAGTTGTGGAAAAATTTCCCCTCCGACACCAAATTTAGTCAATGTTGCTCCGCGACTTGTACATAATGTTCCTATTGTTGCTCGCACAGCTAAATTGAATGCTCAAGCAAGCTTTACTAATGTAAAGCTATTAGATAATGGAAAAGTATCTTTTAGATTGAATCGGGAAGGAAATCGTTCAATCTACGGAGACTTAGAGGTTTTAAATAAGCGAACTGGCAAAAAAGTTAACGGGTTAAAGTCTATTTCAATCTATACTCAGTCAAGTTATCGAGATTTTGAATTTTCAGTACCTGTTAACCTTGGTGAAAGTGATATTTCGCTACGTTTTACCGAAGTAGAAAAATATGGCGGCTCTTTAACCGTTACACATAATGATTAAAATGTTACAACAACAATACAAGCAATTCTTGCTTAGCTAGAAGAGTTGCTTGCTGATATAGATTTCCACCTTTAATTATAATCTTAATTAATAAACTGTTGTTTAATTAATGGCATATAAAATGCTTTATGAATTATTCATGGATATTTTATCTTCGTAAAATCATTTCGCTATAATATCAATATATATGTATGAAACTTACGAGGCTTGAATAAAAAATAATTAATAACAATGGGTTAATATGAATAAAAAGAAATTAATACCTTATGAAGTACTGTTTTCAGTGCGTCATCTTTTTGTCATTTTTATTTTTTTATCTTGGAGCAGTGTAAGTTCTAGTGCTCAATTACATAAATTGGTTATTAATGATGAATTTTTATTGCTTGATACCTATTTAGATAAAGATCAAATATCTTCTTCGATAGATGCTTACTCTATAGATGGTAAATTACTTTTAGCGGTTCAGCCATTATTTGATGTATTAACATTAAGAAACTCGATTACAGGCAAAGAATTAAATGTATGGAAAGAGAACAAATTATATAGTTTTGAATTAATAGATAAAACTAAGATCAATGCTGATGGTTACTGGCTTGATGATGGTTATTATTTATTTATCGACAGTAAAACTCTCAGTGATTTATTTAATGTTGAAATTAGCTATAACGAGAGCAACCTAAAATTACATATAACTACTTCCGATTATAAATTTCCTAAACAGCAATTAGCAAAATTGTCTTTACAGCGTACTTTATCTCGCAACGGTAATAAAGTTAACTATTCTGATTTACTTGATGAAGACATTATTGAAGATGAATATCGTTTATTTACTATACCTCATGGCAGCTTTTCGAGTAATTTGAATCTTGATAGTGATGATAACACTTCGCTTAATTATTCATTGCAAACAGTTTCTGATTTTTTATATCACTCTGCAAATATCACTATTACTGATACCAACAAACAAGATCTTACTGGATCGGTACGCTTTTCAAGATATAAAACCAAGCCAAATGAGATGATTTTTGATGCTTTTGATAGTTATTCCTTTGGTGATATTAGTACTACAGGTAGGAATTTAACAACATCAACGCGATCTGGGCTAGGTGCTGTGTTCTCGCGAGCACCAGAAGCATATCGCAATAGGAACGTTGGTATAACGTTAGAAGAAACAGCAATTCCTGGCTGGAGTGCTGAACTTTATCGTAATGGACAGTTTATTGAGCTAAAAGTAGTGCCTGCTGATGGTAATTTGATCTTTGATGACGTCGAAACGCAATATGGTAATAATCGTTACGAAATTAAGCTTTATGGTCCTTTCGGGGAAGAAAAAATAATAACCCGTTATTATAATATTGATAGTAATGCTTTATCAGCAGGACAAATGGCTTATAGTTTTTATGGGGTTGATCGTACTAAAAGGGTTATTAATGATCAAAGCGACACTGATTTTTCACTTACGGATTCTGGTTTTACTTTTGACTATGGCATAAGTGATAATTGGTTACTTGGTTTAAGTGCTGTTCAATCGACGACTAACTTTAATGGGAAAAAACAAAGTTTTGTTACTTTAAAAAATGCTTTTGTTTTGCCTGGATATTTATTTGAAAATGAAATTTCAGCACAAAACGAGGCAGGTTATTCACAAATATCAACGCTTACAGGTAATGCTTATGGCAGAGATACCTTTTCTGTTGTTTATCAATCAGCAGATGATTTTAGAAGTAGCAGGATTAATTCAGCTGATAGCCGTTGGCACAATATTTATGCTAATTATGCCGGTTCTCTTCCATCTTTAGGCTCTCTTGGCTATGGCATAGGGGTCGGTTATAACACCATTAAAGATGATAGTTCTGTCAATAATATTTTGGGAAAAGAAGATAACCATTGGCAATTTAATCAACGATTATCAAAATCATTTGGTGGTGTCAGTGTGACTAATACTTTGTATTATAACCGTTATGAACAGCTAGAATTTGAAACAATTACTGAAGAAGATAAAATAAACAATGCGCGTGTATTACTTGAAGACTGGTCTGGTAACTTAGGTCTTGGTGGTTCACTGACGAATAATTTAAGATTGAATGCAGGTATACAGTATAAGCCCGATAATGATAGCGATATCATTCAAAGTGGTAATATTACTTTAAGTTGGTTTAACAATAGATTCTATCATAGCCTTCGAGGTATTTATTATTTAGCTGACACCAATAATAAATGGCAACTTGGTTACAACATGAGTTGGGATAACAATTACTTTTCGAGTAATTTATCTAGTACTTATAATGCGCAAGATGAATGGACTATTGGTTTAGGATTTAATTTGTTTTTTGGGTATGATCATCACAATAAGACAATGAGAATATCGAATGATTTATCCTCGGGCTCTGCTTCTATTAATACCTATAGTTATTTAGATAGAAACCCAAATGGTTGGAGGGATGAATCTGACTGGGATTTAGAAGGGGTTTCTTTTACAGGTAATAGTGCCTGGAAAAATATAAAAAGTGGTGAGAATGGCAGAGTAGTCGTGCCAGGGGTAAGTACAAATACACCTTTTAAATTTAATGCTAGTTGGGAGTATGGCACCAGTACACTACAGAAAGATTATGTCATATATACTCATCCGGGCGCTTATGTTGATGTTAATATCCCGTTTTATATTACTACTGATATTTCAGGTTTTGTGTATGTAACGAATAGTGAAAACGAAGATCGACCTTTAGCAGGAGCGATTTTATATATACAAAATAGTTTTGGTGAAATAGTTAAAGAAGTAAATACAGATCAAGATGGCTTTTATGAAGCGAGAAACCTTAAGCCAGGACGTTATCAAGTTGCCATTCTACCAGAGTATTTAGATAAAAGTGGCTTCACTGCGAACAATGTTGGTTTTGAATTTACAACGAGTAGTAAAGGTGGGTTTGTTGAGCTTGATGATATAAAGTTAACACTTTCAGATAGTAATGGACAAAGAAAAGCGCAAAATTTACGACTATTACGCTTGAATGTTAATAATTCAGGGCAACAAGTTTGGCTAGATAAAGACGATCCGCTTAGTCGACAAATTTATAGTTTACCTGCTCGTACTAATTTTCAAGTGCAACAACGTTATTCTCAACCTGACAAACTTCCTGTTGCACCCAAACGCAGGGATTACATAGCCATAAATCCCGTGCAGCGAAATGAACTTCCAATAAAGCCTATAGAAAGAACTGAGAGCATAGTTAAAATGCAAGAAAGAGAACACTTGCCAGAAGCGCTAACTCGCACGTTATCATCGATTAAGGCGAAGGAGTTAAATAATAATTTAACTCGCTTAAATGGAAACCTAACTCCTGAAAAAATTGTTGACAATAATGATACTAGAGGCACAGAGTTTGTGATACAGCTAGCTGCTCACAATTATAGAGCAAATGCATTAGCTGCGGCTAAGCAGTTCAATAGTTCAATCCCATTATATATTGCTGAAAAGGAAATTAATGGGGTGAAAAAATACTGTATAATTAGCCAAGCCTATAGTGACTATCAAACAGCAAAAGCGCGATTGGCTACTAATAATGTAATCGGGTGGGTAACATCCAATAATGCTTATTTTAATGTGCAAAAATTAAGTGATTAAAAGTAAAGGCTTTTACTGTATTGACACTGTCAATGATATCAAAGGGGAGAGGGAGGTATTATGAAAATTAAATTAACACTGATAGTCATTTTCGGCTTGTTTTTCACTTTTTTTCACAGCAGTACTAAAGCTGATGCATATATTATTGAAAGGAGTCGGATTAATTTTGGTTCGTTAATTTATATCTCTGGTGGTTGTGTCATGGCCTATGACACAAAATTAATCACTAATGTAATAGGCTCTAATATTTGTATCTCTGAAGAAGGGCAATTAGGCAAGTACCGTATTTATGCCGACCCTCATACTGAAATAGCCATTACTGTCAAGTCACACAATGATAATGGCAGTGGCATTATTTATGTGCCTGATGGTGAAGTAACGAATGATATAGAAAGTAAATTAATAATCGCTGATACCGGTATAACGATTAATAGCGAAACATCAGGGATTATTGATATAAACCTAGGCGGAAGGATCAGAATTAACGGTATATTAAATTCAAATAATACTTATTCTGAAAACTTCAGTATTGAGTTTAATGAGATTTAATTGTTATATAAAGCTATTTTACTGTTAATTAATTTAAAGGCACATTTTATGCATTACTTATTTGAACTGAACCTGAAACATAAAGAAAGTGCTATGTTTTTGACTTTTACTTACTAGGTATTGTTATGAAATTTTACGTATGTTTACTTTTGATAGGGCTATTAACTGCCTGTACGTCATTTTCACAGAATGATTTTTATCATACTTTTAGAACAGAAAAGCCAGAAAAAATAGAAAAGACAAAAGTGGTTAAGCATAAACCCATTGATAGTGAAAATTTAGAAAATCATAGCTTAAATGCAATTGTACAAGGCCTAGCTTTTCAAATGTTAGATAACAGTGTTTTTGTTAGTCATAAAACACCTATTGCCATGGCTTCTTTTGTTAATTTAAATGATTTAGAAAGTACTAGCTGGCTAGGAAATTTAATATCAGAGAGTTTTATATATGAATTTCAACGTCATGGTTTAATTGTTGTAGATTTTAAAACGACCGGTTTTTTTAGAGTTACTAGTGAAGGGGATTTTGTTTTTAGCCGCGATTGGAAAGAATTACCGGACAATCAAATTATAGATTATGTAGTTACAGGTACTTTATTGGAACAAAAAGATGGTTTTATTGTTAATGCTCGAATGATCGGTATGATATCTCATGTGGTTGTTGCAACAGCTCAGACTTTTATTCCTCGATGGGCTATAGGTGAAATGTTATCTAAAGATAACCTTGTAGAAGATGATATGAAAGTAGAGAAGTCTGCTGATAAAGAAAATGATAAAGCATCTTGGATTGAGATTACTAACTAACGTAAAATAATTAGCCTTATTATACCGTGCTATAAAATAAGTATTGTTTAATAAGCAATGTTCAATGAGCGCTGTTTAATAAATATCGTTTACTATAAAAATCTTCTAATTTATTAAAGTGCTAACCATATTAGACAGTGCACTATTAAAGCTGTAAAGTTTAGCTTCAACATTCCTGTGTCATCACAAAAATATGATTGCTGACTTATCTCATTTAGTGAAGATAAGTCAGCAGTTCAGTCTTTTTCAATATATTAAAGCTTTGTTTTTAAGTCGAATAGCAAGTCTAATGCTTGTTTAGGCGATAAGTCATTCACATCAGTATTACGTAAAGTATCTATTGCAGGGTGTTCATCTGCGACCAAGGCTAATTGTTGAAAATTGTCTGATTGTGGAGGCAAAATAGAAGCAACTTCCTGATTCTCTAACTCGACCAGTCTTTGCTTAGCCCGTTTGATAACCATTTTAGGAACTCCGGCAAGTTGAGCAACTTGTAAACCAAAGCTTTTACTTGCCGGGCCTTCTTGCACTGCATGCATGAAAATAATGCTATCGTCATGCTCCATTGCATCTAAATGTACATTGGCTAGCGTTGGTATTTCTTGGGCAAGTAAAGTTAATTCGAAATAGTGGGTAGCAAATAAAGTAAATGCTTTTGTTTTTAACGCTAACATTTCAGCACAAGCCCATGCTAAAGAAAGACCATCATAAGTACTAGTGCCACGCCCAATTTCGTCAAGTAAAACTAAGCTTTTCTCGGTAGCATTATGAAGAATATTAGCGGTTTCAGTCATTTCAACCATAAAAGTTGAGCGACCACTCGCTAAATCATCAGAGGCACCGATACGGGTAAATATTCTATCAACTAAGCCAATTTTAGCTGAATTGGCTGGAACAAAGCAGCCAATATGCGCAAGTAACACAATTAATGCAGTTTGACGCATATAAGTTGACTTACCGCCCATATTAGGGCCTGTAATTATTAACATCTTACGTTGTTCTGTTAATAGGATTGGGTTAGCAATAAAGGTGTTATTAGTCATTTGTTCCACTACTGGATGTCGACCTGCATCTATTTCAATTCCAGTAGCGTTGACTAAGGTAGGTTTTACATAATTTAGGGTAATAGAACGCTCAGCAAAGTTAGTTAATACGTCAAATTCAGCAATAGCTTGACTGAGTGTTTGTAATCTTGCTAATTCAGGTAGTACGAGATCGAATAATTCTTGGTAAAGGCGTTTCTCTAATGCTAAAAATTTACCTTGAGCACTTAGTACTTTATGTTCATGCTCTTTTAATTCTTCAGTAATAAAACGTTCATTATTTTTTAATGTTTGGCGGCGTATATAATCGTCAGGTACGTCATTTGCCGCCGTTCTACTCATTTCAATAAAGAACCCATGAACTTTGTTATAGCCTACTTTTAAAGAATGGATACCAGTACGTTCTTTTTCTCTTTGTTCTAATTGTGCTAGAAACTCAGTCGCACCATCACTTAAATCACGTAAGACATCGAGTTCTTCATGATAACCAGGTGCTATAACACCGCCATCTCGAATAAGGACAGGTGGATTATCGACAAGTGCTTTTTCCAGTAGCTCTTGAATACTAGGGATTGGTGCCATTAATTTAGCTAATGTGTTTACATAACCAGTATTGGCGCTTGCTGATAAGTAGTTTTGTAGTTCGGGTAAAGATTGTAAGGTATTACGTAATCGAGCAAAGTCACGCGGTCTTGCTGAGCCTAATGCTATGCGAGAGACAATACGTTCAATATCACCAAAGCCTTTTAAAATGGGTTTTGCATCAATATGTAAGTCAGTTGAAATTATTTGTTCAATGGCATTTTGTCTATCAGATAAAATACTTAAATCACGCAATGGAAAATGTAACCAACGTTTTAATAAACGAGATCCCATAGGGGTAGCAGCATAATCTAATATCGCAGCCAGAGTATTATCCACACCACCTTGTAAGTTTTGTGTTAGCTCTAAATTTCGTCTTGTTGCTGCATCAAGGACGACACCCGAAGTCGCAGATTCGCAAATTATTGCACGAATATGTGGTAATGCGGTTCGTTGTGTATCTTTCACGTATTGAAATAAACACCCCGCAGCAGATAAACCTAATAATTTATCATCAACACCAAACCCAGTTAGCTCTTTTGTTCCAAACTGCTTATTAAGTAAAGCCACTGATGTTTCAAGATCAAACTCCCATTCTGGACGTCGGCGTAATCCTTTATATTGATCAACATGTTGCAGTGATGAAAGCGTTTCTGAGTAAAGTAATTCAGCAGGTGAAAGGCGTTGTAATTCTGCCTGTAATTGTTCACTTGTTTGCGGCTCTGTAATGACAAAACGGCCACTAGTCATATCTAAATAAGCTAAACCGAAACTTGGATCGGAAGCTTTTTTAGACTTAGCGTTATTTTCAGTAATAGCAACAATTAAGTTGTCTTGCCTATCAGATAAAAGCGCTTCATCACTCACTGTACCTGGCGTTATAATTCTGACTACTTTACGTTCTACTGGGCCTTTACTTGTTGCAGGGTCACCAATTTGTTCACATATAGCAACGGACTCTCCCAGTTGAACTAGTTTAGCTAAATAATTTTCTACCGCATGGTAAGGAACGCCTGCCATTGGAATAGCGTTCCCGCCTGTTTTACCGCGTGCTGTCAATGAAATATCTAATAAGTCAGCGGCTTTTTTTGCATCATCAAAGAATAGTTCGTAGAAATCACCCATACGATAAAAAATCAGAATATTAGGGAATTCTGCTTTTATTGTTAGGTATTGACGCATCATAGGGGTGTGTGAAGAAAGGTCTTGCGTTGTTGTGGTCATTTAAATGCTGCAACTCATAGAATCAATAAGGTTGGTGAAAGAGGATTATGCCATATTTAACAAATAAAATTATGAATTATTTTTATAAAAACTTTAAATTTAGCTTAGCTATAAAACTACTGTGTAAACAGTGGTAAATCAAATTAGTAACTTTTTTAAGTCAAAAATGCAAAAGTTATTAATGTTGTTTTTAATCTTTTATATCAATAAGTTAAAAGTATAGGTTTTTATTTTTTTTAATTTAAATAAAATAAATTATAAAAAAACTTGATACTGTACGACCATACAGTATACTTGCTCTATCAAAACGACGTACCAGACGTTATTAGTGGAGTAAATTATGAAAGACGATAAAGAAAAAGCATTAGCAGCAGCCCTAGGCCAAATCGAAAGACAATTTGGTAAAGGTTCAATAATGAAGCTTGGCGACAATACTACAATGGATGTAGAAACTATTTCAACTGGTTCGTTAGGTCTAGATATTGCCCTAGGCGCCGGTGGTTTACCTATGGGAAGAGTTGTTGAAGTTTATGGTCCAGAATCAAGTGGTAAAACAACATTAACTTTAGAGGTTATTGCTGAAGCGCAGCGTAATAATAAAGTTTGTGCTTTTATTGATGCTGAGCATGCACTTGACCCTATTTATGCTGAGAAGCTTGGTGTTAACATTGATGAATTACTTATTTCACAACCTGATACCGGTGAGCAAGCACTTGAAATTGTTGATATGTTAACTCGCTCTGGTGCTATCGACGTTATTGTAGTTGACTCTGTAGCTGCTCTTACACCTAAAGCTGAGATTGAAGGTGACATGGGTGATTCACATATGGGATTACAAGCGCGTATGTTATCGCAAGCTATGCGTAAGTTAACGGGTAATTTGAAAAAATCTAATACCATGCTTATCTTCATTAACCAAATTCGTATGAAAATTGGTGTTATGTTCGGTAGCCCTGAAACAACTACTGGTGGTAATGCACTTAAATTTTATGCCTCGGTTCGATTAGATATACGCCGTATTGGTGCGGTTAAAAATGGTGATGAAATTATTGGTAATGAAACGCGTGTCAAAGTTGTAAAAAATAAAATTGCTCCACCTTTTAAACAAGCTGAATTTCAAATACTGTATGGTTTAGGTATTAACAGCTTAGGTGAATTAATTGATTTAGGTGTTAAAAACGGTTTTGTTGAAAAGGCTGGCGCTTGGTATAGCTGTAATGGTGAGCGTATTGGACAAGGTAAAGCAAACGCCGCTAAGTATCTTGAAGAAAACCCAGAAATGGCGAAAGATGTTGATGCTAAATTAAGAGAGCTATTTCTGAGTAAGAATATTGATGCCAAGAAAGTTGAACCGGAAGGCTTAGACATAGTAGAAGAGTAATACTATTATGTAACCTCAATCTAGTTTGAGTGAATTTATCTATAAAACCTTTGCTACTTTAGCAAAGGTTTTTTTTTATTTAATATAATTCAATACGATAATATATAGGTTTAATCTATTTAGCCATCTAAACGTTTAGATGTTGACATATCTAGCAATCTAAGTAGTATTGTAAGTATAGTTTTTCTATACTTTGTTTGCTTTTTCTTCGTCATAGGTGCGTTATGCCAATTAAAATTCCAGATCAATTACCTGCATTATCAGTGTTAGATAAAGAAAATATTTTTGTTATGTCTGAACATAGGGCCATTTCTCAAGAAATACGCCCAATGCAAGTCGCTATTTTGAATTTAATGCCAAATAAAATTGAAACAGAAGTGCAAATACTGCGCATGTTGTCGAATACTCCATTACAAATAAATATAGAGTTTATTCGTATTAATGCCAATGAATCGAAAAATACCCCAACAGAGCATTTAGATACCTTTTACCATTTATTTGATGATGTAAAACATAAACAATATGATGGTTTAATTATTACTGGAGCGCCGTTAGCTTTACTTGATTATTCACAAGTTACTTTTTGGGATAAAATATGTGAAGTCTTTGATTGGGCAGAAAAAAATGTTACTTCAACAATGTTTTCTTGTTGGGCTGCACATGCCGCGCTGTACCATCACTATGGTTTGAATCGCCATTTAAGAAAAAACAAATTATCGGGAATTTTTAATCACAAAGCACTTGATGAAAAAGAACCTTTAACGCGTGGCTTTGATGAAAATTTTAATGTGCCGCATTCTCGCTATGGCTACATTGATAAATCAGATTATGAAAGTATTTCACAAATAAAAGTCTTAGCAGAATCTGAAGAAGCTGGAGTTTATTTAGCTGCGAGTAAAAATAAGCAACAAGTTTATTTAACAGGCCATCCTGAATATGATACCTCTACTTTACACGAAGAATTTTTACGTGATAGCTTAAATGATAGTGGCACGGCGATACCTAAAAATTATTATAAAGACGATAACCAAAATAATCCTCCTATTGGTTCTTGGCGAAGTCATGGTAGTCTATTATTTACTAATTGGCTTAATTATTATGTTTATCAAATTACCCCATATAAATTGGATGCTTCTAATATCAAAGCAATACATCCAGATACCGTCATTTAAGTTTTGTAGATATCCCAAATTTGATTTAAAGATTTATCCATAGGAAACCGATACACCATGAAAAAACATCCTTCATTCGCTTTATTCGAACAGCAATTGGCTAAAAATATTCTAATTCTTGATGGTGCTATGGGAACAATGATCCAAGCCTATAAGTTTGAAGAACAAGATTTTAGAGCAGAGCGATTTGCTGATTGGCATACGGATGTTAAAGGCAATAATGATATGTTAGTGCTTACTCAGCCTGATATCATAAAAGCGATTCACCTTGAATACCTTGAAGCCGGTGCAGATATTCTTGAAACCAATACATTTAACGCCACTACGATTGCTATGGCCGATTATGATATGGAAGAGTACAGCGCTGAAATTAACTTTGCAGCGGCTAAAATTGCCCGTGCAGCAGCAGATGAATACACCAAAAAAAACCCTGGACGTCCTCGTTTTGTTGCCGGTGTTTTAGGTCCAACAAACCGTACCTGTTCAATTTCACCGGATGTGAATGATCCTGCATTTCGTAACGTTACTTTTGATGAATTAAAAGAAGCATACATAGAATCAACTAAAGCCTTAATTGAAGGTGGCAGTGACATTATTCTTATCGAAACCATTTTCGATACCTTAAACGCTAAAGCCGCCATTTTTGCTGTTGAAGTAGTTTTTGAAGAGTTAGGTGTGCGTTTACCGGTAATGATTTCAGGCACAATCACCGATGCCTCTGGTCGTACATTATCCGGTCAAACGACCGAAGCGTTTTATAACTCTTTACGTCACGCTAAGCCGATTTCATTTGGTTTAAATTGTGCTTTAGGACCTGTTGAATTACGTCAATATGTTGCTGAACTAAGCCGAATCTCTGATTTCGCGGTTTCTGCACATCCGAATGCAGGTTTACCTAATGCTTTTGGTGAATACGACTTTAGCGTTGAAGACATGAATACCCATGTTGCTGAATGGGCTGAAGCGGGTTTCTTAAATATTATTGGTGGTTGTTGTGGTACAACACCTGCCCATATTAAAGGTATGGCTGAAGCGGTTGCGAATATTGCACCGCGTAAAATAGAGGCACGTAAAATTGCTTGTCGCTTATCTGGTTTAGAAGCGTTAACCATCGAAAAAGATTCGTTATTTGTTAACGTGGGCGAAAGAGCTAACGTTACTGGCTCTGCCGTGTTTAAACGTTTAATCACCGAAGAAAAATACGATGAAGCCATTGCTGTAGCACTACAACAAGTAGAAAACGGCGCGCAAATTATTGATATCAACATGGATGAAGGCATGTTGGACTCAAAAGCTGCGATGGTACGTTACTTAAACCTCATTGCCGGTGAGCCTGATATTGCCAAAGTACCAATCATGCTTGATTCATCTAAATGGGATATTTTAGAAGAAGGCTTAAAGTGTATACAAGGCAAAGGCATAGTTAACTCTATCAGCTTAAAAGAAGGGGAAGATAACTTCCGCGAGCAAGCTGAATTATTAAGACGTTACGGTGCTGCTGTTATTGTTATGGCGTTTGATGAAGAAGGTCAAGCCGACACGCGCGCACGTAAATACGAAATTTGTCATCGAGCTTATCATATTTTGGTTGATGAAATTGGTTTCCCCGCTGAAGATATTATTTTTGATCCTAATATTTTTGCGGTAGCTACCGGAATTGATGAGCATAACAACTACGCGGTTGATTTCATTGAAGCGGTTAAAGATATTAAAGATAATTTACCTTATGCTATGATTTCAGGTGGTGTATCAAATGTATCGTTTTCATTCCGTGGTAATAACCCTGTTCGCGAAGCTATTCATGCAGTATTTCTTTATTACGCCATTAAAAACGGTATGGATATGGGGATTGTAAATGCAGGCCAACTCGCCATTTATTCTGACCTACCCAAAGATTTAAAAGACGCGGTAGAAGACGTTATCAGCAATAGTGATGATGGTGCCACTGAGCGTTTACTTGATGTTGCTGAAAACTATCGTGGTCAAGCGGGCAGCCAAAACAATAAAGCCGATTTGTCATGGCGTGAATTGCCTGTAGTAAAACGTATTGAGCATTCGCTAGTAAAAGGCATTAATGAATTTATCATTGAAGATACTGAAGAGGCACGATTAGCTGCCGAACGACCTATCGATGTGATTGAAGGTCCGTTAATGGACGGCATGAATGTGGTAGGCGATTTATTTGGTGCCGGCGAAATGTTCTTACCACAAGTGGTTAAGTCTGCTCGTGTAATGAAACAAGCGGTTGCGCATTTGAATCCCTTTATTGAAGCAGAAAAAACCGAGGTTAAGTCAAACGGTAAAGTATTATTAGCTACCGTTAAAGGCGATGTACATGACATCGGTAAAAACATTGTTGGTGTTGTGCTTCAGTGTAATAACTATGACATTATTGACTTAGGCGTGATGGTTTCTTGTGAAGATATTTTACGTGTAGCCAAAGAAGAAAAAGTCGACATTATTGGTTTATCAGGCTTGATCACACCGTCTCTTGATGAAATGGTGCATGTAGCTAAAGAAATGAAACGTCAAGACTTTGAGTTACCATTACTGATTGGTGGTGCAACAACGTCGAAAGCTCATACAGCTGTTAAAATTGAGCCACAATATGAACACCCTGTAGTGTATGTTCCTAATGCTTCACGTTCAGTATCGGTAGTAAGTGCGTTACTTTCTGATGAGCTACGACCTGCCTTTATGCAGCGTCAAAAAGAAGAGTATGTGAAAGTTCGTGAACGTCATTATAAAAAGGGTCCACGCTCAAGTTTAATTTCCCTTGAAGATGCTCGTGCTAATGCAGCGCCAATCTCATTTGAAAATTACACGCCGACTAAACCGAAGAACTTAGGTGTTACTGTACTTGATAATATTGATTTAAATATTGTGCGTAACTACATTGATTGGACGCCATTTTTTATGACTTGGCAGTTATCAGGTAAATACCCACTTATTTTAAAACATGAAGTTGTCGGTCATGAAGCTACTAAATTATTTAATGATGCTAATGCATTACTTGATGACGTTATTAACAATAAAAAGTTAACGGCAAAAGCGGTATTTGGTTTATTCCCGGCTTATCGTGAAAAAGATGATGTTGTGTTATTTGCTGATGAAGCACGTGAAACGCCAATTACTAAGTTTCATCAATTACGTCAACAAAGTAAAAAACCAGCAGGACAGTTTAACCGTTGTTTATCTGACTATATTGCCACTAAAGAGTCTGGCATTAATGATTACATAGGCGGTTTTGCTGTTTCATCTGGTTTTGGCTGTGACGAATTGGTGAAAGCATTTGACGCAGAAAATGATGACTACAACAGCATACTCATTAAAGCGGTAGCCGATAGGTTAGCAGAAGCAACTGCCGAATATTTACATGAGCAAGTACGTAAAGAATATTGGGGTTATGCGCCAGACGAAAATTTGGAAAATGACGATCTAATTCGTGAAAAATATCAAGGTATTCGCCCAGCGCCAGGTTACCCTGCATGTCCTGAACATACTGAAAAAGGCTTGTTATGGGAACTACTTGATGTTGAAAATAACATTGGCATGGAACTAACCTCAAGCTTTGCCATGTGGCCAGGTGCAGCGGTAAGTGGTTTCTATTTTGCTCATCCAGATGCCAAATACTTTGCTGTAGCTAAAGTAGCTAAAGACCAAGTTGAAAACTATGCCTCGCGCAAAGAAATGACCATGCCACAAGCTGAACGTTGGCTATCAGCCAATTTAGACTACGAGCCAGAGTAATAAGTTAAATAAACGAGCATGCTATTAATCTTGAATGTTAAACTTTGTTGCACTCTTGTGAAGTATATGTGCTTTATACCAATCTCACTAACTATGTGATCATTTCTACTTGCTAAAATCACCAACTACATCGTTATTTATTTAATAATTAGAACAACTAGTTATTGAAATAAATGCCTTGTATTTGGCAATTTTTTCTACGTATAAACTTGTTCACTTAATTAATTAAACTGGTATTAGTTAACCTGAATGTGATTTAAAATATTTTTAATCAGTCAAAACAAGAAAGCTGTACTCTGTTGATCAGAGTACAGCTTTTTATGTAGGTTTACTTGTTAATAATTAATTAAAATAATAGGAATAGTTTAACTAACTTGTACATTAAATAAATATTTGAGTTTAAAACTAATTATTTACTCGTAGTACTTATTAACGTTATAAGGTTAATTTTAAAATATTTTAGGTTGATGCCTGATATAGGTCTGTTTGTGGTACAACAAACTTTTTATTGAATTTGGCCGATAATACACCTTTGCGACGAGCCAGTGAAACTTCGAGTTTCTTCGCTACTTTAGCAATTGCCGCATACAACTGTTTATCTGATGCATTTACGGTAACTTGCTCACCTTCATACAAAGTGGTTACTTCAAGTTTTTGTTGATGCGGCTCAACAGTAATGGTTGATTCTAATGTCATGATTGACGGATAATGCTTAGAGATTTTCGCGAATTTATTCTCGATAGATTGCTTAATACCTTCTGTAATTTCAACATGGTGTCCAGAAATTTTAATATTCATAATCTTACCTCTTGGTCATCTTAATCGTAAACTAATCATTCTTTACATCTTCATAATCCTCCTCTCGTCATAAAAATGCAATAGTAATATGGTAGATAAATGCAATTAAATGTAACTAAAAATTATACATTTTTTATCACACTTTTGATTACATTTAAGGCATGAAAAATGCTTGGTATTATGCGTTGAAAACGCAAAAAATAGAGAGTAAAAAAAACGGCAAGTAACTTAAGTACTTGCCGTTTTATAAAATGAAAATAATGTTACGTAATTTTAAATAGAAGCTATTTAAAGTGCCTATCAAAGAAATTCATAATAGTATTATTCAAATGAACTTTTACTTTTTTACCTTTCATGCTGTGTTTGCTACCAGGGTATGTCATTAGTTCAAATTGTTTATTTTCGTCTTGTAATGTCTTAATCAATTTTGTGGTATTGGTAAACAACACATTATCATCAGCCATCCCATGATAAATCAATAATGGATTTTTTAATTCAGGAGCGTAAGGGAAAACACTCGATTTATCATAACCCTCGTTATTAACACTTGGATGGTTTAAATAACGTTCAGTGTAGTGAGTGTCATATAATAACCAGTCAGTTACTGGCGCGCCACTAACACCGGCTTTGAAGTAATCACCGGCTTTGAAAAGAGCCATTAATGCCATATACCCACCATATGAATGGCCATAAATACCAATGCGCTCTTTATCGACAAAAGGTAATTCATGTAAGTATTTAACACCTGTTATTTGATCTTCTATTTCTACTTGCCCCAATTTTTCATAAATAGGAAATTCAAAAGCAGTACCTCGAAAATTAGAGCCTCTATTATCTAGTTGGAAGACAATATAGCCTTGTTGTAACATGTATTGAGTAAAGTCTGCTCCTTCCCATGCGTTTTTAACTTTCTGCACGTGAGGACCACCGTAAACATTAACAATAACAGGATATTTTTTACCTGGAGCCATATCATTAGGGGTATATAATTTATAATAGAGTGTTGCTGTACCATCGTCGCTAGTGAGTGTGCCAAAATTAGGTTGAATTAAATCATCATAATATGGGTTACTAGGATGCGTAGCATCTATTTTGTTTTCCGCTAGCCAAGTTATGTGCTTGCCATTAGCGTCATGTAAACTCACTTGGGTAGGTGTATATATGTTAGAGAAACTATCGATATAACTTGCGTTATCTTTACTAAAACTGATGTTATGGAAACCATTACGTTGACTTAAGCGCGCGACATGCTCAGGAGAGTTCCCATGTAATGGTACGCTGTATAAGTGACGTTCAAGTGGAGTGTCTGCACGACCAGTAAAATAAATCAGCCCATTAGTTTCATCAATTTGGTTAATTTCATCTACTACCCAGTTTCCTTTAGTTAGTTGATTTATTAACTCTCCTTCATTAGTAAAGTGATA
The DNA here is from genome assembly GCF_030547795.1 of Colwellia sp. 5_MG-2023. Lineage (NCBI taxonomy): Bacteria > Pseudomonadati > Pseudomonadota > Gammaproteobacteria > Alteromonadales > Colwelliaceae > Colwellia > Colwellia sp. 5_MG-2023. Next base: position 47,616 of record NZ_JAUOPW010000006.1, on the reverse strand, counting down.
TAAATGCTTAAAACCATCTCGTTCTGAAGCCCAAATAAACGATTTATTATCATTTAAAAATTTAAGGTCATTATGTAGGTTTATCCAATGATCTGAATGTTCTGTAATTAATGTTTTTTGATCACGTGTTTTTAGGTTATAGGTTTTTAACTTTAAGGTTTTTTGATCACGACTCTGCCATTGATAAGATAAAACTTTGCTGTCAGGTAGCCATTTTACACGTGGAATATAAATATCATTTTTATTTCCTTTCGATGTACCACCCTCGGCTTCATCTAATTTAACAAAACGAATTTTTTTCCCTTTTATATCGGTTACCGCTAATTGTATTGTGACATTATTGGTGCCAGTGGCAGGGTAGCGTTGTTCAATTAACTTGATTTCTTCTGCGTATATTTCATTGCGTATTACCGTTTGTACTGGTGTTTCATCTACACGTAAAAAAGCAATGTGCTTTTCATCTGGAGACCACCAATAACCAGTCATTCGATCCATTTCTTCTTGAGCAACAAACTCACTCATGCCATTTTTTATTGTACCTTTACCATCTTTGGTTAATTGTGTTTCTTTACCGGTATTAATGTTTAGTATGAATACGTTTTGATCACGAATGAAGGATGCGTAGTTACCTTTTGGAGAGAATTTTACATCTGTTTCAAATGCGTCTGTTTGGGTTAGGCGTTTCGCTGTTTTGCTTGCTAAATGGTAGTAGTAAATATCACCATTAAGTGGAAATAATAGCGCATTACCATCATTTGAAAAGGTATATTCTATAATACCAAAGCCATAAACCCGTTGACGTTCACGACGGGCTTTTTCTTCATCAGATAATATTTCCGGACCAGTAAATAACACCTGAGAGTCGACAAGTAAGTTATTTTTTTTGCTTTTAAGATTGTATTCCCATAAATCATAACGATTTAAATCGTCACTTTTCCCTTGTAAATAGGTCACTCGTGAGCCGTCTGGGGAAAACTTTAACGACTTAGGTGTTTGTCCATTTAAATCTGGAGAGCTATAAATACGTTCAATAGTTAATGGCATTGTTGTTTTATCTACTTGAGTAGTGTCTTGTTCTGTTGAATGTACTGTATTTGAAAAAATAAGTACTGATGTAAGCAGAGTACAAGAAGTAAAGAAAGAGCTGACTAATTTTTTGTTCATGTATAAACCAATTTATATTTGTAAATGTTATAAGAAAAGGTGATTTACTATCATTTATATCACCTCTAATGCTTCGCTTAATTTTTTGACACCAATGACTTCCATACCTTTTATCGCTTGTTTAGGCATATTATTAAAAGGAACTATGGCTCGTTTAAAGCCATGTTTTGCTGCTTCATTTATGCGTTCTTGACCGCTTGGTACCGGCCGTATTTCTCCAGATAAACCTACTTCACCAAAAATGACTAAGTCTTGTGGTAGGGCGTTATCTTTAAAGCTAGAAACTAATGCAAGAATTAACGCTAAATCGATACTGGTTTCTGTCACTTTTATACCGCCAACAACATTGACGAACACATCTTGATCGTTAAGCTGAAGACCACCATGACGGTGTAAAATAGCCAGTAACATTGATAATCTATTTTGATCTGCACCAACGGCAACACGGCGTGGGTTTCCTAAAGCAGAATGATCAACCAAGGCTTGAATTTCTACCAATAAAGGACGAGTTCCTTCCCATAACACCATCACAACACTGCCGGCCGTTTGTTCTTCGGTGCGACTAAGAAAAATAGCAGAAGGGTTTTTAACTTCTTTTAACCCTTCGCCGGTCATGGCAAATACACCTAATTCATTAACAGCACCAAAACGGTTTTTATTACCACGAAGTGTTCTATAGCGAGAATCAGTACTACCTTCCAGCATAATCGAGCAATCAATACAATGTTCTAGTACTTTAGGGCCAGCTAGAGAGCCGTCTTTAGTAACATGGCCAACTAATAATATAGCAACATGGTATTGTTTAGCAAAACGTGTCAAATAAGCGGCGCTTTCTCTGACTTGTGAAACACTACCAGGTGCAGATTGTATTTCACTCATGTGCATTACTTGAATAGAGTCAATTACAATAATCTTAGGTTGCTCTTTTATGGCAATTTGACAAATATTTTCAACGCTTGTTTCTGAAAGCATCTGTAATTTATCTGTAGGTAAACTTAAGCGTTTAGCACGCATTGCAACTTGCTGTAATGACTCTTCACCTGTGATATACAAAGCCGGCATATTAGACGCTAAAGTACACATAGTTTGTAGTAATAAAGTACTTTTCCCTGCGCCCGGTTCCCCACCAATCAAAATAGCGCTTCCAGGTACAATACCGCCACCAAGAACGCGATCAAATTCAGCAAAGCCAGATGAAAATCGAGGTAGATCTGTCAAATCAATATCGTCAAGAGTTTGGACTTTTGCTTGTTCATTGTGCGCAGCACCTGCAAACCCAGCAAAGTTTCCACCACGAGCAGGTAGTTTTGCTTGTCTAAATTCTGAAATAGTATTCCAAGCTTTACAGTCATTACATTGACCTAGCCATCGAGAATATTCAGAGCCACAATCTGTGCAGACATAGGCGGCTTTAGCTTTAGCCATACATTCCCTCTTTGTTGTTTATTAGTTATAGGCACAAAAATTGCTTAGTTATTGCTATATCTGTATTGTTGCAGAGAGCTGCAAGATGATGTATTAAATACTATAGCTGAATTTAAGTCGTTCAAATTATAATGCTATTTGAGCTTGCATTATACTTTATTCAAGAAATTCTTTATTAAACAATAAGAGTAAACATAATATTATTCTATGAGCAAAGACTTTTCAAAATACCAAAAGATAATTCATAACTTTCGCGGTGAAGTAAATAAGCCAAGTTTTGATATCAAGTTTACTCAACAGACTAAACAGATGACTAAGACGGAAAAATTCTTATTAAAAATGGAATTGAAACGCTTAGCGAGCACTTGTACTCGGTCTATTGATTTACGTGGTTTAGTTAACGGAGATTGTAAGTTATTTCAATATTGTGGGCAAAGCCACTTTTTAGATGACATTGCTATTAATGTATTTCAAGAAAATGTAGATAAATATCAAGGTTATACTTTCGGCGTTTATGAAGCAGTAAAAAATACAGAAAATAATTTCCGTGTTATTTATCAGAAAGAACAACAGCATATAGATCAGCTAAAATCAAAAGAAGCACAGGTAGAACTTCCTAAAAAAACAATCGAGAAACTTCAATACCCTGTTAAGTACGTTCCTTGTAGTCAACGATATAATCGAATGGAAGAACGAATGAATTTTGTTGTGCCTTTTGCAATAGCGTTGGACGATAATCAGAAAAAGTCAGTGAATAGTATTGATATCAGCGTGACAGGATTAAAGTTTCGATTGAATAGTAAGTTACCTCTTTATATAGACCAAAAAATTACAATCGTTTTCAAAGATATTGAAAGTGACTTTCAATTTTCTCGCGGAGACAGTTTAGAATATCAAATAAAAAATATTTACAGTGATGAAAATACCCAACTTGTTGGTTGCCAACGTATAGATGATTTTGAAAATGATGACTTTAAAACCTTTTTACTTGATTATATTCAAGTTAATAAACGTAGATATAAAATTAATTTAGAAAATACTATTGCGGCATTACAATCTAGAAGCTTTGAACAATATGTTTTACCCAAAATTAATGAGTTACCTATATATTTTCAACTAAACGACAATCAAATTATTCCTCGTTATGTATTAACAACAAACAATAATCAACCTACCTTTCAATACTGGCAAGATGAAGAGCACCACTCTAATTTACATTCACTCGTTAATGAAGCGCGCTTGCCTCGTTTGTTAAAAAGATATAAGCAAGGTAAGTCGCTGTTGGTTTACAGCTTTATTCATCAACACCAAGGTAAAGACTATTTTTATACTGTAGATGAAGAGCAATTATCTCAAGAAAATGACTTTTTCCCTGAGTTTTTTACTTTTGCAGCTAAAAGAGCTTCTTTTTCAGTGACCAAATTAACTTACTTTACTATTGATAAGTCAACGATACACTCTCCTTTTATTTTATCAAATAGCCAAGATCCAGATGAACAATATATAAACCCACCCCCTTCAAAAGAAGTGATTAATTGTATTGATTCATTGTCCTTTGGTGTTGTTGCTAGTGATATTACGCATCAAACCTCTATTGTTGAGTATCAAGGTTTTTCAAATAAAGGAATAGATGTAAATAAATTGAAAAAGTTTGGACATAAGCGTTTAAAAAATAAATTGGTTGTTCAGCAGTTAGGCATCAGCTATAAGAATTTGCGACAAGAGCCTAGGTTTATTTATAAAACGCCGGTTATATTGGAAAATAATAAACAAGAATGGCAAGCGAACTCTATCGACTTCTCTGTTTCAGGTGTTAAGTTGGTACTAAGTGAAGGTGTAGGGGTTCGTGCTGGTGATGTTATTAGCATGACATTTCCAAGCCTACAAAAGATAACTTCATCCCATGAATTGAAAAAATTACCTTATGAGGTTATAAAAGTTAATCAGAAAAAAACAGTGCTTAATTGCAAAGTTTATATTAGATCACACCAGCATGTAGGTCGCACATTTTTTAAATTATTAATTGAGAAAAATAAAGAGAAGCTAACCACTGATGAAGGAAGTTCATTGTTGCCGGGTTTAGCTGAATCACTGCGTACACACTATTCTCAATGCATTGAAGTTCCTACATTAATTGTACAAACAAGTGGTAGCCGTTACAAAGTAGAAGTGCTGGTTACCAATAATCAGGATAATGATTTTTTAGAGCGATTACGTATACTTAGTGATAGAAAAGGCTATTACAATTTCTATCCTATATTAACCAAGCTATATAAGGATAACTTTCTTGATTCTTGCCTGAAGAAGCTGGTAATAAATGCTGAGCCTATTACTGATGTTCTTTATATTTCTATTGCTAATAATGTTGATCAAATTGATAAAGGGGTGAGTATAAAGTTTGAGCGAGAGTTGAATACGTCAGCGTTGAGGAAAAACTTTATCAAGCAAGCAACCCAAAAAGGCAGTTTCTTCAGTTTTCAATTAAAAATATCACGTACTAACACACCTAATTTAGAATATTTAAACGCTGAGCTTAGCTATATTAGTACTTATGCTATACACCGTAGTAAACAAATAGAGCAAGATATTTTGAGTGTTGTTGCATCTATTCAATGTATCGATATTACGCATGAAGTTTTGTACAGCCATCGATTATAGTTAATACCTCGAATTTTAATGACTGTAGAGTGCAGTTATCGGCTCTATTATTTATAATAGAGCCGTCTAGTTAGGCTAACCAATGTAATAAACAATCTAACCCTTGTTGGTTAATGCTACTATCAGCTTGTGCTAATACAATGGGTTTAGCGTGAAATGCAACGCCGAAGTTAGCAGCAGCCATCATCACAAGATCATTAGCGCCATCACCCATAGCAACGGTTTGAGCATGAGGAATTTGATATTTATCTGCTAATAAATTTAATGAATCTGCCTTTACTTGCGCATCGACAACACTACCTAAGACTTTTCCGGTGAGTTTACCGTCAACAATCTCTAATACATTAGCAAAAGTTGCATCAAGAGCTAACATATCCTTAAGGTGATCAGCAAAATAAGTGAAGCCCCCAGATGCGACTGCGATACGCCAATTATGTTTTTTAAGCTCGCTAATTAATGTTTCTAATCCCGCCATTAATGGAATGTTTTTTGCTACATCGGCAAGAATTTTCTCAGGTGCATTAGCTAATGTTGCAACACGTTGATGTAAGCTTTGAGAGAAATCTAATTGACCTTGCATAGCTAATTCTGTTACCGCAGATACTTCTTCACCAACACCTGCTAATTTCGCTATTTCATCAATACATTCAATTTCAATGGTGGTTGAATCCATATCCATGACTAATAACCCTGGTGTATTAAGCTTTGGAGCATTTAGAATTAATGCCGCCTCTATTTTATTTGCTAAGGCAAAGTCAGCAATGGCTTGGCGAGATTTAATGAAATCAGTACAAGTCACATTAAAACGATAACTTGTCTGGTTATTGCGGGTGTTTATTGCAATTAAGCTATCAATAGTAAAATAGCCATTACCTTGCAATAATAGTAAATTTTGTAATGTTAAATCAGAAAACACCACTAATTCAGGTTTTGATGAGTCAATATTATGACCTTCATTTAATGCTAAGCGCTCATCATTTAAAGTAAAATCAAGAGGTAATTTACTTTTAATTTCACTCTGTGCAAAGTGATTTTCAAGCGATAATGATGATATTTCAGTAGAAAAGGATACAGTAGTAGAAAAAGACACGTTAACTCTCTATTATAGGTGCATGTATTTCGATACCATGCATTTTTATGATGAATAAATTAGAACAGCCTTTATACCCTAAACTATCGTCAATTTATAATAAAATTCTGCAATTAGTTAGTGCTATTTTGCTTATAGTCTTGCTGCTGGTATTTTTAGTGGATAATACAGAAAAAAATAATCAAATTATTGAGCAGCATTTTGAACAAGTTGCCGATAAACTTTTAGGGCAAGCTATTGCCGGCATTTCAGTAATTTTAATGAATAATAGTAATTCTATCTCCAAAATAGAACGTAATGCTCAAGTACAGTCCTATGTAAATAATCTTGCTGATGCTGATTATATTAAACATGTACATTTTTATGATAACACTGGACAGTTACTGTTGAAGTCCGAGTCGAGTGGTGAAGTTAGCAGTACGATTAAATATCTTTATGGTATTGATGAAGTGATGCCGTCACTTGATAAAAGTAAACTATATGTTCCCGTTATTAAAGAAATTAGAAATACGGAGCTTCAGGGCTATTTACGACTGACGATAGAAAAGTCTTATTTAACGTCAGCGTTAATGCATAACAACTATGAAAGTCATACATCGTTCAGGTTATTACTTATTGTCGCAGGCGTTATCGGTTTTCTCCTGACACGAGGTTTAAATCGATTTAGTAGACAAGGCTATAGAGCACCGAAAACCTACTAATTAAAGAATAACTCTTCAACATTATGCTCTATCTGTGCAGCAATCATTGTTGCTGGCTCGTCTCTTATCACTGATAAAGCCTGAAATACTGCAAGTACATTTAGTGGAGAGTTATTGCTGCCTTGAGTTCCAAAAGGGGGCATAGACGGAGCATCAGTTTCTAATAATAAGCTGGATAAAGGTAGACGCTTTACTGCATCAATTGTTTTTTTAGCTCTAGGGTAGGTGATAGTACCGCCAATACCTAGCTTAAACCCTAAATTCACATAGTCTTTAGCTTGTTGATAACTTCCTGAAAATGCATGTATAACCCCTGCGTTTGCCAGTTTATATTGTTTTAGTAACGCTAGTATTAGTGGGTGTGATTGGCAGTGATGAATAATAACGGGTAAATTATTTTCTTTTGCAATGCCTAATTGCATTTCAAAAAACGCTTCTTGTAATTGAATGTTTTTATTATATTCATCTTCATTCCTTGTACTTGTTTTTGCTTTGCAAATATCAATACCGCACTCTCCAATCGCAACAATTTTATTCTGATGAGAGCTATGGTTATCGATGATCGCTTGCTTGAGTTTAAGCTCCTGTGAAGCAACATCATAATTTTTTGGCAAGTTAATATCTTGTTGTATAACAAACCAAGGATGAAAGCCTAAGCTGCATGTTATATTTATTGGTGTGATTTTTTCTGTTAACGATATGACTCTTTGCCAGTGGCTTGGCTTAACAGCAGGAACAATAATACGGTGAATGTTATTTGTGTCACATTGCTGTAGAAGTTGAGAGAGGTTAGCGTCAAAGGCAGAGAAATCAAGATGGCAATGACTATCGGTAAACTGCATCATCGCCTCTTTATTTTATAAAAAACTAACGAACAATGGTTGGTGACTGCTCGTTAATTATTTATTCTAGTTGAAATTTTTTAAGTAAATCGTATGTAAGTCAGCAGCGCTTTTGTTTTAACAACATGGTTAGCACTGCTGGCTCGTTATTACTTAGCCGATAAATGCTCTTGCATTGCGGAACATGCGAACCCAAGGTGAATCTTCACCCCAGCTATCAGGATGCCATGAATTAGCAACCGTTCTAAATACACGTTCAGGATGAGGCATCATAATGGTTACACGACCATCAGTCGTTGTTAATGAGGTAATACCGTCTACTGAGCCGTTAGGGTTAGCAGGGTAAGTTTCAGTAACATCACCGTAGTTATTGACAAAACGCATTGATACTGTGCCTGAATTATTTGCAGCATCAATTGCTTCATCAGATTTAAACTCAGCATGACCTTCACCGTGTGAAACAGCGATTGGCATACGAGAACCTGCCATACCTTTAAATAATACAGAAGGACTTTCTTGAATTTCAACTAATGAGAAACGTGCTTCAAAGCGCTCAGATTTGTTTTGCACAAAATGAGGCCAGTGCTCAGCGCCAGGGATGATTTCTTTTAAATTAGATAACATCTGACAACCGTTACACACACCTAAACTAAAGGTATCTTCACGTTCAAAGAAAGCCTTAAACATAGCACGTGCATTGGTATTAAATAGAATTGATTTTGCCCAACCTTCACCAGCACCTAATACGTCACCGTATGAGAAACCACCGCAAGCAACTAAACCATTAAAATCGGCTAAATCAGTTCTGCCAGATAATATGTCTGACATATGCACATCAATAGCTACAAAACCGGCTCTATCAAAGGATGCCGCCATTTCTACATGGGAGTTAACACCTTGCTCACGTAAAATAGCAATGCGTGGGTTGGTGAGCACACTATTAGTAGAATTAGCAGCATCTTTAGCAATCAAATCGGCCACAATATCTTCATTAATATCAAATGTAAGCTTTGTGTTTAAGCCTGGATCTTCAGTATCAAATTTAACATCATGTTCTTGTTGAGCACATTCAGGATTATCACGCAGCGATTGCATTTTATAAGTTGTTTGTGCCCAAGTAGTGCGGTAATAAGTACGAGAATTCTCCAGTACTACTTCACCGTCACGGCTAAAGCGAATAATGTCTTCGTCATTAAGCGTACCTACTACAGTACTGCAAGCTAAAATACCGTGCTCAGTTAAAACAGAATTAACTGTTTCAATGTCACTGTCAAGTACTTGAATTACACCACCTAACTCTTCATTGAATAAGGTTGCTAAATCATCGTTAGCACCATTTGATAACTTACTGATATCAATATCAACACCTGTATGGCCTGCAAATGCCATTTCACTAATCGTTGTAAATAAGCCACCATCTGAAATATCGTGATAAGCAATGACTTTTTCAGCGCGAACTAAGGTTTGCATCGCGTTGAAGAAGCCTTTTAATATTTCTGGATTATCAACATCTGGTGTTTCACTACCAAGTTGTTTGTAAACTTGTGCTAAACATGAACCACCCAAGCGTTTTTTGCCTTGAGATAAGTCAATAGCGATAAGACGTGTTGCACCTTTATCAGAGCGAAGCTCTGGAGTGACTGTTTTACGTATATCTTCAACAGCACCAAAAGCTGTAATAATAAGTGAAAGTGGAGATGTTACTGATTTTTGTACACCATCATCTTCCCATTGAGTCTTCATTGACATTGAGTCTTTGCCCACAGGGATAGTTAAGCCAAGCGCAGGGCATAACTCCTCACCAATGGCTTTAACCGCTTCATAAAGACCAGCATCTTCGCCAGGGTGACCGGCAGGTGACATCCAGTTTGCAGAAAGTTTGATACGGTTTAATCTATCACCGTCAGAGCCAGCGATATCAGTACCTGCAATATTGGTTAGTGATTCAGCTACAGCTAAGCGAGCAGAAGCACCAAAGTTTAATAAGGCAACCGGCGTACGTTCGCCTAACGACATCGCTTCACCGTGGTAAGAATCAAGCGCTGATGCGGTAACACCACAATCGGCAACAGGAACTTGCCAAGGACCAACCATTTGATCACGATTAACCATACCGGTTACAGATCTATCACCAATGGTTATAAGAAACGTTTTTTCAGCAACGGTAGGAAGACTTAAGATTCTATCTGCAGCATCAGTTAATGTAACTTTACTTAAATCTAGGCAATCTCCAACGGCTTTTGCTGACTTAACATCTTTGATAATCTTAGGTGTTTTACCTAACAGAACATCAAGTGGTAAATCAATTGGTGTATTTAGTTTTTCATCATCAGCGAAATGTGAATCAGTAACCGTTAAGTGTTCTTCTTCTGTAGCACGACCAACAACTGCATATGGTGCACGTTCACGTTCACATATTTTTTTAAACGTTGCTAAATTTTTATCTGAAACAGCAATAACGTAACGCTCTTGAGATTCGTTACACCAAATTTCATGTGGTGCCATGCTGCGTTCATCATTTGGCACATTACGCAGTTCAAATACACCACCACGTCCGCCATCAGATACTAATTCAGGAAAGGCATTAGATAAACCACCTGCGCCAACATCATGAATGAAGGCGATTGGATTGTTTTCACCAAGTTGCCAACACTTATCGATTACTTCCTGACAACGACGTTCCATTTCAGGGTTTTCACGTTGAACAGAGGCAAAATCTAGATTTTCAGCGGATTGACCTGAAGCCATTGATGATGCTGCACCGCCACCTAAACCAATGTTCATTGCCGGACCACCTAAAGCGATCAAGTTTGCACCTACAACGATTTCACGCTTTTGTACGTGCTCATCACGAATATTACCTAAACCACCAGCAAGCATAATAGGCTTATGGTAACCACGTACTTCAACGCCGTTGAATGAATTAACTTCTTCTTCGTAAGTACGGAAGTAACCTAAAATAGCAGGACGACCAAATTCATTGTTAAATGCTGCGCCACCCAATGGACCTTCCATCATAATGTCGAATGCATTAACAATACGGCTTGGTTTGCCAAAATCGGTTTCCCAAGGTTGGACAAACTCAGGAATACGTAAATTAGACACAGAAAAACCAACTAAACCTGCTTTAGGTTTAGAGCCTACACCTGTTGCCCCTTCATCACGAATTTCACCACCACTACCTGTTGCTGCACCTGGATAAGGTGAAATAGCAGTAGGGTGGTTATGGGTTTCAACCTTCATCAATACCTGAATATCTTCCTGGTGATAACCGTAAACATTTGTTTCAGCATTAGGGAAGAAACGTCCACCTTTATTACCAACCATTACAGCAGCATTATCACTATAAGCACTAAGCACGTAATCGCTGTTTAGTTCGTGTGTATTACGAATCATTTTAAATAATGATTTCTCTTGCTTAACGCCATCAATAGTCCAATCAGCGTTAAATATTTTATGGCGACAATGTTCTGAGTTTGCTTGCGCAAACATATATAGTTCAATATCGTGCGGGTTGCGGCCTAATTTAGTGAAGTTTTCAAATAAATAATTAACTTCATCTTCAGCAAGTGCTAAGCCTAATTCAACGTTAGCGTTAACTAAAGCTGCCTTACCACCGTTTTCAATATCAATGGCTGCAAGCTTGCCTGGTTCGCTGCTAGCAAATAATAAGCTTGCTTGCTCAAAGTCATTGAAAATACTTTCCATCATGCGGTCATGCAATAATGCATTTAATTGTACTTCTTGAGCTGAAGTTAATGTTTTACCATCCTCTATTGATACGTAGTAAGCAATACCACGCTCCAAACGAACGATGTTAGTAAGACCACAGTTATGTGCAATATCAGTAGATTTAGATGACCAAGGAGAGATAGTGCCTGGACGAGGAGTCACCAATAAAAACAAACCATTAGGTTGATGTTCTTCAATGGTAGGACCATAAGTAAGTAATTGCTGTAATACATTCTCATCGTTTGAACTTAATTCTTCTTTAAGTTGAGCAAAATGAGCAAATTCAGCATAAATATCATTTACCGGTAGCTGTAATTCTTCACATTGAGTTAATAACTTTTTAACTCTGAATTCCGAAAGTGCAGGAGCGCCACGAAGGTTTTTAATTAACGTCGTCTTAGGCATCGTCATAGGGTAATCACCAAGTTTTTATAGGTTTTTTGATTAGACTAACTATCGAGCTTAGCCTAAGCGAAAATTTCGCGCGTATTATAGTTTAAAACTCAACTTTTAGTAAGCGTTAAAAGCTTCTGTTTGTATGAAAATTTAACTTTTAAAAAAAGAGCTTGGCTAACAAGGAAATACACGACACAATTACACTATGAAATTTATAAATTGTCACTCAAAAAAGTCATTAATAATACAAAAGGTATTTATTACTTTTCTATTACTTGGGGCGCTTGTTTCTTGTAGTGAAAAAAATCAAAAAGTAACCTTTGAACGTATTATTGAGCGTGGTTATATCACGATTGGTACTTTATATGGTGCCAATAGTTTTTATGCGCAAGGTAATGATATTCAAGGTAATGGCATGGAGATGGATGCCTACGCAGGATTTGAATATGAATTGGCAAAACAGTATGCTGATTATTTAAATGTCTCGTTAAAAATTGTACCAAGTTACTCTTTGGATGAACTCTTTGCTAAGCTAAATTCTGGAGAAGTTGATCTGCTGGCTGCTGGCTTAGCAGTAACAGAAAAGCGTTTGCTTGATTTTGATTTTGCCCCGAGCTATACAAATGTCAGTCAAAAATTGGTCTTTAAACAAGGTAATGTAAGACCTAGAGAAGTAAGCGATTTGACAGGAACTTTAATGGTGACAGCTAGCTCTAGCCATGTAGAAAGTTTAAATAAACTTAAACAAATTCATCCTGATCTTAAATGGATTGAAACAAGTGATTTTGACGGTGAAGAGTTATTGGCTAAATTACTTAATGATGAAATAGATTATACCATTGTTGACAGTAATACGCTGGCGTCAAGTCGTCGCTATTATCCTGAAATTAGTATCGGTTTTACTATTCAAGAAACAGAGCCTTTAGCATGGATGGTAAATAAAACTACTGACGACGCTATTTTAGCAAGTTTAGTCGAGTTTTTTGGTCAAGTTCATCACAATGGTTCTTTGCTGGCGCTAGATGATAAATACTATGGACATATTGAGCAGTTCAATTACGTAGAAACACGCACTTTTATTAAGGCTGTGAAAACTAGATTACCTGAATATCAAAATATTTTTCAAAAATATAGTCAAGATATCGATTGGCGATTACTGGCAGCAATTAGTTATCAAGAATCGCATTGGAAGCCACATGCTCGTTCACATACCGGTGTAAGAGGTATGATGATGTTAACGTTAGCTACGGCTAAACAAATGGGGATCAAAAGTCGTTTAGATCCAGAACAAAGTATTCGTGGTGGAAGTAAATATTTCAAGCGCATGATAGCTAAAATGCCTGATCGAATTCCAAATCCAGATCGTATTTGGTTTGCGTTAGCGTCTTATAATGTTGGTTTTGGCCATTTAAATGATGCACGTATTATTACACAGCAACAAGGCGGTGATCCTGATCGCTGGGTAGAAGTAAAAGCTCGCTTACCATTATTACAACAAAAGAAATATTATAAAAATACAAAATATGGTTACGCTCGAGGAACTGAGCCGGTGCATTATGTTGATAATATTCGCCGTTACTACGATACGCTAACTTGGCTAGATGACAAGTCAAAAGAAGCTATTGAGAAAGCCATTGAAGAAGTTGAAGCAATGGACGCCGCAGAAAAAAGTTTAGAAGAAGAAGCAGCTGAATAAAAGTGTTGTTTCGATGGTATTATTTTTTTTAATTTAATCCTTTGCCTTATTCTTTGCTGATATTAGCTGATTCCATATTTAGATACATGCGAAATCCAGCAATAGCGACTACTTAGAACAATTTAATTAACTTGTATTTTGTCATATTCGTGTCATATTTATCGACAATAATGTGTGCGAATTAATTTTAACTACTAATACAAGAGAGAATAAAATGAAAAATAGAAGACAAGCAACTGCAAGAAAGAAACATTTAAAAGTACAACATCATAAAGTAAACTCACGACGTCAATTTTTCTTCAATCAAGTTGTGAATCAAGAGTCAGCACAACAAACAAAAGAAAATTAATTCTTTTGTTTTTACTATGGTAAGTAATAAATTATTTAAACTCTGATGTAAGCTTTAATGCTTTCTTAGCTAATTTCTTTTCACTACGTCTGCGTTTAAAAAAGCCTGATAATAATTCACTACATTGCTCAACCATAATCCCACCATCTACCTCTATTTGATGGTTTAGTTGCGATGTTCCTACCAGATTGAAAATACTTCCAGCAGCGCCTGTTTTTAAGTCGGGGCTTGCATACACTAAACGCTGAATTCTACTATGTACCAATAAACCTGCACACATAGGACAAGGTTCAAGCGTTACATACAAAGTGCAGTTCAATAGTCGATAATTATTAAGGTATTTTCCTGCTTGGCGGATTGCGATCATCTCAGCATGAGCAGAGGGATCATTACGTAATATAGATTGATTAAAGCCTTCACCGATAATATCTCCTTGATAGACAACGACGGCACCAACAGGAATTTCATTATGTTGCTCTGCTTGTTGGGCGAGTTCATATGCTCGTTGCATAAAAGTTAGATCATTGTCAGTGGTCATTAAAGAAAAAGCTCCAGTAAATCATTTAAATATCTATGTCCAAGCGCTGTTACCTGCCATGTTTCTTGATTAGGGGGAGTATCAAGGCATTCCATTAATAGTTTAGTTTGTGCCTGTTGTAATATTGGTAATATAGTGGTTGAAGCTAACCCCGTTCGTTGTTGATAATGGCTGAGTGTAAAAGGGGAAGATAATCTTAATTGGTTCATCATATACTCAAATGGTAACTCTTCATGAGAGACAGTAGTTAAGTGATCTAGTGGATCTCGAGTTGAATCTAGGTACCCTTTAGGATGCTTTACTTTTACTGTTCGTTGAATAATGTTTGACTCAACATTGGTAATTTTACCGTGAGCACCACAACCTATCCCAAGGTAATCACCAAAGCGCCAGTAATTTAGATTATGTTGGCATTGCTTGCTGTTTTTATTGTCTTTTTCCGTCGGCTTTAAACTAAAAGCTGATATTTCGTATTGCTTATAACCAGCCTCAGTTAGTAATTTGAAGCCTTTGTCTTGAATATTCCATAAGGTTTCATCTTGCGGTAGTTTTGGTGGTTTAGAATAAAAAGCTGTATTAGGCTCAATAGTTAATTGATACCAAGAAAGGTGATCGGGCTTAAGGTTAATCGCCGTTTTTAAATCGTCTAGAGCATTTTCGATACTTTGATTAGGTAAGCCGTGCATTAAATCTAAATTAAAGCTTTGAACACCAGAATTTGTAGCAAGTTGTGCAGCTTGCTTTGCTTGGTCAACATTATGAATTCTACCAAGTTTGACTAATTTTTCTGATTCAAAACTTTGTACGCCAATAGACAAGCGAGTAACCCCTGCCTTGGCAAAGCCAATAAATTTATCTGCTTCTACAGTACCTGGGTTTGCTTCTAGTGTAACTTCTATCAATTCTTCTGGTGCAGCGCTTTGTAATGCACCATTAATAAATCGTGAAAATACTTGTTGCAGTAAACTTTCAATCGATTGCGCTGAAAATAAACTAGGTGTTCCGCCACCAATAAAAATAGAATGTAGTGGTCTTTTTTGTAAATTAAATCGCTCAATATCTGCATCTAAATCAGCGATCAAAGCCTGTACATAATCTTGTTCAGGTATTTTTGATTTAAGTGCATGGGAATTAAAATCACAATAAGGACACTTTTCAACACACCATGGTATGTGAATATATAAAGAAAGCGGTGGTGTTGTTAACAAGTTAGTACTCACTATTAATTTCTATGTTACAAGCCAAATAAATTGTTTTTATAATTACTTGGCTAATTTTTTTATCAGTTGTGCTAAAGCTTGACCACGATGACTTAGCTTATTTTTCACTTCACGGGGTAATTGTGCTGAGGACAATTGTAAGTCTTCTTGCCAAAAAATAGGATCATAACCAAAACCTTGCTCGCCTTTTTTTTCGTGGCTAATACTACCTTGCCAAATACCATGACAAATAATGGGGGTAGGGTCATTTTCATGTTTCATATATACCAATACACAATGGAAGCGTGCTTTGCGTTGTTCAGTAGGCGTATCTTTTAATGCATTAAGAAGCTTGCTCATATTGTCATTGTCAGTGACGTGATCACCAACAATATCACTCGCATAACGGGCAGAATAAACACCAGGAGCGCCATTTAACGCATCAACTTCTAAACCTGAATCATCAGCAATAGCAGGTAATCCTGTTATTTTAGCTGCATGGCGCGCTTTGATAATGGCATTTTCAACGAAAGTTGTACCTGTTTCTGCAATGTCTGGCACATTAAAATTACTTTGCGGTACTATTTCTATTTGATATTTACTAAGCAGGCTAGCTAACTCTTTAACTTTACCTTGGTTGCCAGTGGCTAAAACTATTGTAGGCATAAATGACAGGACTATATAAATGAATAATTGTCGGCAATAATACGGGAAAAAAGAGAGCGGTACTAGGTTATATTCTCAAGGTTATGACCCTAAGCCCTTTATACCTTCTCTTTTGGTATAGATTTAATCAACATAAAATTTTTGGGAAAACGTTAATGTCTGCTGTTCTTTACCGTCATTAATTTCCAAGGTGAAATGCAATGTTTCTTCATCGTTATAGCTAACTTGCGCTAAATAATAGATAGCATCACCTTCTTTTACTTCTTCAAACGCTAAGTTTTTAAATTGGCCCAAATTATTTTTTGCTTGGCCAATAATACTAACCGTTTTAGCTGGGTGACCTGCCTTTGTATTATCAAGTACTGAAATATTAACTAATCCATTATAGCGACTACGCGTTATACCGTAAGCTTTAGCTATTTCAGGCGTAAAAAAGGTTGAACCGATTGCCATGTAATGAACGTTCATTGAGCCTAATGGTTTCATGTTTTCGGCGTTAGCACTCGATATAACTAATAAGCTTATCGTGAACGCCAATAATAATTTAACGATTAGATTATTCATATTATTTCCTGATTTGTTGGTTTAAAAATAGCCGGCTCTAAATAGATAGTAATAAAACAGACTTTTTATTTTTTATATTAATTCAAATGGGCGGTGCTAGTTATCTCACCTCAAGTTTATATTTAAGATGTTTATGAGTATAATATCCACGCCTCTCTGAACCTCTATTTTGCGTTATAAAGCTCCCCAGTAGGGTAAAGATCCTGACAGGAGAATATTGATAACATTCATCGCTAAAAAGGCAACAATCATAGATAAATCTAAACCACCTAAATTAGGAATAATACGTCTAATAGGGTTTAAAAATGGTTCAGTGAGTTGATGGAATACTGCTAGGGTAGGGTTATAACCTTGAACAACCCAACTCATTACCGCCATAATAATCATTATCATAAACAATAAAAAGCCCGCTTGTTTTAACAGCACTAACAAACCGATATAAAAAGCTAATAAACCTAAGCTTTGACCTGTTATGGCTGCTAAGGTAAAAAACTTTAAAGTGGCGACAGCATATGCAATTAATATTGTGGCTAAATCTATCCCACCTAATCCAGGTACAATACGGCGTACCGGCACAACCAAAGGATTACTCACTTTTACAACGAACTGACTTAAAGGATTATAAAAATCAGCTTTTACCCATTGCAGCCAAACTCTCATGATCAAAATTATTAATAAGGCATCAAAAGCGAATCTTAATAAGTATGTAATTGCTTCCATATTTTCTCCTAAGTAGCAATATAATCTCTTAGTATACTGCTATTGTATTTATTGTAATCTACACTCTATTTGTTACTTGAAATGTTAGTTGCCTTTTGCCATTTCTTCAGCTCGGGCTATTGCGGCATTCATTGCATTACCGACCATTTCTTCAATACCGTCTGCTCTAAACTGCTCAAGAGCAGCAAAGGTCGTGCCGCCTTTTGAAGTGACATTTTCTCGTAGTGTACTAATTGCTGCACTGCTATGCTCTACCATTTGTGCTGCACCAAGTGCAGTTTGTTGTACTAACATTCTGCTTTCTTCTGCGCTAAAGCCTAGCGTTTGTGCGTGTTTTTCCATTGCTTCCATAAACAAGAAAAAATAAGCGGGTGCAGAGCCTGCCACAGCAATAACATCATTTATTTTATCCTCAGTTGGGAGCCAGATCACTTTACCAACAGCAGACATCAACTTATCACTTGCAGCTTTTTGTTCTTTACTGACTTCATTTGAAGCAAACATGCCACTCATGCCTAAACCTAATTGTGATGGTGTGTTTGGCATAACGCGAACAAGGGCGGCATTACAATGAAGTGCCTGTTGAATTTGAGCAACTGTTGTACCCGCAGCTACAGAAATAAACAATTTATTTGATATATCTAATGCACTACTAAGTTGCTCACAAACATCACAAATAAAATGTGGTTTTACACTTAATACGATAATATCAGCAAAAGTTGCCGCTTCGATATTATCACTGGTATGTTGTACGCCAAACTCGTTAGCTAGCTGTACTCTTTTCTCAGGAGACGGATTGGCAACCATAATGTTTTTTGCTGCAACACCTGAGCTTATTAGCCCTACAATGATTGCACGGGCCATATTACCTGCGCCAATAAATGCTATTTTATTCATGAAAATTATCTACCTTTTTGTGCGAATACGTTTTGTTAGGTTACTTGTGTCAGAGTACTTTTTTAGGGTACTTTCTTCAGAGGAAGTACTGACTTATATTTAACTTCTCTCTCCAAAAATGGCCGTACCAATTCTGACCATAGTGGAACCATGTGTAATAGCCAACGTTAAATCGTTCGACATTCCCATGGATAGCGTATCTACAGTAGGATATTGGGCCTGTAATTTGTTAAACAAGTGCTGCATTTTTACATAACTTGTTTCTCCAGCATTTTTCTCTGGAATGGCCATTAATCCTCGTAAGGTGAGTTTATCACAATTATTAACGACTTCAGCCAAAGAAAATACTTCATCTATCATAATGCCAGATTTCGATGCCTCTTCACTAATATTGACTTGTAAACAAATGTTTAGCGCGTTATCTTTGCAAGGAACTTGCTGATTTAAATCATTTAAATGTTCATTTAAGCGTAATGCTATTTTGGCTCTATCTACACTGTGAACCCAGTTGAAGTTTTGAGCGATAAGCTTGGTTTTATTCGATTGAATAGGGCCAATAAAATGCCAGCAAATATTAGATAAATGTGACAGTTTAGTGATTTTCTCTACTGCCTCTTGTAAATAGTTTTCACCAAAATCACGCTGTCCAGCTAAGTAAGCTTGTTCTATTGCTGCTATAGGTTTAGTTTTACTTACGGCAAGCAAAGTTATAGGATTTTGTCTACTATCGGAATATGACAGATTTTCTTGCTTAGAGGTAATATCCGCGTGATGATGAAAATTAACACGAGAACTTGCATGGTAAGCCTGATCTATTTTTGATTTTATTTTTTGGATATTTTCGTTAATTTTATTCATTATGTTAGTTAGTAGCATTTGACTGATATATTTTTATTGATAATAACAGTTTGTGAGATTGGTATAAAATACTAACGATCGCTATTTTGGACTGTGATACTTTTACCATCTATATTTTGATAAATAATACCACCGAGGTTTTTTATGGATATTACTGAACTACTTGCCTTTAGTGTGCAACATGAAGCATCAGATTTACACTTATCGACCGGGTCACCGCCTTTGATTCGTGTTGATGGTGATGTTCGTAAACTTAATATACCCGCTTTTGACGCTAAAGATGTTAACGCATTAGTCTACGACATTATGAATGATCGTCAACGTAAAGAATATGAAGAAAAGTTAGAAGTGGATTTCTCCTTTGAAGTGCCTAATTTGGCTCGTTTTAGGGTTAATGCTTTTAATCAAAATAGGGGGCCTGCAGCGGTATTTCGTACTATCCCGAGTACAATATTATCTCTTGATGATTTAGGTTGCCCTGATATTTTTAGGGATATCTCTGATACGCCGCGTGGTTTAGTTTTGGTTACAGGTCCTACAGGCTCAGGTAAATCGACAACGTTAGCGGCAATGGTTGATTATATTAATGATTCGAAAAATGATCATATTTTAACTATCGAAGATCCAATAGAATTTGTACATGAAAATAAAATGTGTTTGATTAATCAGCGTGAAGTACATCGTGATACATTAAGTTTTGAGGCAGCATTACGTTCAGCTTTACGTGAAGATCCAGATGTTATTCTTGTCGGTGAAATGCGTGATTTAGAAACTATTCGTCTTGCCATGACTGCCGCTGAAACAGGGCACTTGGTTTTTGGTACCCTTCATACAACGTCTGCTCCTAAAACGATTGATCGTATTATTGATGTTTTTCCGGCAGCGGAAAAAGCGATGGTACGCTCCATGTTATCAGAGTCTCTTAGAGCCGTTATTTCTCAAACGTTAATTAAAAAAGTGGGCGGTGGTCGTGTCGCCGCTCATGAGATTATGATTGGTACGCCAGCTATTCGTAATTTAATTCGTGAAGATAAAATTGCACAAATGTATTCATCAATTCAAACGGGTATGTCGAATGGTATGCAAACCATGGATCAGTGCTTACAAAATTTAGTTAGTCGAGGCATTATTACTAAAGGCTCGGCTATGGAAAAAGCCGTTGATAAAAATCAGTTCAGAAGCTTTTAAATTATGTGTAATTAATAAGATAGGAATAATTAATGGCTTTTCATCAGTTATTAGAAAAAATGGTTGCTGCACAAGCTTCCGATATGTTCGTTACCGCAAAGTTACCTGTTAGTGCAAAAATTAATGGTGAGTTACAGCCTATTGATGATCAGGTTTTAACTGCAAAAGATGCATTAGCTTTAGTGCATAACGCGATGAATGAAAAACAGATTCGTCAATTTGATGAAGAAAAAGAATGTAATTTTGCCATTTCAATTGATGGAATAGGACGTTTTCGTATTTCTGCTTTTTGGCAGCGTGATATGGCAGGTATGGTTGTTCGTCGTATCGTTACCGAAATACCTGATGCCGATGAACTTGGATTACCGTCTGTGCTGAAAGATGTTGTGATGTCAAAACGTGGCTTAGTGCTTTTTGTTGGTGGTACAGGTACTGGTAAATCAACGTCAATGGCATCATTAATTGGTTATCGAAATCGTAATGCACGTGGGCATATTCTTACCATTGAAGATCCAGTGGAATTTGTTCATGAACATGGTAAAAGTATGATAACTCAGCGTGAAGTCGGCTTGGATACCGAATCATTTGATGCTGCTTTGAAAAGCTCTTTACGACAAGCGCCTGATGTTATTCTGATTGGTGAGATTCGTAGTAAAGAAATCATGGAACATGCATTAAGTTTTGCAGAAACAGGTCATTTATGTATTGCTACTTTACATGCTAACAATGCAAACCAAGCAATCGATCGTATTATGCATTTAGTACCCGCTGATCAGCATGGTAAATTATTATTTGATTTAGCATTGAATCTTAGGGGGATTATTGCTCAGCAATTGGTGCCAACTCAAGATGGTAATGGCCGGGTTGCTGCGATTGAAATTTTATTAAACTCGCCTTATGTATCAGAGCTTATTAAAAAAGGGGATGTTGGTAGCCTCAAAGATGTCATGAAAAAATCAAATGAACAAGGTATGCAAACCTTTGACCAAGCATTATTTAATTTATATGACGAAGGCTTAATTACTTATGCTGATGCGCTTCATCATGCTGATTCTCCAAATGATTTACGTTTAATGATTAAACTACGAAGTAACGATCAAAGTGGTACCGGAGGGCTCGCAGGTGTAACACTTGATGGGCTTGACGACTATACTGACTAACCGCTTTACTATATTTTAGTTGCTAATTTTTAATAGTTTTAAATTATTAAATGTTAGCTGCTAATTTCTCTTTATATCTCAATGCTAATATTTTTAATAAATCTCGCCAAGTAATAATTCCTATTGGTTCATTTTGGTTATTGACTACTGGTAAGCAGGACACATTATTATCATATAAAAGTAAGACTGCTTCGTTTAGTGATTGTTGTGCTTGAATGGTAATTAAATTGCGAGCCATTATTAAATGCAGCTTTTTTTGCATTAAAGCGGTATCTCTGAAGGTTTCATGGCTCGTGCCAACCGTTGGGCTTAGATGTTTATATAAATCTCTATCTGTAATTACACCGGCTAATAAACCATTCTCGTCAGTAATAATAGCGTGATGTACGTTGTTATTTTCAAAAAGATCCTTGGCCTTACTTAATGGAGAGTCCATAGAAAGGGTAAGTAAACTGCGGTTCATTAACTTTTCAATTTTCATATGTTTATTCTACTTTTAATGATTCCATAATGGTGAGTATAGCAATAGATAATTTTCCATGAAAACTATCGCCTTATATAAAATTGTATGCTTAGATGGTTTAATAAAATAAAAATGTTAATTATCTATTTTTTAACAAGTATAGCAACAGCTGTTATCGCTATACTATGTATTCTAAAACGCAGCATTTCCGAATCATAGAGGCAATTAATAATGGCGAAAAATTTATATAGTGCATTAGACGATCAACAAGAAATTAGTCAAATTGATAATGTGTTATTAATGCAAAAAAAAGCCTTTGTAAATGACCCTTACCTTTCTGCACAAGCACGTATAGATGATTTAGTTAAATTAAAATCAGCTATTCTTAGCTCTCAAGAGGCTTTACTTCAAGCCCTGTCAAAGGATTTTGGCTGCCGTAGTATTGACGATAGTAAAATGGCTGATTTAATGCCTACAATTATGGGTATTAATTATGCTATTAAACATATTAAAAAATGGATGAAACCATCAAAACGTCATGTGGGGTTACTTTTTCAACCTGCGAAAGCTTTTGTTATGTATCAGCCGTTAGGGGTTGTTGGCATTATTACACCGTGGAACTATCCATTATTTTTATCGCTTGGCCCTTTGACCACCGCACTTGCTGCTGGGAATAGAGCGATGATTAAAATGTCTGAATTTACACCTGCTACAAATGATGTAGTAAAAGAAATGCTGTTGAGTATATTCTCAAACGATAAAGTGGCTGTAATTAATGGTGGCTCTGATGTTGCCTCTCACTTTTCTGAACAACCTTTTGATCATTTGATTTTTACTGGGTCAACCCGTGTTGGTAAAGTTGTTATGGCAGCAGCAGCTAAAAATTTAACGCCAGTTACTTTAGAGTTAGGCGGTAAATCACCAACAATTATTGATGATGAAATTGAGATTAACGATGCTGTCTCCCGTTTTATTTTAGCTAAAACGCTTAACGCAGGACAAACCTGTGTCGCACCTGATTATCTTCTTTGCCCTGAGCGACGAGTTGATGAATTAAAGCATGCGATAAGCAAACAATTTATAAAAATGTACCCTAGTGTGGCTGATAATAACGATTATGGTGCAATAATTAATGATATGCAGTTACAGCGATTGAACCAATGGCTAGAAGATGCAAGAGCTAAAGGAGCTATTTTAACGCCATTAGGTAATGACAATCTGCAAGATTGTTTGTCGGCAGGTAAAATTCCATTAACGTTAGTTAATAATGTAAATGACAAAATGCTGTTAATGCAGGAAGAAATTTTTGGGCCTATTTTACCTATCGTTAGTTATAAGGATATAGATGATGCGATTGCTTATGTAAATGCTAGGCCTCGTCCACTGGCTTTATATTTATGTAGTCATAATACTGATATTCAGCAAATGGTACTTGAAAAAACACATGCTGGCGGTGTTTGTTTAAATGATGCAGCAATGCATGTGGCTCAAGATGATATGCCATTTGGTGGCATAGGCCCCTCAGGTATGGGCCATTATCATGGCCATGAAGGTTTTTTAACTTTTTCCAAAGCAAAATCAGTCTTTAAAAAAGGTAAAATAAATACGGCATCTACTGCATTTCCTCCCTATAATAAATTAGTTCATAAACTTATTTATAAACTATTTTTAAAATAATACTCTCCTTTTATTAATGAGAAGGTAAAACGCTCTACATTATTTTATAATAAACTATCAGTTTTACCCCTGTAATAAAAATGTCACATAAGTGTCATATACTCTGCGAAGCTAAAATAAATTAAGCGTATATAGGTCGATTTCACTGTATTATGTCAACTTGATTAAGTTATTCTCCACTCAAATTTAATCAAATTGGTAGTGTAGGAAAGTTTAACTTAGTTAAATAAATACGGTATGATCAACATTAATTGATTTACAACGAAAATAATAACTGGAAAATATCATGGCCAGCAATTCTATATTGGGTGTTTTTGCAAAGTCCCCAATTAAACCATTAGTAAAACATATCAAATTGGTTGTTAAATGTAGCAATCAACTTATTCCATTTTTTAACGCTTGTAGCGAACAAAACTGGAGTGAAGCAGCCAAGGTTCGTCGCAAGTTATCTAAATTAGAGCAAGATGCTGACGTATTGAAACGACAATTACGATTAGAGCTGCCAGGTGGTTTATTTATGCCGGTAGATCGAGCTGATTTGCTTGAGCTACTTAGTCAGCAAGATAAAATAGCGAATAAAGCTAAAGATATTTCGGGGCGTATTCTCGGTAGAAAGTTAGAGATTCCTGAAAGTTTGCACACACAATTTGATGCTTATTTAGCACGCTGTATTGAAGCAACTGAAAAAGCAGCTGAAGCGATTAGTGAATTAGATGATTTATTAGAAACTGGCTTTCGTGGACGCGAAGTAGAGTTAGTTGAAAAAATGATAAATCAACTAGACGAAATTGAAAAAGATACTGACAACATGCAAATCGTGTTGCGTAAAGATTTACTTGCTTTAGAAAGTGAGTTAAATCCCGTTGATGTAATATTTTTATATCAAATTTTTGATTGGGTTGGTGATTTAGCTGATCTTGCTGAACGTGTAGGCGCACGTTTAGAAATTCTTTTAGCTAGAAAATAGGGTTTAACCGATGGAAATTATACAAAATTCAGGCTCTATTTTAGTCATGATCGCCGCTATTGTTGGTTTGTTTATGGCGTGGGGTATCGGTGCTAACGACGTAGCAAATGCGATGGGTACCTCAGTTGGCTCAAAAGCGTTAACTATTAAGCAAGCAATTATTATTGCTATGGTCTTTGAATTTGCCGGTGCTTATTTAGCGGGTGGCGAAGTTACCTCAACGATTCGTAAAGGGATTATTGACGCTAGCTTTTTTATAGATTCACCTGAATTACTCGTCTTTGGGATGATTTCAGCGCTATTTGCTGCGGCAACTTGGTTACTTATTGCATCTGCTTTAGGTTGGCCTGTATCTACAACACATTCTATTGTTGGCGCTATTGTAGGTTTTGCTGCTATGGGCGTGAGTGTTGATGCTGTTACTTGGTCTAAAGTGCTTGGTATTGTAGGCAGTTGGGTAATAACCCCATTAATCTCTGGTGTTATCGCATTTATTATCTTTAACAGTGCTCAAAAGCTGATTTTTGATACAGATAAACCGTTGGTACAAGCTAAGCGTTGGGTACCAATGTATATGTTTTTTGCTGGTTTTGTTCTTGCGCTAGTGACAATTACCAAAGGTTTAAAACACTTAAATTTACATATAGATACGGGTGATGCCTTTATTTATGCTGGTATTACTTCTGTTGTTGTCGCTTTAATTGGTAAATATTTCATTAGTCGAATTAAGTTTGATGAATCTGCAGAGCTTAAAACACATTACGCCAATGTAGAGAAAGTATTTGCTGTATTAATGATTGTTACAGCTTGTTGTATGGCCTTTGCTCATGGTTCGAATGATGTTGCTAACGCTATTGGTCCATTAGCTGCGGTTGTTAGTATTGTTGATAATGACGGTGCAATTTCAGCTAAATCAGCAATAGCTTGGTGGATATTACCATTGGGTGGTTTTGGTATTGTTGCTGGCCTAGCTATCTTTGGTCATAAAGTTATTGCAACTATTGGTCAAGGCATTACGCATTTAACACCAAGTCGTGGCTTTGCTGCTGAATTAGCTGCAGCATGTACTGTCGTTATCGCTTCAGGAGCAGGTTTACCTATTTCGACTACTCAAACTTTAGTAGGTGCGGTATTAGGTGTTGGAATGGCACGTGGTATTGCAGCAATTAATTTAGGTGTAGTACGTAATATTGTTATTTCTTGGGTAATTACATTGCCTGTAGGCGCAGCATTATCCATTATATTCTTCTGGATGATGAAAGGGATATTTGCTTAATATCTTGAGTTAATCGATAGCTCAATAATAGTAATAAAAAAGCCGCATTTATTGATGCGGCTTTTTTTGTGGTTTGTAGATGATAATCTAATATAATACCAAATGGGGAAAAGTCAGATTATGTTTACTAGCTACGTTCAGTAACTTCAAGTAAATGATATCCAAATTGAGTTTTTACAGGACCTTGAACTTCATTAAGTGGAGCAGAAAAGACCACTTTGTCAAACTCAGGAACCATTTGTCCTGGACCAAAAGTTCCTAAGCTGCCACCTTGTGCTTTAGATGGGCAATTTGAGTGCTCTTGTGCTACTTCTGCAAAATCCTTTCCATTTTCAATATCGGCTTTTAATGCTAAACATTGTTCTTCGGTATCAACCAATAAATGACGTGCTGCTGCTTGAGACATGCTTTTTCCTATTTATAACTATAGTGAGAATTAATTTCACTAACAATAACGTATCTAGTCATAGATTTAAAGCGGGTGTATCGATTTATTCTTGTGTCAAATTAGAGCGGCTGACACCTGCTTTATTTAATTAGAGAGCTTGCTGTGTGCAGAAAAAATAGAGCAAGGAAAGTTAATACATTAAAGCAATAATGGATTAATATAATTTAGCGCAATATCATCTCACTGCATTTCGTTAAGTATAAGAGGAGAGTAATTTATTGATTATTGAAATTGGTATAATATAAAGCCAAGGCTTAAATCATATAATCGTTGTCTATGGAAAATAATATCTTCAATAATAAGTTGCCTAATCTTAAACATTTAAATTACTTACTGGCACTTGATAAACACAAACACTTTAATAAAGCTGCTCAAGCTTCATTTGTGAGTCAATCAACCCTAAGCAGTGCTATTTTAAAGTTAGAAGAGCAACTTTCATGTCAATTATTAGAGCGCGATCATAAGAGCTTTGTGTTTACTAGCCATGGTAAGCAAGTCGTTTTACTTGCAAAGCAATTATTATTAAATGCTAATGAATTTGTTACTTTTGCTAAGCAACAAGAAAGCCAAAACGAAGGGAGCATCCGAATAGGTTGTATACCGACGATAGCCCCTTTCTTATTGACAGATTTAGTTTTGTTGTGTCAACAGCAATTGCCAAAACTTGAGCTTTATTTGTGTGAAGATACGACTGATAACTTAATGGTACAGCTAGAGCAAGGAGAGATTGATTGTGCTATTTTAGCTTTTCCTATGCCCAAGCATAACTTTTCAATGCGAATATTAGGTAGAGATAAATTCTATATTGCAGGTGAAAAAAATCTGGTGGCTAGTATGTTAAATTCTCGAAATTACGATAGTTTGCCCCAAAAGAGTATATTTTTACTAAAAAAAGAACATTGTTTAACAGAGCATACCGTTGCCGCCTGTCAACTAGCTGATTACAGTCGCATTAACAGTTTTTCAGCGTCAAGCTTAGCAACTTTGGTTCAGATGACGGTTTTTCATCATGGCATAACATTTCTCCCTCAAATGGCGGTAGAAAAAGGCGTTGGTAAATTAGAAGGATTAACTATAAAACCAATAGAAGATGATGTTTATCGAGAAATAGGCATGATATGGCGAAAAGCAAGTATGAGAGAACAGTCTTTCTTGGCTTTAGGCGAGTTAATATCTGACTTACTTAATAAGTGAGTAGCAATATCATGTAATACTCATTATCTATTTAGTTTTGAATGGTAGTAGCTTGAGTATTGTGTAGATAAGTAAGTCAGAAGGTGTTTATTTTAAGTAGACTATTCTTAAGTCGACAGTTTTAAGTCAATTATTTGAAAGATGAAATAAATTGTTGTAGCTTTTCATTAAAAATCATCGTCATTTCAAAGAACTCGTTGTTCTTATATTTACTATTGTTTGATGATAAAGCTATATTCTCGTTAACCGTTCGAGTCGATAATGAAGGTTTTAATACCATAGACTCTGACGTTGATGAAGATTGAATATAAAGCGTATTGACTTGTATTAAATTGCTTTTGGCAAATGTTGACCATGAAATTATTGTGATTGAAACAATCAATAATAGTGAAAATAATGTTTTCATATAGTTCTCCCGCCAATTTAGAAATTTAAAGATACATTATAACTATATTTTTTTACAAAGGTAAATACTATATTAATAAGGTAAGCGGTATATTTAGTAGGATAAAGTGTTTTAATCGCTAAGATCAGAATATTTATGCTACTTCGTTCCTATTAATTCGTGTCGTATTGTTGATATCGATAATAGCCAGAGTTTTACTTCTGGCTATTATTACTTAACGCATTAACAAATTAACTACTTCATACTTGCCTTCTTATCTAACCTAAACTGGTGTAATAATGGCTCAGTGTAACCGCTTGGTTGTTCAGCACCTTGGAAAACGAGTGCTGAAGCTGCTTTAAAAGCAATACTATTTGTAAAGTCAGTACTCATTGACTGATAGCTTGGATCCCCTGCATTTTGACTATCAACAATCTTTGCCATTTTTTCTAAGCTTGCTTGTACTTGTTCTGGCGTGCAAATTTTGTGGTAAAGCCAGTTAGCGATATGTTGACTAGAGATACGTAACGTTGCTCTGTCTTCCATTAAACCAACGTCATTAATATCTGGTACTTTAGAGCAGCCAATACCTTGGTCTATCCAACGCACTACATAACCTAATATGCCTTGGGCATTATTATCTAGCTCTTCAGTAATCTCATCAATGCTCCAGTTAGTATCTTGTGCTAATGGAATTGTTAAAATGTCATCTAAATTAGCACTTTCACGTTGCATTAAATCTTTTTGTAGCGAGAATACATCTATACGGTGGTAATGTAGTGCATGTAATGTAGCTGCTGTTGGTGAAGGCACCCAAGCAGTATTTGCACCAGCTTCTACATGGTTAATCTTAGTGGCAACCATATTAGCCATTTGATCAGGTATTGGCCACATACCTTTACCTATTTGAGCTTTTTGGCTAAAACCACAGGCTAACCCAACATCTACATTATTATTCTCATAAGCGCCTATCCAGGGTGTTAATTTTATATCGGCTTTACGTGCCATAGGACCTGCAGCCATAGATGTGTGAATTTCATCACCTGTTCTATCTAAAAATCCAGTGTTGATAAATACCACTCGTTCTTTAGCTGCATGGATACAGTTTTTTAAATTGACACTTGTACGTCTTTCTTCATCCATAATACCCATTTTTATGGTATTTGGCGGTAATAATAGAGCTTTTTCTACACGAGAAAATAATGTATTGGCAAATTGTACTTCTTCAGGACCGTGCATCTTAGGCTTAACTATGTAAATAGAGCCTTCATTACTATTACTTAATGAGCCATTACCTTTAATGTCATGTAAAGCGATTAATGACGTAATCATAGCATCTAAGATACCTTCAGGTACTTCATTACCTTGTGCATCTATAATGGCGTTATTTGTCATTAAATGCCCAACATTACGTACAAACATTAAGCTACGCCCTTTAAGTGTGATTGTATCACCCGATAGCGATTGATATTGTCTATCGCTATTCATTTTTCGTGTAAATGATTGACCACCTTTAGTAATGTTTTCCGTTAAATTGCCCTTCATTAAACCAAGCCAATTTCGATAAGCAATGACTTTATCTTCGCCATCTACTGCTGCAACTGAGTCTTCACAATCCATAATTGTTGTTAAGGCTGACTCAATAATCACGTCGCTTAATGTTGAAGGATCTGCTTTACCGATTTCACTGTTAGCATCAAAAACTAACTCAAGGTGTAAGTTATTATGCTTAAATACTAAGGTACTTGGTTTACTGATACTGCCAGTAAAGCCAATAAATGCATCATTATTTTGTAATGAGCTTTGTTGACCATTACTTAAGCTAACCATTAATTGTTGTTCATTTAAGTGGTAAGCAACGACATCTTTATGGCTGCCATCAATTAGCGGAATTGCTTGATCTAAGAAATCTTTAGCGTAACTAATTACTTTAGCGCCGCGAACAGGGTTATATGCCCCCGCTTTTTCTGCGCCATTATCGTTACTAATTACATCGGTACCATATAAAGCATCATATAAGCTGCCCCAACGTGCATTTACTGCATTTAAAGCAAAACGAGCATTCATTATTGGTACAACAAGTTGTGGCCCTGCAATTGTAGCAAGCTCAGCATCAACATTTTCTGTAGTGATCGAAAAATCTTCAACAACAGGAGCTAAATAACCAATGTCAGTTAAAAACTGTTTGTAATTTACAAAGTTAAATTTTTCGCCAACGTTATCTTGATGCCAACGGTCAATTTTTTCTTGTAATGCTTCACGCTTAACCAGTAATTTTTTATTGTCACCAGACAAGTCATTAATAATTTGAGCAAAATCTTGCCAAAACTGTGTTGAAGATACTCCTGTATCTGGTAAAGCTTCATGTTCAATAAAATCAAATAATTCTTGATTTATTGTTAAGCCTGATAATTTTACGTTTTGAGTCATGTTTTCCTCGCTTATTCTGGTGACATTTAATCTGTTTAGGTGGTGTTAGTAACATTGAGTTTAATCACTCTATCCTATTGTTAATAGCATGGACTAGCAAACACAGTGTTATTATAACTATTATTCATTTTGTGAATGTATTTTTATTTATTTTTCAAATCTATTTATAGTGATTTTTACATTTAAAAAAGTGGTAACAATAAAGGAACCATTATCGGTATTATTAAGGCGGTTAATAATGCAGATATGATTAATGCTACTGAGCTATATGCACCTTGATTAAGGTTGTTTTTTGAGAGAATAATACTGCCAATAACATGACTACCAGTACCAATAGCCAGCCCTATAGCAATATCGCTTCGTATGTTAATAAATTTTAGCCAAATAGGACCTAAAATAGCACCTGAGAAACCTGCGATCATAATAGCAAAAGCGGTGATAGAGCTATCACCTTGCAAGCGCTCTGTTAAGGTTATCCCTATGGGAGTAGTTACTGATTTTAATGATAGCGCAATAGCAATTTCAGTTTGATGAATTAATAACATAGTTAAGGAAAAGCTAATAATCATCACAATACATATACCTAATGCAAGTATTGCAATGAGCTCTTTCCAATAGCGTTTTATATGCTGAAGTTGCTGATATAAAGGGAAGCCTAAGGCAACAGTGGCAGGCTCTAATAAAGCGTTTAGTACTTGTGTGGAATCACGATAGCTAGGGTAATCAATATTATTAACTAGTAAGTAAGGTATGATGACAATAGTAGAGAATAGCATTGGATTTAACCAAATTAATTGCCATTTTTGTTGAGCCCAAGAAATACTTTGATAAAGTGCTAACGTCATCAAGGTAAGTATTAATGCATCGATTAGATTTATGTTGTCAAATGACATATTAATAATCCTTTACATCTGCAGCTGGTTTTGATTTTGTTGTTAAATATTTTTCAACTAAAATACCAACGAAGCTTATTAATATAAAGGTAGTCACAAGAATTATTGCGACTATCGAGTAGCCATGTTTTTGAAATAATTCAAAATGATTAATTATCCCAACAGCTGCAGGAATAAAACATATACCCATATGCTTTATTCCCCACTGATTGGCTTGCTGAACTTTATCTGGGTTAAACCAACCTAACTGTAATAGTATGCAATAGAGTACCATACCATATAAACTTGCTGGTAAACCGCCAATAACACTGTAAAGCATTCTGCCAGATATTAAGCAAATACTAATAGCTATAATGGTATAAATAATATTTTTCATTCTAACTCAGTTAATTAGAAAACTGCTGGGGAGTATATTCCAACATTATTAAGTTCATTATTAACTTAGAGCTGGCTAAATAAGCAAGCTCTAAGTTAATTAATAGATTAGTGTTACATTTGTACTAATCTTGCGGCTTCTATGACTAAATGTCTGAACCACACATGGCTTGCATCATGATGAAGTAAAGGGCTCCATATCATTTTTAATTCCATATCTGGTATTTCAAACGGCGGTTTAACAATAATATAATTAGCATCGCTTTTATGTAACATAGCCGCTTTTGTTGGTAAGGTAGCAATCAGGTTATCTTCAAAAGCAAGTTGCATTGCAACATGATAGTTTCGAGTGAATACCTTTATATCACGCTTTTTACCCAATCTTGCTAGTGATTCATCAACCCAACCCAATTTTTGTACGTCGTTTGGATTCATTCCAACCCCAACACCAAAACCTGTTTTTGATACCCAAACATGTTTGGCCGCTAAGTAAGAGTTTAAGTTGAATTTACTAACTATTGGGTTTTCGGCACTGACTAAGCAAGAGAAGGAATCACGCCATATCGACTTTTGATGAAAAGACTGAGGTAGTTCATCGAAACGGTTTATTGCCATATCAATTTTACCTGCTTCAACATCGTGAAAGGTAACATCACTAGGTGTCATAATATCAATAGTGACATTAGGTGCTACTTTATTAAGAAGCTTTAGCAATTTAGGTAATAGAGTAGAGGCTGCATAGTCACTGGCCATGATACGAAATACACGGGTACTATGCTGTTCATTAAACTCTTCTTCGCCTTGTAACGTTTTTTCTAATTCAAGTAATATCTTTCTAATCGCTGGCGCTAGCGCTCTTGCTCTTTCAGTTGGAGACATTCCATCAGAAGTACGTACTAGTATAGGATCATTGAATAGCGTTCTTAACCTTTTTAAGCCGTTACTCATTGCAGGTTGAGTAATATTAAGCTGACCGGCAGCGCGAGTTACATTCTTTTCTCTAAGTAGTACGTCTAAATAAATTAGTAAGTTTAAATCAATTTTAGAAATATTCATCAGTTTGATAGCTCTCTCGTGATTCATAATTTAAATGAATATAAGCTAATTTTTGGTCTTGTTCAATAATAAATCGTGATTATTTCATATAAAAGTCATAAAAATTAATATTCAATAAGCTTTAATTCATTGTATTTTATTGGTTTAATTTTATTGATGTAGAATTTGAATGTTGTATTTTTTGTGTGAATGGTGGTAATAGTGATTATATATTTCATAAATAGTGGATGGTTGGTTATTATTTTTGTTGTCCGGTGTGGTTGCTTTCATAGCAAGTTACACTAACCTAATTTTAGTTATATAACTTAGATTCATGTAAATAAGACCATTGGAGAATATTATGTCTAATTATCAAAGTGCAATTGAAGCAGTTAAAGCAATAAAAGAAAAAGCAGGTTCATCTTGGGATCCTATTAATCCTGAATCAGTAGCTCGTATGAGAACACAAAACAGATTTAAAACTGGTTTAGAGATTGCTCAGTATACTGCAGATATCATGCGTGCTGATATGGCTGCATTTGATGCAGACAAGACTAAATACACACAATCATTAGGTTGCTGGCATGGTTTTGTTGGTCAACAAAAAATGATTTCTATCAAGAAACATTTTGATGGCAAAACAGATCGTCGTTATTTATACCTTTCTGGTTGGATGGTTGCTGCACTTCGTAGTGAATTTGGTCCGCTTCCAGATCAATCTATGCATGAAAAAACGTCAGTAGCTTCTTTAGTTGAAGAGCTTTATACATTCTTACGTCAAGCTGATGCTCGTGAATTAGGTGGTCTTTTCCGTGAGTTAGATGCAGCAACATCAGAAAGTGAAAAAGCAGCTATTCAAGACAAAATTGATAACCATGTAACACATGTTGTACCAATTGTTGCTGATATTGATGCTGGTTTTGGTAATGCGGAAGCGACTTATTTAATGGCTAAGCAAATGATTGAAGCTGGCGCTTGTGCACTTCAAATTGAGAACCAAGTAGCGGATGAAAAGCAATGTGGTCACCAAGATGGTAAAGTTACTGTACCTCATGCTGACTTCCACGCGAAAATTCGTGCCTTACGTCATGCTTTCTTAGAGCTAGGTATCGATAACGGTATAATCGTTGCTCGTACTGACTCAGAAGGTGCGGGTCTTACTAAAGAAATTGCTGTTGTTAAAGAGCCAGGTGATTCAGGTGATATTTATAACTCTTTCTTAGATGTTGAAGAAATCGATGTAGCTGATATGGCTGAAGGTGATGTTTGCTTTAACCGTGATGGTAAATTAGTTCGACCTAAGCGTTTACCTTCTGGTTTATATCAATTCCGTCCTGGTACAGGCCATGAACGTTGTGTATTCGATTGTATTGGTGCACTTAATGCAGGTGCTGATTTACTTTGGATTGAAACGGCAGTACCTACTGTACACGAAATTGCGGGAATGATGGATGACGTTCGTAAAGTTCATCCAGATGCGA
The DNA here is from genome assembly GCF_030547795.1 of Colwellia sp. 5_MG-2023. Lineage (NCBI taxonomy): Bacteria > Pseudomonadati > Pseudomonadota > Gammaproteobacteria > Alteromonadales > Colwelliaceae > Colwellia > Colwellia sp. 5_MG-2023. The sequence continues at coordinate 13,149 of NZ_JAUOPW010000006.1, read as the reverse complement.
AACTTGTATATAATAACTCGCCATCTTTTAACTGGACGCTTAACTTCCGTCAACAGACTTACGATACAATGGTTGAAGAAGGTAAAGACGTTTCTGCTTATGATCGTGCTAACTTAATGAGTGCGGAATATGATAATACTGAACTATCAGCTATCGCTGATGAACGTACTCGTACTTTCCAAGCTGATACAGCACGTGAAGCGAATGTTTTCCATCACTTAATCACGCTACCTACTTACCATACAACGGCATTATCTGTAGATAACTTAGCCAAAGAGTACTTCGGTGAGCAAGGTATGCTAGGTTATGTTAAAAACGTTCAACGTGAAGAGATTCGCCAAGGTATTGCCTGTGTTAAACATCAAAACATGTCTGGTTCTGATATGGGTGATGACCATAAAGAATACTTTGCTGGTGAGAATGCACTTAAAGCCGGTGGTGCGAAAAATACATCTAACCAATTTAACTAATCACTAATATGTTAATTCTAAAAAAGCGATCTTCGGGTCGTTTTTTTGTGCCTGTAATTTAGGTACTGCCATGATAGCAGGCGTAATACTAGGATATTGTCTGGTGATTGCTGATAATACCAGTTTCATTAATTAAGTGAACAATTTTACACGTAGAAAAAATGGCCAAGTACAAAGCGTTTATTTCAATAACTAGTTGTTATAATTACTAAAAAAACCTATTAGTTGTTTATAGTTAAACTGATTAACTTATTCATACGTATTTATGAAAAGGATAGAGCGGGAGAGGGGATATGAGAATTTTAACGAGTTAATATTATACAGTTACTATTGTTTGATTCTGTAAACAATAGTAACTGTAGTAATGAAGTGTTAACTTACTAAAACCATATAGTGGTTAGAAGTTGTAAATTAACGTCATTGATGTTTCAGTGTTCGTTTTTTCAAACTCAGGTTGAACTTCACTGTCATAATCAACGCGAATAGCAAATTTCAACTGTAGTGCATCAATTAGCTGAGCAGTAATAGAGCTTTCAGATTTATAAACACTATTTTCACCCGATTCTGTTGCTTGTCTAGCAACAAAATATTGCTTAAATTGAACATGTTCATTGAATTTATGTGTGTAAAGCGCTTGTGCTTGAATAATAAAGTTAGTGTTGCTCTCTGAGGCTTGTGTATCTGTTGCACGAGTTACATCATATTTTATACCTGGACCAATATCAGCAAAAAATGATGAGGTTTTGTTTTCAAACCAATGACGACCCCAACCAGCAGAAAAAGAGCCTTGTGACTCATAACCACTAAATTTATCTTGTTGATATGCAAGGTTTCCGTAAAGGTAGTTTTTACCTTCTTCACCAATGGTGTAATTAGTTTGACCTAAAACATCCCATTTATTATCAGTAGTTTCAAATTCTTCATTACCTTCATCATCTTCTGTTTCAATTTTTTTAGCTAGAATATTGAAGGCAAGTGTAGAGCGCCATTTATCTTGCTCGTAACCAAGGTTAAAAGCGGCTTTAACATCAGCGCTTTTAGTATTACCTGTTTTATATAAAAAACCTAATTCAGCTGATGCTGTATAAGGTGATTTTGCTTCAGCTGCATCTTCTGCCGCTGCTGTGTATGACAGTAGTGGTAATATACATAGGGTTGAAAGTGCTAATTTATGATTCATTGCTGTTTCCTTTTCAAAGTTGAGTCATTCTTGCGGATATAAAAACCGCTTTTAATTATGTGTTAATTTGTTTGATTTTTTATAATATTAAAAACTATAGACGAGTGTGGCAGCTGTTTGAGTATCAAAATTCTTTTGCTCTTCATCTACCTTGGTGTTGTAGCCTAAGGTAACTGTGAATTTTAATTGCAGCGTAGAAATTAGTTTTGTTGTGATTATTGTCTCTGACTTATAAATACTGTTTTCATCGGTATCAAGTGCTTGTTTAGCACTTAAATATTCTTTAAATTCAATATGATCGCCAATTTTTCTTATATATAACGCTTGAAGTTGAACGATAAAAGTATCTGCCGTTAATTGCTCATCGGTATCAGTTTCTTTGTATAAATCGCGTTTATAGCCAGGGCCTATATCTCCCCAAAGAGAAGCCTCGTTACTTCTATACCAGTGACGTCCCCAGCCAGTTGATATCGAGCTTTGATAATCAAAGCTACTGAATTCATTCTCTTCATACCAAATGTTGCCATAGACATAATTTTGTTCTTTATTATCTAAGTTATAGTTTGTTTGTGAAGATACAGTCCATTTGTGATCGGTCGTTTCAAAGTGTGTATCACCATCATCATAGACAACATCTGCCTTCTTTAATAATAAGTCGATATTTAATAAACTTAACCAGGCGCTTTTTTCAAAACGAAAATCTAAGCCTGTTTTTACATCACCACTATTAGTATTTCCCGTTTTGTAGAGGAAGCCAAGTTCAATTGAGCCAGTAAAAATTGGCGGCGTTCTAATGTTGGTAGTGGTATCAGGAGTTTCTAGACTAAATAAAATGTCAGCTGCTGTTGCACTTGATGTGTCAGGATTTGTTTTTTGAAAATTACTTCCTTGTGCATAAGTACTAACAGATAAATACAAAAATGATATCACAATGAGTAAACGAGGCATGTTAAGATCTTTTTTAGTTTGAAATATTATATCTAAGTCGTATGAAGCATCTTAGAACCAATTAAAAGTAGATTTATAAGCAAACATGTAGACGGGTATAACTGCGGCTAGAGCTAAATCAAAACTTTAAAAGAGTTCATTATAAAGCAGTTTTGATTATTTTAAAGTAGGATTTGATGTTTAATAGCAATTTGATTGAGTTTATTGTTAATAGGTTAGTCAATTAACGCTCTTGTCATCAGGTAAGTGATTTTTATAATAAGCATGATGTTTATGATTAACTATTTGAATAAATTAATTTTGTAGGTAAAAAAGGGCCAAAACCCTTTAAATAAATGATTTATTAGCCTAGAACCTCATTATTATAAATTCTAGGCTAATTTGTCTTACTTGATTATTGCGTTTAACTTACCAGCTTGGTATAAATCAAACATGCTATCAAGGCTGATAGGTTTTATTTTACTTGCATTACCGGCTGTATTAAATGCTTCATAACGAGCAACACAGATATCAGACATTGCTTTGGTTGTTTCGGCTAAAAATTTACGTGGATCAAATTCACTTGGGTTATGTGCTAAAAAGCGTCGAGTTGCGCCCGTTGAGGCTAATCGTAAATCAGTATCTATATTAACTTTACGTACGCCGTTTTTAATACCTTCTTGAATTTGTTCAACAGGTACGCCATAAGTTTCCGGAATATTACCGCCATATTCATTAATTATAGCTAACCATTCTTGTGGTACAGAAGATGAGCCATGCATTACTAAATGTGTATTAGGAATACGGGTATGAATAGCTTTGATGCGATCAATTGCTAGAATGTCACCTGTGGGTGGGCGAGTAAATTTGTATGCACCATGTGATGTACCGCAGGCGATAGCTAAAGCATCGACTTGCGTTTTTTGCACAAAATCAGCCGCTTCTTCAGGATCTGTTAACATTTGTTCAAGGGTTAACTTACCTACTGCACCAATGCCATCTTCTTCACCAGCTTCACCGGTTTCTAATGAACCTAAACAACCTAGTTCACCTTCAACAGAGACACCACAAGCATGTGCCATTTCAACAGTTCTACGTGTTACATCAATATTATATTCATAACTGCTTGGTGTTTTACCGTCATCCATTAAAGAGCCATCCATCATTACGGATGAAAAACCTAATTGAATAGAACGTTGGCAAACACTCGGCGATGTTCCATGATCTTGATGCATTACTACTGGAATATGAGGAAACTCTTCAATAGCAGCTAAAATTAAGTGTCGTAAAAAGGGGGCTCCAGCATATTTGCGTGCGCCTGCTGATCCTTGAAGAATTACAGGGCTATCCGTTTTGTCTGCTGCAATCATGATTGCGCGCACTTGCTCTAAATTATTTACATTAAACGCAGGAATGCCATAGTTGAATTCAGCTGCATGATCTAGCATTTGACGCATTGAAATTAAAGCCATTGATTACTCCTAATATTAGCCAATTAAATTTTTGAATGTGAAGGTGTTTTTTTTCTGTTTATGAATCATTATTTTTATAACAAACAGTGTTTATCAATAAATTATAACAGTATTTATACTGTTCAGGCAGTAAAAGTTGTTGTTTTGATGGTTTGACTGAAAATACGGGGTTGATGCTAGAAATTTACTAGAAAAGTAGTTGAAAAATAAGTGATATTAGCTGATTGTTATTAATAAGTATGAAAGTTAACCATACCGTTAGATAGGGTTAACTTACTTGGACTTATGAAGAGTTATATTAGGTTTTTGAAGCGTTATAAATACTTTCTATGGCGGTATTTAATATTGCTGTAAATTCTTCTTCTGATTGCTTAGCACTAAGGCCTTGCGTTAACGCACGAGAAAAGCTTGCGATCATTTTAGGATTAGCGGCAACTTTCTTATTGGCTTGTTCTCGATCATAACCACCTGATAATGCAACTACTTTAATGGTGTTTTTATGGTTAATACAGCTATCATAAAAATTGTCGGTGTTAGGTAATGTTAATTTGAGCATGACTTTTTTATCGTCAGGTAACTTATCTAGTTGGTTAAGTAATGCTGATTTAAGTAACGCTTCGGCTGATGATTTTTCAGGGCTGTTAATATCAATTTCAGGCTCTATTATTGGAGTTAGGCCTTTTGCTAATATTTGTTTTGCAATCTCAAACTGTTGGGCAACAACATCATTAATGCCTTGTTGGTTAGCTAATTTAATAACAGAGCGCATTTTTGTTCCAAACACCCCTTGAGAAACCGCTTTATCCAGTAATGAATCTAGCTCTGGCATGGCTTTCATTAACTGCACATCATTTTTCTCTTCACAAAGTCCTTTATCTACTTTTAGAAAAGGAACAACTTGTTTTTCTTCCCACAAGTATTGCGCTGAAGGCTTACCTGAAAACTCTCTATCTAACGTATTTTCGAATAATATAGCGCCCAAAATACGTGTTCCGGTAAAAGCAGGGTTAGTGACGATACGAGTGCGCATTTTATGCACTAAGTCATACATTTGTTCATCATTAGAGAATTCATTTTCCTCTATGCCGTATAAAGCTAAAGCTTTTGGTGTACTACCGCCACTTTGATCAAGCGCGGCGATAAATCCATGTTCTGTGATAACCTTTGTAAGCATTGATGCCATACTTGAAGCATTTAAAGCCATATAATTCTCCTTCAGGTTTGAGCTTCATTTTGCTTTAAGCTCTGTTAGTTGGGGTGCGTTAACTTACTCATTTTTTGTATAGACTGTTGAGTATAGTTGATTGTATTCATTCTTTAAAAATTAGGCTTAATTGTTAAAGAATGAATACAAGTAGCAAACTTCACTGTAAATAAACTGTGTGGAAGTTCGCTACTTGAAAATGTCTATTGCTCTTTAGCTCTTTGTTCTAGAATTTCTACAGCTGGTAATTTTTTGCCTTCTAAAAACTCTAAAAAGGCACCACCACCAGTAGAAATATAAGAAACTCTATCTTTAATATTATATTTATCTACAGCGGCTAATGTGTCACCGCCACCTGCAATTGAAAAAGCAAAGCTATCAGCTATCGCGTTAGAAATAACTTCTGTACCTTTAGCAAATGCATCAATTTCAAATACGCCAACAGGACCATTCCATAAAATAGTACCGGCTGTTTTTATTATTTCAGCAACTTTAGCTGAAGTTGCTGGGCCGTAATCGATAATATCATCTTGTGCATCAACGTCTGATGATGATTTTATTTCTGTTACTGAATCATGTTTCCAATCGCTAAAACCATCACGAGTAACGGTTACATCATCAGCAAATACAATTTCTGTTTGCTTACAAAGGCGTTGAGCCTCAGGAATTAAGTCAGGTTCATATAGTGATTTACCTACTTCTTTGCCCGCAGCAGCAACAAATGTATTTGAAATACCGCCACCAACAACTATTGTGTCGGCGATTTTCGATAACGCATCTAAGACAGTTAATTTAGTTGATACTTTTGAACCACCTACAATCGCAACCAATGGGCGAGCAGGGTTGTCAATAGCTTTAGCTAAGGCAGCTAATTCATTAACTAATAATGGACCTCCACAAGCAATAGGAGCATATTTAGCAACACCATGAGTACTTGCTTGCGCACGATGTGCTGTACCAAAAGCATCCATTACAAATACATCACAAAGGTTTGCTAATTGTTTAGCGAGAACGTCATCATTTTCTTTTTCGCCTTTATTAAAACGAACATTTTCAAAAATAACAAGTTCTCCTGATGCTACATCAACGCCTGATAAATAATCTTTTACCAAGCGCACAGGGTAGTTAATAGCACCAGCTAAATAGTCAGCAACAGGTTTAAGTGAGTATTCATCTTCAAACTCTCCTTCAGTAGGTCGGCCAAGGTGTGACATAACCATCACTTTAGCGCCTGCCTCTAAGGCCTGAATTATTGTTGGTAATGCGGCTTGTAAACGAGCATCAGAGGTAATTACTCCATCTTGAACCGGCACGTTCAAATCTTCACGTATTAAAACGCGTTTATCTGTAAGTTCCACATCTGCCATTTTGATAATTGTCATTTCTACTCCAAATAAATAATAATCTTGTTAACTAACACAAGTTAGTCGTTCTCTAATAAGTCTGTTGTTTTCAATGAAAATTCTGCAAGTAAATCGTGAATGAATCGATTTAATTCTCCTGCCATTAGTGAAAAGTCTGCGTCAAGCTTAGCAACAATATCATCGCTGTCGATATCGTCATTTTGTTCTTGAATCACGTCAAAAAACTTTATACGTTTAATAGATAAATCATCACAAAGTATAAATGATAATGATTCATCCCATTCAAGAGCCACTTTTACCATATATTTATCAGCATCTAAGTGAGACTTTATTTCGTCGCTGTCTAAATCTTGATTTTTTACTCTGATGACAGCACCATCGTCACCTAGTGCATTAAATTCAGCTTCCATACCTAATTGAAACTTAGGGCCTAAATCTTTTTTTACCAACCAATCTGTCATTGTTTCGTCAGCTTGGACGTCCGGCTCTAATGTAGTGACAGGTAGTGTGCCTAATACTTTACGGAGTAAGGCAAGTAAATCTTCTGCTTTACCGCGAGCACTTGCATTAATAACGATAATGTTATCTTTAGGGCTAATGTAGGCGTGAGTATCTGAAATACGAGAAAAAGCGCGAGGTAATAATTCGAAAACAATATCTTCTTTAAATTGTTCTTTTTCTTTTTTTGTTGCCCCGCGACCTTGCTCCTGCTCAAGCAAAGCGACTTTTTCTTCTATCATATCTTTGATCACAGGGGCAGGTAATATCTTTTCTTCTTTTCGTGCACATATTAAAAAATTTCCATTCGCACTATGTACACTGGTATCACCATGTTTTCCTAAGGCATTCACCCAGCCAAAGTGTGATACTTCTGTTGAGCCACAAGGAGTGAAAAGGTGTTCACTCAGGTGTTTTTCTAAATCTTCCTCTGAATGTTCAAATGGACGAGTAAAGGCGAAAAAATATAGGTTCTTAAACCACATAAAAGGATCCTAGCTTGGGTGCTCACCTAATGTATACGGAGTGAGGCTGATTTTTAAAAAAGCCATATTACCTGAAAAAAAGCAGTGGATCATTAGCATTCAATAAAACTTATGTCTAAGCAAGTTTAAAAATTATATTTTCACTGGCAGCTAAGTGAGGTAAGTGTCGGTTATGTACGCATATCTGGTATTTCTATATGGTAACTCAGGCCTTTATTTATTTCACTATGCGCGGTAATTGTGCCATTTAAGGTATCTGTTACTAAGTTTTTAATAATATGAGTTCCTAATCCTGTTCCGCCTTTATTCGATTTTGTTGTATAAAATGCATCAAATAATTTTTCCTTGGTTTCTTCGCTAAGGCCATGCCCATTATCTTTATAGTCAATTAGTAATTTATGATGATAATACTTCACATCAATAGTTATTTGTCCACGGTTGATTTGCTCAAAACCATGAATGATAGAGTTAATTATTAAGTTGATTAGTATTTGGGCAATAGCGCCAGGATGACTACATATGTCAATATTCTCATCACAATCTACTTTAATGGAATGACTCGTTTTCTTCAATTTAGGGTGTATAGATTGGATAATTTCATCAATATAATTAGAAACATTTATTAAACGAATTTTGTCTCTCGTTTGATCGGTAGCTATATGTTTAAAGCTTGTGACTAATTCAGAGGCTCTATGAAGGTTGTTATTTAATAGTTTGGTACTATTTAAAGCATTTTGGATAAAGCTTTCGATACTTTTTCTTGATATTTTGTTTTCATCTAGGCTCTGTTGTAAATGAGATATTTGCTCAGATAAGTAACTTGAAGAGGTAATACTAATACCAATAGGTGTGATTACTTCATGAGATATTTCGGCGGAAAGCTCACCAAGTGATGCCATTTTCTCCGCTTCTAATAATCTTTCTTTAGCTTTATTTAATTCCTTAATTGAATGAATTAAATCTTTATTCGTGGTTGTTAGTGTTTTTTCTGTTTTGCTGTGACGTAGGTTTTCTTCTTGTAAGGTTTTCTTTTGCTCTCGTAACTCTTTTTGCTGCACTTCCATTTTTAGCATAGTGCTGCTTAATGAAGATGTTTTTCTGGCAACTTCTTGTTCAAGTAAAAGATTGTTTTCGTCAATTTGTTCTTTAGCTTTATCTGTTTCTAATTGGGATTGTGCTAACTTCTCTTTGAATTCTACTAGTTCATTGATTAAATTGTTGTAGGCATCCTCAAGCACATTTAATTCATTTTTTTCATAATTCATTGAATGAAGTTTAGAGGCTTCAGGATCATCTAAGTCTATCTGGCTAATTTGTCGTGTTAACTCTTTCAGCGGCGTGGTTAATAGCTTATTAAAGGCCAAGGTGAATAGAAATACTAGAAATGCCGTTTTAACAATAGCATTACCAATAAGAAAATAGAGGCCAACTTCAATTCGGCTAAATATTACAGCGTTGCTAGATAATAAGGTAACACGGCCTACAGAGGTTGTTCGGCCAGAAAATTCGAACACAAGAGGAAATGAGTGACCAAATAAGCCTTCGGTAACCGAACTTATGCCTTCAGAGGCATCATCTAATGCCATATTACGAATACTGGATTTTTCAGGAGAAATAACTTCGCCTAATTGGGTAATTATATTGTTTGATTCATCAGTAACTGTAATCCCTTTAATCATAGGAATGGCAACAAGCCCTTCTGAAATATCAATAACTTGTTGATTGTTTAATTCCCAAACGGCTCGGGTCAAGCTACCACTAATGGTTTTCTCTAAGGTAAGCAGCTCACTATTGATATGATTTTTAGTGTTAAAATACTCGGCAATAATTTGAATGCCTGTAACACCCACTGTTAATATAAAGTAAAAGGAGAGCACTCTGGTTAGCAATTTTCGAGATAGGCTCTTAACTTTCATATAATTTTATTTCATTTGTTAGATTGTCATATTAATGACTTTAACGACTTTTATTGAAAGGATAAAGTTTTTTACATAAATATTATGAATTTGGTTGAAGTTACCGAGGTTATCTAAATTAGGTTAGTGAATTATCTTGTCATATTTTTGTAATATAAAGTGATTGTGGCCTTATAATGTCATATTATGTAATAAAAATGATAGATATATAGCCTAAAAAGACAGGAATCTTTTTTAGGCTGAAAAGGCATATAGATGAAATTAATAAGAAGTACCCTTGGCTTAATGTTGTGTTCAGTTGGTATCAGCTCGGCTTATGCCGCTAATGTTGATATTTATGGTCGAGCAAATGTCTCAGTACAATCTTCTGATGATGGTGAAGGCCGCTATAGCGAACTTAAAAGTAATGCTTCTCGTATAGGTTTTAAAGGTAGTCATGATTTGAATGACGACCTAGAAGTTGTCTATCAAGCTGAGTTTCAGATAGATATTGATGGTGATGCCGATGATACTTTTACTGCACGTAATCAGTTTATCGGTTTAAAAGGCTCTTTTGGTGAAGTGTTACTTGGTAAAAACGATTCTATATTGAAACAATCTCAAGGTAAAACTGATTTATTTAGTGACTTAAATGGTGATATTAAAACACTTTGGGCGGGTGAAAATCGTTTGAGTGATACTGTTACTTATAAGTCCCCTAAATTTAATGGTTTCCAATTAGGTGTAACCTATATGTTGGAGGATTCAGTAGATAGTGAAGACGCACTATCTATCGGAGCTTTTTATGGTGATAAAAACCTGAAAAAATCTCAGCTATATGCAGCAATCGCTTATGACGCTGAGGTTAAAGGTTTTGATACGTTCAGAGCGACGGTACAAACTAAAATTTCAGATGTTATTGTAGGGTTGGTAATTCAAAATCAAGAGGATATTGATACCGGTGCTGAAATGGATGGCGTGATGATTTCAGCTAAATATACTATTGGTGCTTCAACGCTTAAAGGTCAATATCAGATGGCTGATTATAAAGGGAGTGAGAAGAATTCTGGCCTAACTGCTGGCATTGATTATAAGCTAGCAAGTAATACGAAACTTTATGCTTTTTATACAAGGTTTGAGCTGAAAACTGAAAATCAGGATGCTGATTATTTAGGTGTGGGTATTCAATATGACTTTTAATGTCAACTTTATATAAGATTAGCGTTGTATTTTAGAGGGCGTGTGTAAGTTATCAGGGGGATATTCTTTTAGGGAGTCATGACCGTTTGATAAGATATTAACATTATGCATGAACAGTCATTAACGGATGGATATTTACAGTAGTTTTTCATAAAAAAGTCGCATTGCGGCTTTTTTTGTTTTTTAAGTGAGTATTTAAGTAGATAAAACGTACTAAGTGGTTACTTAAGGTAAGTAATTAAGTATTTCACTTAGTTTATTGTCACAAAAGTGTCATTTTTGTTGTGCATAATAGCAACATTGAAAATTACGTGACGTAAATATATTTTAAGGTATATGTATGAGTGGTTACATTTTAGTTGTTGAAGATGAAACTCCAATCAGGGAAATGATCACCTTTGTTTTAGAACAAAATGGTTTTAACTCGGTCGAAGCTGTTGATATAAAAGAAGCGAAAGAAAAAATTGTTGAGCCATACCCTGATCTAATTTTACTTGATTGGATGTTACCTGGCGGAAGTGGTGTCAAGTTAGCTAAAGAATTAAAACAAGGAGAATATAGTCGTAATATTCCTATTATCATGCTGACCGCTCGTGCTGATGAAGATGATAAAGTGAAAGGCCTTGATGCAGGTGTTGATGACTATGTTACTAAACCTTTTTCACCTAAAGAATTGATTGCCCGTATTAAAGCCGTAATTAGACGTGTGTCTCCGACATTACTAGCTGAAAAAGTAGAGTTTCATGGTTTAAAGTTAGATCCTGTATCTCATCATGTCACTATCAATGAAGATGCCTTAGATTTGGGACCAACAGAGTTTCGATTATTGCATTTCTTTATGACTCATACAGAACGTGTTTATTCACGCGAACAACTGCTGGATAATGTCTGGGGAACCAATGTTTATGTTGAAGATAGAACCGTTGATGTTCATATCCGACGTTTAAGAAAAGCTATTTCAGGCGCGGGCCATGAAGATTTTATTCAAACTGTCCGTGGTGCAGGTTACCGCTTTTCGGGTAAAACAGTCCAAAAGTCTAAAAACTAAATATTGTTGTCAAACAATATGATTAATAACCAACATAGCAAGTATAAATAATGCAAACTCATTTAAATATTGAAGATAAGTCAGACTTTCGTTTTCACTCAGGAATAGAGGCTTTACCTGATGCAGCGCTTATCTTATCTAACGATTTATTAATTGTTTCGGGTAATAAAAAGGCACAGCGTTTACTGGGTGTTAATTTTCCTGATGACATTGGTAAGCATATTGAGCAGTTACTTATTGATCCTGTATTGTCAGAATATTTATCCCAAGATAATTTTGAATCACCTTGTTTAATTACTTCACCTATTAATGATGAGCTACAACTTGAAATATCAGTAATGTCTTTTGGTGGGGAACGTGTTTTTTTAATGTCTCGTGCTATTGCTAAATATCACCGTATGAAAAAAATGCGACGCGAGTTTGTAGCTAATGTGTCTCATGAACTTAAAACGCCACTCACGGTTGTTCGTGGTTACGTTGAAATGATTCAGGAAACTGAATATGCGTTAGACTCCCATTGGCAAAAAGTATTTTGTACCATTGAGGGGCAGGTATCTCGAATGGAGCGCTTGGTTGAACAATTACTGAGTTTGTCTAAAGTAGAAAATAATCGTGATGATGATGCGATGAAGCCTGTTGATATGCCAAGCCTTATCGAAAATCTTGTTGAAGATGCAAAGTGGCTAAATCAAATAAAACAGCATGAAATTCGTACTAATATTACCCATGGTATCGGTATTTATGGTATTGAAACTGAATTGAAAAGTGCGTGTACCAATTTAATTTCTAATGCCATTGCTTATACTCAACCTCACGGCACTATTGAAATTAGTTGGCAAAAAAATGGCGATAAAATGATATTTAGCGTCAAAGATAATGGCGATGGTATTAAATCTGAACAATTAAATCGATTAACAGAACGTTTTTATCGTATTGATAAGTCTCGCTCTCGCGATACCGGAGGCTCAGGACTAGGGTTAGCAATAGTTAAACATGTATTACTTCACCATAAAGCTGAATTAGTGATTACCAGCAAATGGGGAGAGGGCAGCGAGTTCTCTATTTATTTTGATGAAAGTTCAACCCATTAGTTAGTTTAAATTTAAAGAGTAACAACTGCTTTTTAAAATACACCTTGTATATCCTGCTCAGGCGACTGAAGTCGCCCCTACAAACGCCCCTACAAAAACGTCCAACGAAAGAATTAATTATCATCACCGTAGGGGCGAATTTATTCGTCCGATAAAGAATAAACCCTACGAAGGAGTTGAATATAATTATCGTAGAGGCGAATTTATTCGCCTAATAATGAGAATAACATAATACAGCGTTATTGATGTGTATTGTGAACAGGCGACTGAAGTCGCCCCTACAAACGCCTCTACAAAAACGCCCATATAGAAAAC
>NZ_JAUOPW010000059.1:0-1534 GCF_030547795.1 Colwellia sp. 5_MG-2023 | reverse complement strand
GCGCAAAGTGTGTCTCATAAAAAAGCGAGTAATGCGAATGCGGCTAAGGCGACGCGCGCTGAAAAAAGTGGTCCGAAAGTGGCCGCAACGAAAGGCACTGTTATTGACCAACGCAAGAATAATGATTTCAAACAAGCGGCACAGTCATTACGTAATGATTTAAACAACAACCCAGGGAAAATAACGGATTACTTGCGCATCACCCCGGCACGTAAAAACGGTCAGATTTCGGGGTATCGCTTATCACCAGGCAAAAACCCTGAGTTTTTTGCTTTATCGGGCTTAAAGTCAGGCGATGTGGCAACACAAATGAATGGGCATGATTTATTGGTGCCTTTAGAGGCAGCACAAGCAATGTCAGCCTTAAAAACAGCACAAAACATTTCATTGTTAGTTGAGCGAAACAACGAGCTGATTGAAATAATGTTTAGTATTGAATAACAACCTATTTTAGCATTAACGTTTGCACTTATCTTGAGTGTGAGCCATTAGTATTAACCTTTGGTATTCATCGTGGATAGCAAAGAAGCAATAAGGAATTTTTCATGGGCACAACCTTAAACGCCATTGTGGTTAAGCCATTACGCCACAAGTTTAAGCAACTTCAATCATTGAGTTTGGTTTTAGTGACCGCATTGAGCTTTAGCGGTATTTTTGCCGTGGGACAAGCGAGCGCGGCGGAGTATTCACCAAGCTTTAAAGACACTGAAATTGTCGAGTTTGTCACTATTGTGGGTAAAAACTTGAAAAAGACCATGATTGTTGACCCGAACGTGCGTGGTAAAATTAACGTGCGCAGTTATGACTTATTATCAGAAGAGCAGTACTACCAGTTTTTCTTAAACGTGTTGGCGGTGTATGGTTTTTCTGCGATTGAGCGTGAAAATAACATTGTAAAAATCATTCGTAATAAAGATGCTAAGACCTCGGCGATTCCGGTGGTTGATAGTGGCGGCAGTCTTATTGGCGATGAAATGGTGACACGTATTGTTGAAGTAAAGAATGTGACGGTACGTGAGCTGGTGCCGTTATTACGTCAACTGTCTGACCAAGCAGGTGGTGGTAACGTCACAAACTATGACCCGGCAAACGTGATTATGTTAACGGGCACAGCGGCAACGGTTAATCGTTTAGTGAACATCATTGAGCGTGTTGATAGAGCGGGTGACCAAGACGTAGAAATTATTAAATTACAATATGCATCTGCGGGTGAAATGGTGCGTATTATCGAGGCAATGAATAAGCCAAGCGGTGGTAAAACTACGCAAGCGACATTTTTAATTCCAACGATTGTTGCTGATGACCGTAGTAATAGCGTTATTGTTAGCGGTGAAGTTAAAGCACGTGAGCGCGTTGTGCGTTTAGTGAAGCGACTTGACAGTGAATTAGAAACTAACGGCAATACCCGTGTTTACTACTTAAAATACTCAAAAGCTGAAGACTTAGTCAAAGTGCTGAGTGGTGTGAGTAAAACTATTTCCTCTGAAGCACAAGCCACAAGGGCAGCGAGTAAGAGCAACGCACAAAACGAAAC
>NZ_JAUOPW010000058.1:0-1576 GCF_030547795.1 Colwellia sp. 5_MG-2023 | reverse complement strand
AACGGCTCAAATGGTGCAGATGACCGTGCCGCGCTTCAAAAAGAAGTAGGTGCACTGCAACAAGAATTAACCCGTATCTCTGAAACCACTAAGTTTGGTGCTACAGCATTACTTGATGGTACTTTTGGTACAAAACAATTCCAAGTAGGTTCAAATGCGAATGAAACCATTAATGTTTCGTTAGGTAATATGGCTGCAGACTCTATAGGAGCTTATGGCGTTGCAGGTTCTGGTACCGTTTTGGGTGTAGCTGCGGAAGCTACAATTTTAGATACTCAGCTTGGTGATGTAACTAATGATACAATAAGTATGAATGGTACTGAAGTCACAGTAGCTGCTGATATAGGCGCTGCCGATATTGCAGATGCAATTAATGCTAAAGCAACGGGTGTAACAGCAACGGCTAAATTAGATGTTACAATTAGTGCATTATCTTCCGGTGATGATGGCACCATAAATATGATGAAAGGTGGTAATGCTGTAGATGATTACGACTTAGCTGATTACGGTGGTGATATTGAGCGCTTAGCAGAAGATTTACAGGCTGACGGCTATGATGCTATTGTTGATGGCACGACACTCACTTTAAAAGCTGAAGATGTTGATGGTATTGAAGTTGCAGGGTCTACTACTACAACTTCAACCTTATCATTAAATAATAATCTAAATACTGGTGCATTGTTAGCAAGTGCTAATGCTAATATGTCAGTTTCATCTTCTATAAGTTTATCTTCTCCTGATAAAATTGGTATTTCAGGTACAACCGTTAATGAAATATTAGGTAAAGGCGCGGGTGGTGTAGCACTTGCGGCAACAGGTGGTACAGGTGCCTTAACATCTGTCGAAGATATCGATATATCGGGTACAACAAGTGTTGGTGCACAATCTGCAATACAAACTATTGATGCAGCGTTAGCACAAATTGATAGTCAACGTGCTGATTTAGGTGCGGTTCAAAACCGTTTTAGCCACACTATTAGTAACTTGTCTAATGTAGCAGAAAATGTATCAGCGTCACGAAGCCGTATTGAAGATACTGATTTTGCTTCAGAAACAGCAACAATGACGAAAAACCAAATATTGCAACAAGCGGGTACTACTATATTGGCTCAGTCTAACCAATTACCACAAGCAGCATTAAGTCTTCTTGGTTAATAATACATAATAACTCTTTTGTTTATAAGAGCTAAACTGTGAAGGTTTAGCTCTTTTTTATTATTTTCTAAGGATCTTCTCTCGTCATTCCCAAGGCGTGTTAATACGAATTCCCTATTGCTAAGCAGCATAACGTTTGAGGTGTGGAAGCAAATTCAGAATCACGAATATATTGTCATTTATAAGTGGTTTAATATGGGGTCTACCAACACAAAGTAATGCTATAAAACCTATCTAAATAAAAGTATAAAAACAATAAAAAGTATTTTAATTTAGTTATTTAACAGCCTGTTACTTTTTATTTTGTTTTTTTTAAAAAAAATATTCAAGTTAATTTTAGTGCTGCCGTTAACATATTTAGTACAGAGCTGCTTTGGTTAATTTGTTTGTAACTTTCTTATGGGTTAATTAACAGCTTCTG
>NZ_JAUOPW010000056.1:0-1763 GCF_030547795.1 Colwellia sp. 5_MG-2023 | reverse complement strand
CGTAATAAACTAACGCTCTTATTAATACACTTATATATAGGTTTAGCTAGCCAACCATGAAGCAGAGATAAGTGTTTGATTGCCTTTTTTACTTTACCTATAAACTCACTACCGGCAACAATATCCCCGTCTTCAAGCGTAAACAAGCTGCTAAGTTGAACTAAAATAGCATCCGTTTATGAGAAGATACGCCATGTTATTTGAAGAGTTTATGACGCAAGCGCGGTTTGATACTTTTAGAAATGTAGCCATAACAAACCAACCTACTGATAATAATACCTCTATTAGTGATTATAAGGTTACTTGAGCCAGCGCGACAAAATAGGTGAGTAAAATATAAAACCAAGAGTATCATTTAGTGCAAGCAAAGTATTACCAGAACTCGATAGTGATACAACTTTACTCAATCTCCTTGCCCCCCATTCAAATGACCAGTGGTAATAATTGGATAGAAAACTTAACGTTAAATCCGATGCAACCTAATAGCTTCAAAAATGGTAAACCTATAGTTATAAGGCAAGTTCAAAAAGCTATTCCTTATATTTACCATCATAAAACACAGCCTAAACATTAACTTAAACAATAAGCTTTGACATCAAAAGCAGTTAGAAATATTATGAAAAAGTGGAAATTATAATAATATTTCCTACAATGTAAGTAGATGCTTTAAATAAAGTATGTGTCGGTTAGATTGAATTCACGTCACTTATGAATATTAATTTTTATCGATTAGAGTCATTTCTAATACTAAAATAAAGTTTTATACGTACTACTTTGTAGAAATAAATATTTATAAATAGGTATGTTGAAATCTTCTATCAATTTAACGTTTAGTTTTACCTGCTTATAAAGCACACCAACCAGTAAGGGTGATCATGAACACATTAAGTATTAAGCAAAGAATTTTGTTGCTTACAATAGCTCCTATAACGCTCGCAGTATTAATTATTATGTTTTTGGTCAATATCCAACTCCAGGAACTTGGCGAAGAACAAGTTAAAAATACTAAAATTACTATGATGGAGGATAAACGAGCCACCCTTAAAAATTACGTTGATATATCATTGTCTGCCGTGAGCAGTTTAGTTGAACAAGCGAGTGGGATTAATGATGAGCAAATAAAAAATGAAGTCGCAGGCTATTTGCGTAGTATTGATTATGGTGAATCAAGTGATGGTTATATATTTGTTTTTCAATATAATGGTGAAAATGTCGTGCACTCAGCACAACCCGAACTTGAAGGGAAAAACCTCTATGATGCCAAAGATCCTCAAGGTACTCCTTTCATCAAAAAACTAATAGAGAGTGCTAAAAAAGGGGGTGATTATGTTGAATTTATGTGGAACAAACCATCTATCAATAGGGATGTTGCAAAATTAGGATATGCAAAACCAATAGAAAAATTTCAATGGATGGTAGGCTCGGGTTTTTATATTGATGATATTGAAAGTGAAGTTGCCAGCATTCGAATGAAGATTGATACAAGTATTAATAAAGCCATGGTGCTTATAGGAACTGTTGGTGCTGCTTTGATCGTACTTGTGATTTTTATCAGTCTTTATGTTTCCGCTAAAATCACCCGCCCCTTATGTGATACCGCAAATGCCTTAGATGACATTAGCCAAGGTGAAGGTGACTTAACTCGCCGTTTAAAATTATATTCTGAAGATGAAGTTGGACAAGTAGCAAAAGGATTCAACTTATTTGTAGATAAAATGCAACAATCAGTTTTAGAAGTGAAGAATGGTATTACTGATCTGAGT
>NZ_JAUOPW010000055.1:0-2913 GCF_030547795.1 Colwellia sp. 5_MG-2023 | reverse complement strand
CCGACTTAGCTCAGTTGGTAGAGCAACTGACTTGTAATCAGTAGGTCGCCAGTTCGACTCCGGCAGTCGGCACCATTCATTCAAGCCCTAACTTCGGTTGGGGCTTTTTTGTATCTATCGATTGGTTAAATTCTTAATCAATAGGAACAAAATACACCCTGTTTTGAATAAACCCTATTAGGGTACATTGGGTATTAGGGTAATTCCATCAGAATACACAGGTTTATTAAGTGTTTTCTACGGGATATAAGGATTTAATCCGTTGCTTAGGGTAAATGGTTTGAAGTACAACTCACTAAAACTGCGGGTGAATTTTATTAGGGTAAATTAGTTGATGGTGTAAATATCCGAACTGGGTATTAGCACCAGTTATAGCCGTTGGTTTATACTGCAATTGATTAAAATTTAACAATGAATAGCAGATAAAAAACAGATAAATTATTATCAAACTAGTTCGGTGTATTAAAGATTAAGTAATTTTATATTAAAGTTAGTTTAATAAATGACTGTCGGTTATTCTGCTATAAAATTGAGTTACCAATTTCGTTTGTTCTCTCGATAAAAACTTGGTGTTATTCCTGTTTTAGTTCTAAACATATGAATAAAAGATGATGGTGATTCATAACCAAGGTGTAGGGATATACTGGTAATTGATTTACCAAGTGATAATTGAGTAATTGCTATTTGAATATTTAAACGCTGTCGCCATTCGCTATAACTTAATCCAGTTTCTTTTTTAAATAATCTTGATAAGGTTCTAGCAGAAGCTCCAACAATGTTCCCCCATTCACCTAAGGTATTATTGTTTTCAGGTGATGCTTGTATTTCTCTTAACAGAGTAATTAAGCGATGATCTTTAGGATAAGGAAGTTGGAATATTTCGTTAGGTGCCAGAGTTAACCTATCTAATATTAAATATAACAATCGACCATCCGTGCTATTCCATTGATAATCACTTTTAATATTATTTGCTTCTTTTATTAGTGCTTTTAAAAAATCATTAACGTTTAAAACACAACATTCATCAGGTAGAGCATCAAGTAAAGTAACATCAAAATAGAAGCTGGTTAACTGAACATCACTGATCGCAGTAACCTCATGTTCAACTTCAGGTAATAGCCATACACCTTGTTCAGGAGGCACAATATATCGGTTTAAAGGTGTCGAAACAGCTAATACACCTGAATGCGCATAAACAAACTGACCCCAACTATGCTTGTGCTTAATTACAACTGAATTCATTGTTATAGCTCGGCTTACAACTGTTATCGGGTTGTTTAATTCTTGCTCGCTTTCTTTTGATGGAGCTATCGCTATTAATTCTGGCATATTTTCAATATTGATTGTCGATTAGTCGATATGTTATCACTTACCTTTTTATATACAATTTTCTTTTTTAAACTATTAAGGATTTGTAAATGATAGGAATTGAGTGGGTATTATTTTTTTTATTATTAGGTTCAATTGTTGGATTTATAGCTGGATTACTTGGTGTGGGTGGCGGTGGCATTATGGTGCCAGTACTAACATTCATATTTTTACAGCAGGGTATTCATACTGATACGGTAATGCATTTAGCATTAGGTACTTCAATGGCATCTATTATCATTACATCCTTTTCAAGCTTACTCGCACATCAAAAGCACAATGCAATAAATTGGAGAATAGTAAAATTAATGTCAATAGGGGTGATAGTTGGTACTTTTTCTTCTACGTTTTTAGCTTCACACTTAAGTTCGTTCTATTTAGCCCTATTCTTTACAGTATTCATGAGCTACATAGCCGTAAAAATGTTAATTAAAAAACAAACTGACCATGTAGTTAATGATATCAATAACAATAATTTACTCTTTGTATCTACAGGTATTGGCGCGATATCAGCACTAGTTTCAATTGGTGGTGGTTCTTTAACTGTTCCTTACCTTACTTCAAAGAATATAGATATTAAAAAGGCAATTGCCACATCAGCAGCGATAGGATTACCTATATCTGTAGCTGGGACATTAGGGTACTTAATTAACGGATGGAATAGTGATTTTGATTATAACTATTCATATGGATTTGTTTACTTACCTGCGGTTTTTCTTATCTCGATTACAAGCTTTATAGCAGCTCCGTATGGAGCGAAATTAGTGCAACATTTACCAATAAATATATTGAAAAAGATCTTTGCATTTTTACTCATTTCATTAAGTTTAAAAATGCTACTATCAATAATCTAATCCCCTTGATTAGGCAGTTTATTGAATAACAGATAAATCAGACAACATTCTTCATATCTACCTTAACTTATTAACCATTAATAATTTTCTATTAAACTAAGTTAAGGTAAGGTAATTACTGTCTGCTTTATCTGGTTCTGAAATAATCCTTTTTAAAATAAGAAATCAATCATTAAACCGATCTATCAATGCTCTCATTTTCTCAGCAACCTTATTTTGCTCTAGGTGTGCATAACGCATGGTAGTTGCGATATTTGAATGTCCTAAAATATGTGCTGTTTCCTGAACCGTCATACCATTTTGCACTAATCTACTAGCACACGTATGGCGAAAATCATGAACACGAAAATCTTCAATACCGGCATTTTTAATTGCTCGATAATGTATTCATTTATGAAACAAATAATAAAGTAGTACCTGAAGTCATTGTTAGCTGGAAGCCAACTGTCTATTTGAGAACGAATTCTCTGAAATAAAGAGAGTTTGGTCTTAATTTTAACGAGTTAATATATCAGCTATTATTGTAATTTAAGTTATTATTCATGTAGTTAATCCGCATAAACAGTGACGTTATACACGCCAAGTAGCGGCCTTGTAATCAGTAGGTCGCCAGTTCGACTCCGGCAGTCGGCACCATTCATAATGAAGCCTCAACAGCAATGTTGAGGCTTTTTTATTTCTATTAAAAACT
>NZ_JAUOPW010000054.1:0-3271 GCF_030547795.1 Colwellia sp. 5_MG-2023 | reverse complement strand
TTTTTAACCGAATGTGCGTTAAAAATGAGTTCTTTAACAATCTGGAAAGCTGATATAAATATCGGTATTTATATGTTGAACACGGTGTCGCGCTGTTGTTTAACGTAAGTATAAATACCAAGCTGTTATAACATTCTCTTATCGTGAATGTTGTGATGGTGATAATGCATCCCCCCAAGGATGTATTATCGAATTCATACTTGCTCTTAGAGCAAAGATGTCTTATCAAGTAACTCATCTTATATCTTCGGATATATTGAGTACGTGAAAATGTCAGACTTTACAATTACTGTGGTTTAGTCACCACGGTGTACTTCGTAATTGATTCTTTTAAGAAAAGACTACTTAGGGTTGTATGGTTAAGTGACTAAGCGTATGTGGTGGATGCCTTGGCAGTTAGAGGCGATGAAGGACGTGTTAATCTGCGAAAAGCTTTGGTGAGGTGATAAAAACCGTTATAGCCAAAGATGTCCGAATGGGGAAACCCACTTATCATAAGATAGGTATCGTTAACTGAATACATAGGTTAACGAGGCGAACCGGGAGAACTGAAACATCTAAGTACCCCGAGGAAAAGAAATCAACCGAGATTTCGTTAGTAGCGGCGAGCGAACGCGAATCAGCCCTTAAGCTTATTGGGCGCTAGTGGAACTTACTGGAAAGTAAGACGATACAGGGTGATAGTCCCGTACACTAAAGCAACCTTTAAGTGAAATCGAGTAGGACGGAGCACGTGAAACTTTGTCTGAATATGGGGGGACCATCCTCCAAGGCTAAATACTACTAACTGACCGATAGTGAACCAGTACCGTGAGGGAAAGGCGAAAAGAACCCCTGTGAGGGGAGTGAAATAGAACCTGAAACCGCATACGTACAAGCAGTGGGAGCCAGATTTAGTCTGGTGACTGCGTACCTTTTGTATAATGGGTCAGCGACTTATATTCTGTAGCAAGGTTAACCGATTAGGGGAGCCGTAGCGAAAGCGAGTGTTAACTGCGCGTTTAGTTGCAGGGTATAGACCCGAAACCCGGCGATCTACCCATGGGCAGGTTGAAGGTTGAGTAACATCAACTGGAGGACCGAACACACGTATGTTGAAAAATGCGGTGATGACTTGTGGGTCGGAGTGAAAGGCTAATCAAGCCGGGAGATAGCTGGTTCTCCCCGAAATCTATTTAGGTAGAGCCTCGCACGAACACCATTGGGGGTAGAGCACTGTTAAGGCTAGGGGGTCATCCCGACTTACCAACCCTTTGCAAACTCCGAATACCAATGAGTGATATGCGGGAGACACACTGCGGGTGCTAACGTCCGTTGTGAAGAGGGAAACAACCCAGACCGCCAGCTAAGGTCCCAAAGTACTAGTTAAGTGGGAAACGATGTGGAAAGGCATAGACAGCTAGGAGGTTGGCTTAGAAGCAGCCATCCTTTAAAGAAAGCGTAATAGCTCACTAGTCGAGTCGGTCTGCGCGGAAGATGTAACGGGGCTAAACTAGTCACCGAAGCTGCGGATTCATAATTTATTATGAGTGGTAGGGGAGCGTTGTGTAAGCCGTTGAAGGTGAATTGAGAAGTTTGCTGGAGGTATCACAAGTGCGAATGCTGACATGAGTAACGATAAGGGGAGTGAAAAACTCCCCCGCCGAAAGACCAAGGTTTCCTGTCCCATGTTAATCAGGGCAGGGTAAGTCGGCCCCTAAGGCGAGGCGGAAACGCGTAGTCGATGGGAAACAGATTAATATTTCTGTACTTCTATATATTGCGAAGGAGGGACGGAGTAGGCTAGATGAGCACGGCGTTGGTAGTCCGTGTGAAAGAATGTAGGTGGGTGACTTAGGTAAATCCGGGTTGCTGTTAACACTGAGACTCGAGACGAGTGTCTACGGACATGAAGTCATTGATGCCATGCTTCCAGGAAAAGCTTCTAAGCTTCAGATATATAGGAACCGTACCCCAAACCGACACAGGTGGTTAGGTAGAGAATACTAAGGCGCTTGAGAGAACTCGGGTGAAGGAACTAGGCAAAATAGTACCGTAACTTCGGGAGAAGGTACGCTCTCTAGTGTGAAGGACTTGCTCCGTAAGCACATGAGAGTCGAAGTAACCAGGTGGCTGGAACTGTTTATTAAAAACACAGCACTGTGCAAAATCGAAAGATGACGTATACGGTGTGACGCCTGCCCGGTGCCGGAAGGTTAATTGATTCGGTTAGTTTTCGGACGAAGCTGATGATCGAAGCCCCGGTAAACGGCGGCCGTAACTATAACGGTCCTAAGGTAGCGAAATTCCTTGTCGGGTAAGTTCCGACCTGCACGAATGGCGTAATCATGGCCACACTGTCTCCACCCGAGACTCAGTGAAATTGAATTTGCGGTTAAGATGCCGTATACCCGCGGCTAGACGGAAAGACCCCGTGAACCTTTACTATAGCTTGACAGTGAACATTGCTCCTACATGTGTAGGATAGGTGGGAGGCGTTGAAACAGAGTCGCTAGATTTTGTGGAGCCAATCTTGAAATACCACCCTTGTATGCGTGATGTTCTAACCTAGGGCCCTAATCGGGCTTGGGGACACTGTCTGGTGGGTAGTTTGACTGGGGCGGTCTCCTCCCAAAGAGTAACGGAGGAGCACGAAGGTTGGCTAAGTATGGTCGGACATCATACGGTTAGTGCAATGGCATAAGCCAGCTTAACTGCGAGACAGACACGTCGAGCAGGTACGAAAGTAGGTCATAGTGATCCGGTGGTTCTGTATGGAAGGGCCATCGCTCAACGGATAAAAGGTACTCCGGGGATAACAGGCTGATACCGCCCAAGAGTTCATATCGACGGCGGTGTTTGGCACCTCGATGTCGGCTCATCACATCCTGGGGCTGAAGTCGGTCCCAAGGGTATGGCTGTTCGCCATTTAAAGTGGTACGCGAGCTGGGTTTAGAACGTCGTGAGACAGTTCGGTCCCTATCTGCCGTGGGCGTTTGAGAATTGAAGAGGGCTGCTCCTAGTACGAGAGGACCGGAGTGGACGAACCGCTGGTGTTCGGGTTGTTATGCCAATAGCATTGCCCGGTAGCTACGTTCGGAACTGATAACCGCTGAAAGCATCTAAGCGGGAAGCAGGCTTTGAGATGAGTTCTCACTGGAGCTTTAAGCTCCCTAAAGGGTCGTTGGAGACTACAACGTTGATAGGTCAGGTGTGTAAGGGCTGTGAGGTCTTGAGCTAACTGATACTAATTGCCCGTGAGGCTTAACCATACAACACCCAAGTAGTTTTT
>NZ_JAUOPW010000053.1:0-3664 GCF_030547795.1 Colwellia sp. 5_MG-2023 | reverse complement strand
TGTGATAAACTTCTAGCGTAACCATTTAACAATAACCCTAACCATAATAACCACCTACCTATATCACGGTTAAACTTCCGCACGTCTAAAAATCGGTATTTCATCTATGTTTTTTAATTTTGGTTTTGTTCTGACTATAAGCGAGTGTCCTTATTAATTTTAATTTTTATTGTTCGATTTTAATGCTTAACATGGTCGTCGAATAAAAGGGTTAGATACTCACAGTTTATCAAAAAAACTAGCTACCACAATCAAATATATCTTAATGCCCCCCATCTACATCCCTTATTTTAAAAGGACATAAAGGTAATGTGCTAATACCGAAAAATCGGTAAGTTTAGCCTCACTATTTAACATTTTGACTACAGCTTATCTTGGATGATAACGAAAGTCTTATACTCATATTAAGTAATTTCAACGAAAGATTACAGGCAAAATCAGCCTGATACAGTGGCCTATCGTGTTTACCCTCAATCGTTTTCAGTCAAAAAAAACGATTTACTCGATGAGTAAATCGTTCTAACATTATCCATAATTAAGGTTAATTAAGAATTTTAATTATACTAACCCTCTTGATTAGCGTATCTTGTAGGTAGAATTAAAGCTTAAAATTTATTATCTCATGAGTCAATTTCAACCTCCGTTTACAGTCACATCAAAAATCATTCACTATATTTCAGATATTGCAGAAGCTATCGGCAAACTCTCTATAATGTACAACGAAAAAGATATCTTGCAAAGTAAGCAAGATGCTCTGGTAAAACAGGTTAAAAACGCACTACTTAATGACAATGTTACCTTGACAAAGGCGCAGATAAACACAATTTATCATAAAGACGACATTGATTTATCTGAAGAAATAATCAAAAAAGTAAATAATTCCATTGAAGTCTATGAACAGATGAATAATTGGGATATTAATTTATGCGATGACTTTTTGACAGCACATAAAGCGCTTATATTGTCTCAAGAAAATACAACTGATAACTATCGGACGAATAACACTATCAATAGCAAAAAATTGAAAGTAGCCCCGCAAGCTTTGCATATTCCACAGATGATGGAAGATCTTTTTAGCTGGTTGTCTACATCGACTGAACACCCGCTAATAAAAAGCTCAGTATTTCACTACGAACTTAAATTTATCCATCCTTTTGTTGAAGGTAATAGTCGCATTGCCTCTTTATGGCAATCTAAAATACTTAAGCAATGGAATCCGTTATTTATATTATTTCCTGTGGAAAAATTTATAGAGGCAACTAAACAGCAGTATAATAGTGCAATAAATGAAAGCACCGACACGGGGGATTCTTCAGTTTTTATCGAGTATATTCTCGAAAATACCTTAAGTACTATTTTAAAAATAGACAATAGCTTATTTTTAAATAAAGAACCTGCACGATCACTGGCGCCAATAGAAAAAAACACAACCCCACAAGAAACACCACAAGTTAAAGCCTTGATAAATGTATTAAGACAATCTGATATATCTTTAAATAGAAAGCAATTACAAGAAAAGTTGAAACTTAAAGATCGCAAGCACTTTAGAGAACGCTACCTTAAACCAGCGATGGACGCCGCTTTAATTGAAATGACTATTCCTGAAAAACCGAATAGTAAGCTACAAAAGTACCGGTTAATTTAATGTACACCTGTCCCCGTTAAAAGAATAGGGACAGGACAGTCGCTCAAATTT
This sequence comes from Colwellia sp. 5_MG-2023, assembly GCF_030547795.1. NCBI lineage: Bacteria > Pseudomonadati > Pseudomonadota > Gammaproteobacteria > Alteromonadales > Colwelliaceae > Colwellia > Colwellia sp. 5_MG-2023. Next base: position 1,968 of record NZ_JAUOPW010000053.1, on the reverse strand, counting down.
GTTAACAAAAGACTTTAGACAATTGTTTCATGGTGACTATAAGCGAGTGTCCTTATTAATTTTATTAATTTATCTTTAATATTATGAGTATGCGCTCAGCGTGTTAGTGTATTTATAAGCGTCAAATTCACTATCATAATATATTGATCTACGGCTAAAACTGTCTATTTACCTTTTAATAAATAAGAGGTTTCACAATAGTTGTTCATTATTTATAATGTTATTATCGTTGTTCAACATAAATTAAATAATGAAAAATAAATTATTAGTTTGGGATCTTCCTGTTAGACTATTTCATTGGTGTCTTGTTATTTCACTTTTTGCTGCTTGGTATACATCAGATGGCGAACGAAACTTAATAGATTGGCATTTAAAAATAGGCTACTTTATTTTAGGCTTGATTATATTTCGCATAATATGGGGGGTATTTGGTACTCGCTATGCGAAGTTCACTCAATTTATACCCAATAAAAAAGCGCTTTTACACTATTTAAAAAACTTCAGACAAGAAAAAAACTATACTACTGTTGGTCATAATCCTCTTGGTGGGTTAATGGTGGTATTGATGTTGACGTTAGTTTTATCACAAGCGATTAGCGGGCTATTTATGAACGATGATATTTTTACTTCTGGACCTTACTATGCAAGTGCAAGTAGTTCGATTCAGAGTATTATGTCATTAATTCATCATAATGTTTTTGATATTATTATTATTGTATCTGTATTACATATAAGTGCTGCTTTTTATTATTTGCTGGTAAAAAAAGCGAATTTGATTGTACCAATGATCACAGGATATAAAAGTAGTGACAGTGCCGAAAATAAAAAAGGTATTAAATCATCTAAATTATTTGTGGCTTTAGTAATAATATTAGTTGTTGCCGTTTTCTTATATTGGTTGTTAGTCTTGAATGTACCAGTCGAAGAAGAGTTTTATTATTAGTACAAACAAAAAGGCCTGAATAACAACATATATGTTATTCAGGCCTTGTATAGCTATATTAGCTTTTATTTTTTACAGGACGGGCTTGAGTGTTATTCTTCTCTAAAGTTATCGTGACATCCGCCACACGTCTTTCCTACACCGCCAATAGCTGCTTTAATTGCCGACTCATCACCTGATGTAGATGCTTTAACAAGCTTTTCAGATGCTATTGTTAAATCATTAATTCTTTTTTCAAAGGCTTCACGCTTAGTCCACACATCTGGCAATGCTGTAGTGTCTACTTTATAAGCACTTGTATCAGTACTCGTGTAATCAGCAATCATAAATGAAAGCTGATTAATACGAATTGAATTTTTTTCGACTACCTTTGCATCAAATGGGATCTTTCCTTTAGCCATGGCGCCTAATGCACCCATATTTGCACCTAGCATAGTGAATACGGCATGGCGTAACTCGTTAGCTTTGTTAGCATGCTTTTCAGACGTTGCTGGTGTTGCAATAGCACTATTAGTTGCAAAAATAAGTGCGCATACTGTGATGATTTTTGTTGAAGCTAATTTCATTTTTTATCCTCTCTATGAATTAAGCATAAACTTTACCATTAAAGTACTCAGGAGTTAACTATAATATAAGAAGGAATTAGGCTAAAGAATATGAATAAGAACGATGAAAATTAAGGAGGAGTTATCTAAGTAGTACTGATTATTTCTTTATAACGTCTCTATAGCAAGGTGAATTTTGTATGAAATGAATGGTAATGAATTACTAATGTTTGACTCAATACTAACTATTTATTCTTGTATTCTATATTGCTAAGAAATTATTACCTGAATAATATGAGATGTATGACAGATAAATAGTGATTTTATAAAATAACGGAGGAAAATAAACTATTTACTATATTTGCTGATATTAAATACTGTAAAAATATTTGAGATATTTTTAAAATGGTACCCGGAGCCGGACTTGAACCGGCACGCTTTTCGGCGAGGGATTTTAAATCCCTTGTGTCTACCAATTCC
>NZ_JAUOPW010000052.1:0-3880 GCF_030547795.1 Colwellia sp. 5_MG-2023 | reverse complement strand
CGCAGTAGCGCCGATGGTAGTGTGGGAGTTCCCATGTGAGAGTAGGACATTGCTAAACTTCTATTTAGAGAAGCCCGTAGCTGATGCTACGGGTTTTTTGCTTTCAGAGATAAAGTTACCTGACTCCTCGACAACTGCTCCTGCGTTGTTCTAATTTCCTACATCCATGTAGGGAATTCGTTCATACTGCCGCGGCGCTCAGAACTGAAACGCAGTAGCGCTCGAAGGTATAAGCGTGTGGGTGTTCTTCTCTTTATGTGAGACCGTTCCTGTGCATCCTGCACTCACGGCATTAGTGCATCCATGCACGTCAGTAGGACATTGCTAAACTTCTATTTAGAGAAACCCGATTCAAAAGAGTCGGGCTTTTTGCTGTCTGGGTTTTAATAAATAAACACAGAACAAGTACATATATACATCAATATCACTCCCAAGGTAGTGTGGCTTATGCTAGTTAAGCCCAGGTGGGTAAAGAACATGGTTAAGCTTTACTCTTTATTATATAAGGGAAGGCCTTTTTACTGTCAGGCGTAAAATTTGATTTTTATATATTAAATTAACCATGAGTTATTATTGTTAAAACTTTGATTGAGGCAGGTAATCACATTAGGTAAAGTTTCTTTCATATTATCTTCTTGATAGATTACATAAATTGGATAAGAAAATTCTGGTGAGTTTAGTACTCTTTCAAGTTTTCCTGATTGTAAATGAGGTTCCACTACGCGAGTTCTAAAGTATCCATTACCACCATTTTTCAATATATATTTTAATGCCATTGGTCCTAGATTAAAACTGAGAGTAGCCTGACGTGATAAGGGTAATACTGAATCTAATTGGTTTTTAAAGTCGTCCCCCCAATCGATAAATAAATAAGGGGAGGGGGTGATGGTTGAACGAACATGTATAAGCTTTTCTTCGACTATTTGTTCAACAACCAATCCTGAAAAGTAATTCGGTAGATGAACTACTATAGCATCCAGTTTATTTTCTTTTAATTTTTTGATCAACCCTGCCGTTTTATCTACTTCGATATGCACGTTTATATTTGGTAGAGTAGCTGTAATCTCTTCTAACCACTCGATCATGATTGGATTCCATAAACTGATATCTGCTCCAATATGAATTGATTCTGTTAAATTCATAGGTAGCTTCAGTTGATCCTGCGCTTTTTGCCATGTTTGTACAAGTGTTAAAGCATATGTTGAAAATACTTCTCCTTCTCTTGTTAATTGCGCGCCTGAGCGATTCCTTATAAATAATTTACAGTCTAGCTGGCTTTCCAAGTTTTTTATTCTAGTGGTTACGGCGGTTTGAGTTATATGTAATCGACGAGCAGCTTCAACAAATGTACCCGTGCTCATTATTTCTAAAAATGTTTTAGCAAGTATTATGTCCATGTATAAAAATAATTGAAGTTAAGTATGGTTATTATTCATTATACATAAGTTTTAACTTTTATTATCCTTTACACAGATTTTAGTTTTGAGAGTTAATTAAATGTATAAATTAGGTGTTTTTAGCATGGTATTAACATTTCTAGTTGTGCTAGTAGCTGTTTATATTTTGTTTGTTTCATTAATTGAACTTTCACTGGGTTGGACTATGTTTTGGCATTTCACACTTATCTTAACTGGATTAGCGTTTAAGTTCTCTTATGTTTTAGTCTTAGCATCTAGCCGTGGGAGTAAGGCTTAGGTGGAAATTAAAAAATTTAAGGTATTTACTCATATTATTAAAATGATAGGAATTGAAACATCTAATACCTCATTTTATGAAAAAATAATTTCTAGTATTGGTAGTATCATAGGGATATATTGTAGTTATATCATCACAAGTTCGGCATTAACCGATCCGCATAGTCATATCCTATTTACTTCTTTAGGAGCAACAGCAGTTCTAATTTTTGTTACCCCACACAGTGCTTTATCACAGCCTTGGAATATTGTGTGTGGTCATATTTTTTCTGCTGTAGTGGGGTATTTGGCACTACTTTATATTCCTGATGTTATTCTGGCTAGTTCACTGGCTGTTGGTGGTGCTATTGTTATTATGTATTTGACACGTAGTATTCATCCTCCTGGTGCGGCAACCGCCTTATTTATCATATTGTCAGGGCAAGAACATAGTTTTAACTTTGCTCTCATTTTTGAAGTATTATCTTTTAATCTTGTTGTTATTTTAATTAGTGGTGTCATTTTTAATAATTTATTTTATTGGCGTCGATATCCAGCATATTTTTATTTTCACAGTTTCCACTCTGAAAATAAATCCAATAACTTAAGTCATGAAGACTTCAGTGCAGCTTTAATTCATTTAGATTCATATATTGATGTTAGTTCAGAAGAGCTGGCATTGATTTTTGATTTAGCATTAGATAATGCAGCTCAAAATATAAATAAGAGTAAAATACCGGTAAATAAAAATTGTTTTTATAGTAACGGTGCATTAGGTAAAAATTGGTCTGTACGTGAAGTACGTGACATAGATGACAAAAAAGTAACCTATCAAACTGTCGTAGGAAATACGCCTTCAGTTTCTAAAAATTGTAGTATAAAAGAGTTTCAAAACTGGGCTAGGCTAGAAGTGATGGCTAAAAATAACACTTGGGTAAAAAAAGGTGTTTTACTTAATCGAGCAGGCTGTGAGTCTACATAAGTAAGATAATGGCCATAAAAATTTATGTAGATTTAAGTCTTAGTTACAACAATCAATATTTTTAATGAAAGATCTTTAAATTAATTATAACTTTTCTTGTACAATTATTTTAAAAGCTAAGTTAATGTTAGTATTACTTAAGCTATTAAATAATCAGTGTAGGGCTAAGGTTATGAAATCTGTATTTTCTACTATTTTTGTTATCTCTTTTTTTGCTTTTATCGCGGTTAAATTCTTTTTTACTAGTCTTTTTTCATTATTTGGCTATGCGGCTGTGCCTATTGAAAGCTTAGCAAGTTTAACCCATTCCAAAAAAATTATGCAAAAGATGCAAACCAGACATAAAGTAAAAAGTGCTAATGTGTCAAAGCGTTTTATTAAGCGGTCAGGAAAAAAAGTAGCGATAACGGCTGCTTCTGCTGCAACCATTGGCACCGTTGCTGTTATTGGTACGTTAACTTATTTAGAGATAAGTCAATATTGTGATGATAAACAGGTATTAAATGAAGATGCCAATATTCTATTTGATACTCAAGAAGAGTTTGATATGCAAGCCTGCTTAGAACAAGGAAAACAAGATTCTGCGAACTTTGCGAATGAGGCTTGGAATAATGTAAAAGATAGTAGTAGTGATATGTTAAATCGCTTAGAAAAGTCTAGTGATGAGTTCCTTGAGCCGAGTAGAAAGGCGACGATAGAATTATTTGAATCTATGGACAAATGGTATCAACAGATATTTGAATAAAGCGACGATAATGAATACTAGTCTTTAGTAATAAAGTGTTAACTTTTTAATAGATTTTCGATTTTATAATATATTTATAGCCGCCTGTTCACAATACACGCCAATAACTCTTCATTATGATACATCTCATTATTAGGCGAATAAATTCGTCCCTACGGTGATAATATTCGACTCCGTCGTCGAACATTTTGTAGGGGCGACTTCAGTCGCCTGATCACAATACACGTCAATAACTCTTCATTATGTTATATCTCAATATTAGGCGAATAAATTCGCCCCTACGGTGATAATATTCGACTCCGTTGTCGAACATTTTGTAGGGGCGACTTCAGTCGCCTGATCACAATACACGCCAATAACATTGGTATTATGTTATGTCCCATTATTAGGCGAATAAATTCGCCCCTACGGTGATAATATTCGACTCCGTCGTCGAACATTTTGTAGGGGCGACTTCAGTCGCCTGATCACAATACACGT
>NZ_JAUOPW010000051.1:0-3975 GCF_030547795.1 Colwellia sp. 5_MG-2023 | reverse complement strand
CGTTAGCTCAGTTGGTAGAGCAGTTGGCTTTTAACCAATTTGTCGAAGGTTCAAATCCTTCACGGCCGACCACTTTTCTTATAGCTTTTAAGTACCAAAAAATAAGCCTTGGCTTTTAACCAACTAAATCAAGTTAGTCGAAGGTTTAAATTCTTCACGGCCGACCACTTTTTTATACTTCTTCAGTTCTTACAAATAAACCAAACCAAGATCAGGCTTTTAACTGCTCAATCAAGTAATCTAATGTTCGAACATTTACGGTCAAGCAACTATTCCAATACTTGTAAATCTTTTAACAAAGAATACTGCTTTATATCTTATTAGTCTTTTACAAGCTTTTAAACTCGGGGCTAATCGTTCAAAGTACTACACATTACTTAGTCGTTCCCTTATAATTACGCCGTTTAAAGACATTTATACTTGTTATATATAGAGAGCTAAAATGAGCCAAATTAATGCAGCTGTTGATTTTGATTTTCAATTTCCAGCGAAACCTGAATTATTAAATAATGATGAAAAAGCACAATATATTGCGAGAATTAAAGCATTATTAATTGAAAAAAATGCAGTTTTAGTCGCTCATTATTACACTGATCCCGAAATTCAAGCGCTTGCTGAAGAAACAGGGGGCTGTGTTGCTGATTCTTTAGAAATGGCACGTTTTGGTAATCAACATCCAGCAGACACTTTAATTGTTGCAGGTGTTAAGTTTATGGGGGAAACCGCAAAGATTTTAACCCCAGAAAAAACAGTGCTAATGCCTGAGCTAGAGGCAACTTGTTCATTAGATCTAGGTTGTCCTATTGAAGAGTTTTCCGCATTCTGTGATCAACATCCTGATCATACTGTTGTTGTATACGCTAATACTTCTGCGGCTGTTAAAGCCCGTGCTGATTGGGTTGTTACGTCAAGTATTGCGTTAGAAATTGTTGAAATGCTAGAAAGCGAAGGAAAGCCTATCTTATGGGGGCCAGATCGTCATTTAGGTGCCTATATTGAAAAAGAAACAGGTGCTCAAATGTTAATGTGGCAGGGCGCTTGTATTGTTCATGATGAATTTAAAGCGAAAGCTTTACGAGATTTAAAAATTCAATATCCTGATGCTGCGGTATTAGTTCATCCTGAGTCACCGGCTAATGTAGTCGCATTAGCTGATGCCGTAGGCTCAACCAGTCAATTGATAAAAGCTAGCCAAGAAATGCCAAATCAACACTTTATTGTGGCGACTGATCAGGGTATTTTTTACAAAATGGAACAAGCTAATCCAGATAAAACTTTTGTTGCAGCACCAACGGGTGGTAATGGAGCTACATGTCGTAGTTGCGCAAGTTGCCCATGGATGGCAATGAATGGCCTAAAGTCTATTGCTGAAGCGTTAGAGAGCCCTGTAGGTAAAGAAATCACTGTCGATAGCGAGCTTGCTAAAAAAGCCTTAGTTCCATTACATAGAATGTTAAATTTTGCTGCAGAAAATAAACTGGCAGTGAAGGGGAACGCTTAATTTAGCTTAGCTTCATTGAGTAGACTTAACATAACCGTGTGAATTATAAACATTTGTGCAGTTTTGTTCGATTACTAATGAGTTCCGCTTGCGTGTTAGTTCGTTTTTATCTACTATAGCGCAGCTTGTTACTGGTGAGGTGTCCGAGTGGCCGAAGGAGCACGCCTGGAAAGTGTGTAAGGCGCAAGCCTTCGAGGGTTCGAATCCCTCCCTCACCGCCATATTCTATATCTACTAAAAATAGATATACTTCATAAAGTGTCAAGAGGCTCCAAGCCTTTATAAAGCAGGCTGTAAAGATTAGAGCCTGCTTTCATAGCACTTCATAACCCATCGTGACATACCACATGCAAAGTGGTACATTAAGTGGTACGTACTCTTTTAAATAGTAAATTCTTAATCCTGTTTAATTGACGTACCACTTAGTATTAAAAAATGGTGTACCACCTAAACAATAAAAAAACCAATTAAAACAATTATTAATAAGTTTTACTGTTTTTTTGATTGTGGCCATATTTTTAATAAAACGTACCACTTAAGTAAAAAGGCATACTAGTATGGCAGCTAGAACGAACCCATTGACTGATACTCAAATCAAGCAAGCGAAAGGTAATAGTAATAAAACCATTAAACTTGCAGACGGAGAGGGGTTACAGCTTTTAATAAAGCCTAGCGGATCTAAAATATGGCACTTGCGATACACCAATCCGATAACTAAAAACAAAACCACCTTGAGTTTTGGTAGTTATCCATCGGTTAGCTTAGCCAATGCTAGAACACAGCGAAAAGAGGCTAGAGAGCTATTAGCACAAAATATTGATCCTAAAAAACATCGTGAAGAAGAACTCCAGAAAAAGCGGTTTGCTTTAAACAACAGTTTTAAATCAGTATTTGATGAATGGTTTGCGATAAAAGAAACTAATGTTGCTATTAAGCAATCAAAACTCATTAAACGAGCCTTTGAAAATCATCTATTTAAAGAACTAGGGGCGATTCCTATCGGAGAGTTAAAACCTCAACGTGTAATTGAAGTCGTTAAAAAAGTAGAAGCACAAGGGAAGAATGATTTGGCTAAACGCCTTTGTAGTCGTATTAATGAGGTAATGAATTATGCGGCTAATACAGGCCGTATTGGCCTTAATCCATTGTCAGGTATAACTTCTGCCTTTAAAAAAGTAAAAGCCAAATCACACCCAGCTATTACACCAGATAGATTACCCTGGTTACTACAATTGATTAATAATGCAGAGCTAAAAAGGGTAACACGCTGTTTAATTGAATGGCAGTTACACACCATAACTCGATCGAATGAAGCTGCCAGTACAAAATGGGCTGATATCGATATAAATAAAAAATTATGGACAATTCCTGCAGATGTTATGAAAATGGATAAACCACATCTAATACCTTTGTCAGAGCAAACATTAAATTTACTGGAAGTACTTAAACCTTTAACCGGTGATGGTGTATATGTTTTTCCGTCTTTCGTGCATGGACAAGGTCACATCAATAAAGAAACAGTCAATAAAGCATTTAGGCGTATGGGCTTACATAATGTTCAAACCGCTCACGGCTTACGTTCGGTTGCAAGTAGTACTTTAAATGAACAAGGACATGATTACGACGTAATAGAGTCCGCATTAGCTCATTTGGACGAAAATCAAGTACGTAGAGCATATAATCGTACTGATTACATGGAGCGTAGACGTAAATTAATGGCTTGGTGGTCAAATCATATTCAAGAGTGTTCTACGGGGAATTTTTCTTTATCTGGTTTAAAGCATTTGAAGATTGTATAACATAAAGTTTTCTATAAAAATTATTTTGATATTTAGTAGGACAACAAATCAGAGGTACTTTATTTTGGTTGAAAAGGGGGATATTTAGGTACTATTGCACCTTAAATAAAATATTTAAAATTCATTGCTCTACAGCCCTTTAAATAAAAGGGATTCAAAAGCTTACCAAAAAGTTGGCACGATTTTGTGTCTGCCTAAATCAGTTTTCACGCTATTTTTTTTATCAGATTTTACGTACGCTCGCATTTTGAAAAATAAAACTCGTGTTGTATGTGAATTCTTTATTGAAATGAGTGTGGGGGTAGTCAATTTTTATTTGTATAAAAATAAAGAATATCATAAATACGTACCCATTTTATGTGGTCTGAAGAAGATATTACTCTTCTACATGAGCAGCAATATAAGGTTCAATATTTTTTCTAATGCTTAAGTCTATCAATAGGGCTTAAAATTCCAGAAGAATGCTGACCTATAACATGAGTATAAATTTGAGTCGTTTTAACATCGTTGTACCCTAGTAGCTCCTGTACTGTTCTTATGTCGGTACTATTTAATAGTAATACCAATTTGATTAATTTTGTGATCTAATTGGACTTTATAATTATTCCTTTTTCATCATGACTTCAAAAGAATTAGAAAAACTCGCTCGAAGCGCTAAAAATAGCCGCATGAGAA
>NZ_JAUOPW010000050.1:0-4554 GCF_030547795.1 Colwellia sp. 5_MG-2023 | reverse complement strand
GTAAGGGCTGTGAGGTCTTGAGCTAACTGATACTAATTGCCCGTGAGGCTTAACCATACAACACCCAAGTAGTTTTTTAGAGCTATGAAGTGCATTGTATGAAGACTGACATGAATAGAAAACACACGTACTTACGTGTTACTTGAATAAGAATAAAGAATAAAACGATATTTACAGCTTTCTAAGATTGAATTTTTTTGTTTAGCGACAATAGCGCTGTGGTACCACCTGACTCCATTCCGAACTCAGAAGTGAAACGCAGTAGCGCCGATGGTAGTGTGGGAGTTCCCATGTGAGAGTAGGACATTGCTAAACTTCTATTTAGAGAAGCCCGATTCGAAAGAGTCGGGTTTTTTGCTGTCTGGGTTTTCAATCTCTAGAGCAGAGTTTTTAACTCTCTCTCTATATCTTATATGAGTGTTCCCCATGCGCTACAGCAAGAATCAACGATGTCATCATCCCCTTTAAAGCATTGATTAGTGGGTTTATTCTGTCATATCAACTGCTCTTGGAGCCATGCTACACCATCAACAATAATAAGACATGTCTTCCTAATAATGTTCGTTCGGAAATTAAAGATAAGTGTTTTCTCATTACATCTATATTCATGCAAGGTGCATCTACTAATTTCAACAGTTTTATAATCTAATATCAGCTCAGATGAGAAACTATATATGGCTCAGAACTTGATAAAGTTAATTCTATGAAGTGATAGTGTGACTATGTTTAGTCGTTGTGGATGTTATTGTAAAAAAATGTAAAGTTATTACTTCTTTATATCGCTAAAAAAAGCAAAAAAAATGCATCTATAAAAATAGATGCATAAACATGAAACACTAAGGGATAACATAACTATTAAGTAAGAGTCCCTTTATCCTTTAAAGTTCAATTTAATTTACAACATTATTGTATTGTTCACGCTTTGAATAATAATACGAAAATAGTATGTGTTAGTTCGTGAGTGGATCTTTTATAGCTTAGTACTTGCTTTAACTGGTGTTGATATAAATATTCAGTACAATAACACTATCTAAATTGAATAATAGAATAGATATGAAATCAAGCAAGCAATTTTCTTTGCGAAAAAATAATAGTTTTAATGTGAAAAGTATTTGCCCAATAGTATATTTTCCGCAAACTCTATCTGATTTAGAGTCTTTACCTGATTTGTCGTTAAGTCCATTTTATATTCTTGGTGAGGGTAGTAATACTTTATTTGTCGATACTCAAGCACCTATTATCATTAAACCAGATTTTAAAGGGATCGATATTACTGAAACAACTGATAACTACTTTGTTCGAGTTGGTGCAGGTGAAAATTGGCATGAAGTTGTTTGTTTATGTATTAATAATGGTGTTTATGGTTTAGAAAATCTTGCGTTGATTCCGGGTAGCGTAGGTGCTTCTCCTGTACAGAATATTGGTGCTTATGGTGTGGAGCTGTCCGATTTTTGTGTAGAAGTGACGTGGTTTGATTTTTCAAGTAAAACTCTTACCACTTTAAGTAATCAAGATTGTTGTTTTTCTTATCGAGATAGTATATTTAAAAATGATTTACTTAATAAAGGTGTTATAACTGAGGTAGTCTTAAAACTCCCTAAGAAATGGCAAGCCAATTTATCCTATTCAGGTTTGAACGAATTACCTCTTGATACTAGTGCTCGTGATATTATGAATAAAGTTATCAGTTTACGACAAGCTAAATTGCCTGACCCTGATAAACTCCCGAATGCGGGAAGCTTTTTCAAAAACCCGATTGTTAGTGTTGATAAGCTGACTAGTTTAAAGAATATCTATCCAAGTATTCCATTTTATTCTCAAGATGATGGTACTGTAAAACTTGCAGCTGGCTGGTTAATTGAGCAAGCAGGTTTAAAAGGTTACTGTAAAAATCACGTGGGTGTACATCAGCACCAAGCCTTAGTATTAGTAAATCATGAAAGTGATTACGGTAAAGATATTTTAGCTTTAGCACAATTTGTTCAAAAGCAAACGTATAAAAAATTCGAAATACTACTTTCACCAGAAGTACGCATGGTAACTTCGCATGGAGAGCGAAAGTTTACAGATTTACCAATAGTTGATTGGGGTAAGTAACATTATGACAAAAGTAGTTAAAGAATACTTAATTAAAGCACTTTCAGGAGGGCAATTTGTTTCTGGCCAAACACTAGGTGAAGAATTAAATATAAGTCGTGCTGCTATATCAAAACATATCAAAGCACTAATTGATATGGAGTTAGATATCTATAGTGTTACAGGCAAAGGTTATAAATTATCTAAACCATTATCTTTATTAGATCATAGTAAAATTGTTGCAGCGATACCTAAGGGCAGTTTAATACCGACAGTTGAAGTTCATAGTTTAATTGACTCTACCAATAGTTATTTATTACGACGTTTACCAAATCAATTAACTCATGGGCAAGTATGTATTGCCGAATACCAAAGTGCAGGCAGAGGACGCCGTGGGCGAGAATGGGTCTCTCCGTTTGGTTCACAAATTTATTTATCGATCTATTGGCACTTAGAGCAAGGGTTATCTGCTGCTATGGGGCTTAGTCTAGTCACTGCATTAGCAGTTAGTGATGCAATTTATTCATCAACAGCAATTAATGTACAGCTGAAATGGCCGAATGATATTTATTTGGATGGTGTGAAATTAGCAGGAATTTTGATTGATCTAGAAGGACAAGCTTTAGAGCCTAGCCATAGTATTATTGGTATTGGTATTAATGTTGATATACCTCAACAAGCAGCAACTAGAATCAATCAAAAGTGGACAGATTTACAAAGCCATAGTGACACCAAAATAGATAGAAACTTATTAAGTGCTCATTTAATTTATCATCTATTACAAAGATTAGAGCAATATCAAAACGAAGGATTAGCTGGAATACTTGATGAATGGCACGCCAGAGATTTTTATAAGGATAAGAAAGTTAAATTAATAACGGGTGATCGTGTTACAAGAGGTATCTACCGAGGAGTTAATCCACAAGGCGCTCTACTTTTGGAAGTGGATGGAAAAGGACAGACCGTATATGGTGGTGAAGTCAGCCTTAGAGGTGATGAGTGTTAATATTATTGGATATTGGTAATACTAGGACAAAATTTTGTTTTATTGATAAGGGTATAAGAAGCGCGCAACAAGCGGTTTTAAATGATTTAATTTCAAATACCTTTTTAAATGATAATTTCCGAGGTGTAACAAAGCTTCTTGTTGCAAGTGTAAGTAATAAAGAAGTTACGGATAAAATAGATGTTTGGTGTCGAAATAATAATGTTATCTATCAGCAAATATATAGTGAAATAAAGAAAGGTAAGGTTAACTCTGGTTATAAAGATCCTAATCAATTAGGAGTAGATAGGTGGTTAGCTTTACTTGGTGGAGCTAAACGTTATCCAAATAAAAATATATTAATAATAGATGCCGGTACGGCAACAACAATTGATTTTCTAAAAGCTTCAGGACAACATCAAGGTGGTTGGATATTAGCAGGTATTAAGGTATTGATTTCAAGTGTTTTATCAGAAACTACACAAGTTAAAGCAAACCAAGTAGAAAAAGAAAGCTTAGTGTTTGGATTAAACACTTCTGAGAATGTACATAATGCTGCTTGGGCTGCAACAGTTGGAGCTATTCAACTCGCTATATCGAATATAGAAAAGCAAGGTGACATACTTGATGAAGTAATTATTACTGGTGGAAATGGTATATCTCTTGCGCGATTGATGGCGCATAAAACGACAATAATTACAGAACTGGTTTTTGATGGATTAGAGACTTATATAGAGCCGATAAAGTAATTTACTTAGTTGCTTTGGATAAAAAAACATCAAACACGCACTAAAGAATCATTAAAGTAAAAAAAACATCGATATTTTTGAAATTTGGACTTGCAAGGGACAAAACATTGCTCTAGAATTCGCACCACTTAATGTAGTGCCGACTTAGCTCAGTTGGTAGAGCAACTGACTTGTAATCAGTAGGTCGCCAGTTCGACTCCGGCAGTCGGCACCATTAATACTATTCACTATTAGTTAGTGATATAGGTAAATATACTGGAGGGGTTCCCGAGTGGCCAAAGGGATCAGACTGTAAATCTGACGGCTCCGCCTTCGGTGGTTCGAATCCACCTCCCTCCACCATATTTTTTAGATTTATTTTTGTAATGCAAATATAAATCTAAGCAGAGATAAACTGATAGAGTTAGCGGGTGTCGTATACTGGCTATTACCTCAGCCTTCCAAGCTGATGAAGCGGGTTCGATTCCCGCCACCCGCTCCAATCTTTGTACATGAATGCTGATATGGCTCAGTTGGTAGAGCGCACCCTTGGTAAGGGTGAGGTCGGCAGTTCGAATCTGCCTATCAGCACCATTCCTTAGATGACCCTATCTTTTTATTTCCTAAATTTATTTACTATATAAAGTAAACGTAAAATTAAACTTAATTCTATACCCAGAGGTATTTTAAAATGGCTAAAGAAAAATTTGAACGTAATAAACCGCATGTTAACGTTGGTACAATCGGTCACGTTGATCACGGTAA